>CAMYKY010000028.1 GCA_947259165.1 uncultured Acidobacteriota bacterium | reverse complement strand
TGCGAATAGAAAAAAGGTGCCCTCCACCAGGAAGAAGCCCCAGACCGCGAGGCCGTAGCTGATCATCGTCGGTCCGGCGAGAAGTTTGACCGTGCCGACCGCGACGATGAAGACAACCGATTCGATGAGCAGCGTGCGTCCGATCTTCGCGCGGTAGACGACGCCGCTACGCATCAGCCCCAGCAGCATCGCGGCGCCAAACAGCACGACGGACGGCGGCGCCAGCACGGCGAGCGCGCCGCCCAGAACGAGCGTCACGAGGCCGTAGCGCAGCCCGCGCCCGAGGCCCGGGCTCATGGCTGTGACGTAGGCCGCGACTCCGAGAACACTCCCGACGGCCATGCCGAGTGCCGAGCCGAGGATCGGCAACGCCAACATGAGATAGGGAATGGCGGCCAGGCCGGCGAGAGCTGCGAAAACGAGACTGGCGGTGAATTTGTCGGCTCGCATTACGGCGCCTCCTTCGCGTCGCGCTCTTTTCGACGACGCAGGAGCTCAATCTCGATCTCTTCCTCCGCGATGACGGGCTCCACGAAGCGAATGTCCTCATCTCCAGCTCGCGCGCGAGCGAGAAAGCCCTTCACTTTCGTCCTGAGCTCGGTGAGCTCGACCTCTTGTTGTGCGACCTGCTCTTCGAGCTCCTCGCGTTGTTCCCGAAGATGTTTTCCGCGCTGGTCCAGCTGTTCTGCGCGTCGTCTCAACGCCAGAAGCTTCCTGAGCGCGAAGCGGGCCAGCTCCTCCTTGTCACCGTCGAGCGCCAAGGTGACGTCCTCCTCCAACCGCTTGATCTCCACCGTGAGGCGCTTCACTGCCTCGCGGCTGTCCCTCTCCTCGGCGCCGAGCGCGCCCAACCGGGCACGTTTACCGGCCAGCGCGCTCTCCGCTTCCCGCAGGTGTTGTTTCAAGAGCAAAGAGCGATCTTCGACCGTGTCGACGACTCCGTGAGCGTCGGCCTTGAGCAACGTTGTCATTCGTGTCAGTAGTCCCATGGTCATTCTCCTATTTCTTGCTGCCGGTACGGCGTGTCGTCAGCGCTTCCGAC
Source organism: uncultured Acidobacteriota bacterium (assembly GCA_947259165.1). Classification (GTDB taxonomy): domain Bacteria; phylum Acidobacteriota; class Vicinamibacteria; order Marinacidobacterales; family SMYC01; genus CAMYKY01. The sequence goes on along the minus strand of CAMYKY010000028.1, from coordinate 59,085 downwards.
TGAGTGGTTTTGCTGAAGCGGTTTTGTTTGTCGGCCTGGTTCTCACCCTGGAAAGCTTCGTCCAACTCCGCTTCCATCCTCGTGACTTCGCCGATATTGCGATCGACGACATCGCTCTCGAGGCTCTGGTTCATCCATTGCTGCCTCGTGCGATAGGCTTCGATCTTCGCTTTGGCTTCGTCGCGCCGACCTTCCTTGACGTCCAGGGCGACGGACTCTCGCAACTCGCCATAGGCTTCTTCGACGACGGATTGTTCCCAGGCCTCCTTGTCGACGCCGGCGAAATAGGTCGACTCGTCCTGGACGCAGGCGATGGTGGCGGTGTCGCGGACCGTCACTTGGTAAGACTCGCCGCCCGCGTTGTAGTTGGCGGTGACATTGCCGAGATCGTAGTCTCTCGCATCCGTCGTTGGGACTTCATAGGTAACCCAAACACGGCGCTGCTGGCCGGAGAACAGCGAACCCGGACGGAAGGTGACGCGGCCATCGTTGTGCTCCAGTGGGTATCCGGCGACATCGACGACTCGGACATCCTTGCCATGCTCGAGGGTGACGGCGATGCCACGGGCGACGGTGTCCCGGGTTGCGGAGAACTCCTTCGCGAAAATCTGAGCAAGTCCGCGCGAGCTTTCGAGATAGTAGTAGTTACCGGTGCCGGCGTCAGCGAGACGGCTCAGCACGTATTCGTTGAAATCGAGACCCACGCCGACGGCGGAGAGGACCTGTTCTTGCTCGGTGAATCGAGAAGCCCGCATCGTCAGACCTTGTTCGCTGGAGTCGCCGTGATTCGCCAATCCGTCCGAAATGAGGATGACGCGTGAAGCGCGCGCGTGGTCGCGTGAACTTTGGAGCGTCTCGTAGGCGAGCTCGAGGCCGCGCGACATATTGGTTCCGCCGTCGGCAACGATGCTGTTCAGAACCTTCTTCGAACGTTGCTTTGCTACCCAGCTCATCGGCGCGATCGGGAGCGCGAGCTGAGCGTCGTAGGAATACGTCACCAGCGCAAATCGGTCGCTCTCCCCGAGCTGCTCGATCAGAGCATCGATCGCGGCAAGTCCGTGCTCTATTTTGTCGCCTTGCATCGAGCCCGAGGTGTCGAGCACAACCAGCAGATCGGTCGGGACCGTAGCCTCACGAGTGGCTCTTTCTTCGGCCTCGAGAATGAGCTCCATGCGCACGCGGCCGTCCTGGCCGGTAAGCACCGCGTTGCGGTCGGCCCGCACCCGGAGGGAAACGGGACCGGTAGTCGTTGCGTGGCTCCAGCCGGGCGCGGTGGCATCGCTCGCCGCCTGGCCGTTCAACAACCACCCCGCCGCCAGGGTCGTGAATAAGAGCCCGGCGGTGAGTAGACTCGGAATGCGTCGATTCTTGTTTCGGGTGTTCGTCGTCATGGCATCTCCTTTTCGTTTCGCGTCTTTATCTCGTGTCGGGGTCTGTCTACTGTTGTACCCGGGTTCACGCTGTTTTATTGCAAAAGCACGGTAAAACGAACAGGTACAGGGTTTTACGCTCGATTTACAAAGGGATCGGTCGTGAGTCGGTACAATAAAAGGTGGTATGACCCGAAAAACTAGAGTCCTAGTCGTCGAGGATGAGCAGAGCATCCGGGACGGACTCAGCGATGTGCTCACGTACCACGGCTACGAGGTCGAAGCCGTCGACAGCGGTGAGGCCGGGCTCGACGCCATTTTGAACGGCGGTTTTCAGCTGGTGCTGCTCGACGTGATGCTCCCTGGTTTGAACGGTTTCGACGTTTGCCGCCAAGCGCGTGACGCTGGGTCAACGGTCGCGATCCTCATGCTCACCGCCAAGGGTTCGGAGGACGACGTCGTCGAAGGGCTTCGCGCGGGTGCCGATGACTATGTGACCAAACCGTTCTCGATTCGCGAGCTCACCGCACGCGTCGAGGCGCTCGTCAGGCGAACCAGTGCCAGGCAGAGCAAGTCCATTGCCTTTGGTGTTTGGACGGTGGATCCGGCGACGTTGACTGCGACCTGCAATAGTAAAGGGGGCGACAGCTGCGAGCTCACTCCGCGCGAGCTCGCGCTCATCGCTTTGTTCGTTCGCGAGCGCGGTCGGATCGTGAGCCGGCGGATGCTCTTGAAGGAAGTCTGGGAGATGTCAAAGGCCGACGAAGTCGAGACGAGAACTGTGGATATGCACATCGCCAAGCTCCGGAAGAAGCTCGACCCCGACACGACGCTCATCACGACGATCCGGGGCGCAGGCTATCGCTACGTGGGCTGATGATGACTCGTTTGCGGCGTACCTTCGTGGCTCTAGCCGTCGTGCTCTTGCTCTCATTGGGCTTGCTCGTCTGGCGAGCGCTCGTAAGCATCCGCGGCGAGCGCGACCTGCGTCATCAGATCGTGGCAGAACGCGTTTTCGACGAGATGGAGCGCGAGCTCAGTGCGCTCGTCCGCCGCGAGGAGGATCGTCCCTTCGAGCACTACCGCTCCTACTACGCCCCAGAGTCGAACGCCGGGGGCGCGGTGGCTCGGGTCCGCTCTCCCTTGGCGGACCCACCACAGGAGCCGTTCGTCGTCGGCCATTTTCTCGTGAGTCCGGACGGCACCGTCACGACGCCGCAGGAAAACGCCGACCCCGCAAGTTTCGCGCGACTGCAAAGTGTCGTCACCGCCCGGGACCCGAGCGAGGCGCCTGCAATTCCGACGCGAAGTCAGGATCCGGGAACGACTCGCGCCCTGTCTAAGACCAAGGAGGTCGCGCCTGCGTACTCTGACCAACAAGAGGCTCGCTCGGAAGACTACTTGCGGGAGCTCAACCGGGGAGCCGCTTTGCGACAGGATCGTTTCTCCAAACAAACGCAGAGCGCTGCGACCAATATCGGTCCGTATGTCGAAGCGGATTTGGAGGAATCTCACCAAGAACTCGTTGTCGCGTTCGAAGGTGCCGGACTCGAGGCAAACGCGCCGGTCGATATCGTGCTCGACTCGTTTGTCGGTGAACGCGTCGACGACAACTACCTCGTCCTCACCCGTAGCGCGACCGTGGGGGGGCTGAGCTATCGTCAGGGTCTCTTGCTCGAGACCCATCAGCTCGTCGACTGGCTCGCTCGACGGGTGGTCGCTGGAAGCGAGCTTGCGACTCGTTTCGAGATCCTTCCCGAATCACCGAGCAGCCGGACTTTGCGTCAAACGGATTTCACCTACCGGCACCAATTCGCCGAGCCGTTTGATGGCTTGGCCAGCCTCCTCGTGCTTCCGCCCCTCACCGGCTCGGGCGCCACGAGCTTCGTGTACCTCTTGTCGGTCCTTACCCTCGTCGCCGGAGCGGCGGGGCTGGTCGGCATCTATCGCATGGTCGAAGCGCGGGTCGCTTTCGCCGAGCGTCGGCAGAACTTCGTCTCGGCTGTTTCGCATGAGCTCAAAACGCCGCTCACCGCCATCCGTATGTACGGCGAGATGTTGCGAGATGGGTTGGTTCGGGACGAGCAGAAGCGAGAGCACTACTACGGCGTCATCACCAGTGAGTCCGAACGGCTCACGCGACTGGTGAACAACGTGCTGGAGCTGTCGAATCTCGAGCGTCGGGATCGCTCCACGAATCCTGTGGCGGGGCCCATCCGACCGGTGCTCGAGGAGGCGCGGGACATACTGGCCCCACATGCGGCACAGGAAGGATTCGAGATCCGTCTCGATGTGGAGCCGGATCTACCAGAAGCCATCTACGATCGCGACGCGCTGCTTCAAGTGCTCTTCAATCTCATCGACAACGCCGTCAAATATGCCAAGAGCGCCGTCAGTCGAGAGATTCTCTTGAGTGCGCGGCGGCAGGGCGACGCACTCGAGATCGCGGTCACGGATCATGGCCCTGGCGTGAGCGAGGTGCACTTGAAACGAGTCTTCGAGCCTTTCTATCGCGCCGAAGCCGAGATGACCCGCCGGAGTCGAGGCACCGGTATCGGCCTTGCACTCGTGCAAGGTCTCGTGGAATCAATGGGTGGCACGGTCAGGGGCTACAACGGCCACGACGCTGGCTTCGTCGTTCGCTTGACGCTGCCGCTGGCGTCGGCTAATCCTTCCTGAAGCCGTCTCCGGTGAGTGGGCAGGCACCCACCGTGCGCCCGGGCTCGTGCTATATTCGCGTCCGTCAATGGACTTTCGCCTGAGTCACGAGCAGGAGCAAATCCGCCGAGCCGTTCGCGAGGTCGTGAGTGATTTTCCGGGCGAGTACTGGCAAAAGCTCGACCAGGAGCTGGGCTACCCGCAGGAATTCATCGAGGCGCTCACTCGCGGAGGCTGGCTCGCGGCGCTGATCCCGCAGGAGTACGGCGGGATCGGGGTTGGGCTCGTCGAAGCGAGCCTGATCCTCGAAGAGATCAACCGTTCACCTGGGAATGCGGGGGTCTGCCACGCCCAGATGTACATCATGGGGACCCTTCTCCGGCACGGCTCGACGGAGCAGAAAAAGAAATTTCTTCCTCCGCTCGCGGCCGGGGAGCTGCGGCTACAAGCGTTCGGGGTCACCGAGCCTACGACGGGATCCGATACGACGCAGCTGCAGACGTTCGCTCGACGCGACGGCGATCGCTACGTCGTGAACGGTCAGAAAGTCTGGATTTCGCGCGCGGAGCACTCCGATTTGATGCTATTGCTGGCGCGCACGACACCGGCGGGCGAGCTCGCCAAGAAGACCGAAGGGCTGTCCGTGCTTCTGGTCGATCTGCGCGCTGCTATCGGTCACGGCATCACGATCAAGCCCATCCGTACGATGATGAACCACCACTCGTGCGAGCTGTTCATCGATGAGCTGGAGGTTCCAGCCGATAACCTCATCGGGGAAGAGGGGCAAGGCTTTCGCTATATCCTCGACGGCATGAATGCCGAGCGAATTCTCATTGCGGCAGAGTGCATCGGAGACGCCCGTTTTTTTCTCGACCGCTCGAGCGATTACGCGAAGGAGCGGGAAGTGTTCGGCCGACCCATCGGCCAGAATCAAGGAATTCAATTTCCTCTCGCTCGGGCTCACGCCCATACGGAGGCTGCCGACCTCGTTCGGTTTCGTGCTGCCACCGCGTTCGACCACGACGTGCCATGCGGCGCCGACGCGAATATCGCGAAGCTATTGGCCGCCGATGCGTCGTGGGAAGCGGGAAACGCAGCCGTGCAGACGCTCGGCGGGTTCGGATTCGCTGCCGAGTACGACATCGAACGCAAGCTCCGCGAGACCCGCCTGTACCAGGTGGCGCCGATCTCGACGAATTTGATACTTACTTATGTCGCCGAGCGCGTTCTCGGACTGCCGCGCTCGTATTGAGCAGGATCGAATGGTCGTCAAAAAAGGCTGGACCGGCCGCGTTTATGAGGACTTCGAGGTGGGAGATGTCTACGAGCATCCTCTCGGTCGCACGGTGTTGCCGGTCGACAACAGCTGGTTCACCCTGTTGACACAAAACACGAACCCGATCCACTTCGACCACCACTACGCCTCGCAAACCGAGTTTCGCAAACCGCTCGTCGATTCGACGTTCACACTGGCGCTGGTGACGGGGCAATCGGTCACCGACGTTTCTCAAAACGTGATGGCGAATCTCGGCTGGGACGAAGTGCGCTTGCCCAACCCGGTGTTCGAGGGCGATACGATTTACTCGCGCAGCGAAGTACTCGAAACGCGAGAGTCGAAATCCCGACCGAATGTGGGGATCGTGACGGTAAAGACGACCGGATTCAATCAAAAAGGGACGACCGTGATCGAGTTCAGACGAACTGTCATGGTCTATAAACGTGGCCACGTACCCACGCGGCCGCAAGCACAATAGGAGGTGCTGCAATGCGTATGATAGTCGAAATGGAATTCCCCCTCGAGCCGTTCAATACCATGGTCAAGAACGGGACCGCAGGACAAGTGATCCAAAAAGTGATGGAGGCGATCAAGCCCGAAGCCATGTACTTTGCAGCGCGCAACGGAAAACGGGGCGGCACGATGATCGTTGATTTGCCCGACGCATCTTCGATCCCTAAGATCGCGGAGCACCTGTTTTTGGCCTTCGAAGCGAGCGTGGATTTTCATCCATGCATGACGCCGGAAGACCTGGCGAAGGCGGGTTTGGACGAGCTCGGCAAGCAGTATGCGTAACGGTTCCATTGTTCTGTCTTGCCTCATTGGCCTTTTGGGAGGTTGCGCCGCCGCTCCAAATGCGGCGCCCCCTGCCCAAGACGAGCGTGGCGAGCTCCTCGAGCTCGTTGCGCGAGGCTACTACCCCGGACGCAGCGGCCAGATACTTTTTGTCCCCGAGCCGGGTGAGGTTTTTCTCAGCAAACCGATGGGCTTCTACCGCTTCATGCACGGGAGTCCGTGGGAATACGACCGGCATATCCCGTTGATCTTCTATGGGCAGGGCTTCGTCGCTCCCGGGAATCGCAGCGAAAGGGCGCGTCAGCAAGATATCGCTACGACGCTTCTGTCACTTGGCGGTGTGCCCCCGGCGGCGACGATGTCCGGACAGACGCTCGATTTCATCTTTCGCGACCACGACGCGCCACCGAAGGTCGCCGTCGTCATCGTGCTCGACGGGATGCGAGCCGACTATCTCCAGCGCTACGCCGGCGTCATGCCCACACTGACGCGCATGCGCCGAGAAGGAGCGGATTTCGACAACACGTGGATCGACTACGTGCCGACGGTGACCAGCGCCGGCCATACGACGATCGGCACCGGCGCCGACCCACGCCTGCATGGGGTCGCGGGCAATGGCTTCTACGATCGAGCGCGCGGCCGCAGCGCCACGCTGTTCGAAGGCCTGTCGCCGAAAAACGTGATGGTGCTCGGGCTTGCCGACCTTTGGAATCTGCACTTCGACGGCGATGCGGTCATCATCGCGCAAGGGACCACGCCGCGAGCCACGGTGAGCCTCGCGGGACACGGTGCGTGTATGCCGAACGGACGTGCACCCATCATGGCGATGTTCGACTATCGCGACGAAGGCTGGGTGACGAACCCGGATTGTTTCTTACTGCCCGAATACTTGGACAGCGCGAGCGCGAGAACGGTGTGGGAAGAGGCCGGGTCGCGTTGGCGGGACCTCGACATCGACAACGGCCGCGTCTTCGTGATGACGCCGCTGCTGCCTGACTTTCAAACGGATGCTTTGGTGTCGATGATCGAGCACGAGAACGTGGGCAAAGATGGTGTCGCCGATCTCGTCATGGTGAACTTCAAATCACCGGACTATGTCGGCCACAACTTCGGCCCTGAATCGGAGGAGATCAAGGAAGTTCTCGGAGCTGTGGACGGCGCACTCGGACGAACGCTGGACGCACTTGATGCCGCCGCCGGCTCTGACGGGTATGTCGTCGCGGTGACCGCAGATCACGGCATGCCGTCCGAACCGGAGGGGACCGGCCACGAACGCCGCTTCATCCGCGAAATGGTCGCGACGCTCCACGGTGAGCTCGATTCCAAAGAGAGTCGACTTTTCTTTGAGTTTCTCGATACTGCCAACAATCAACTCTTCGTCGACGAAAAACGAATGCGACAACTGGGGCTCAACCTCGCCGATATCGCGAGAGTCGTAGAAAACCTCCCGTACGTCCGAACCGCCTTCACCGAGGATGAGGTCAGGACGACAAGCTTGACCATCAACTGACGACCGACAACGTTCGCCGAGACGCTGTTGGTGTAGCTCATTGACGGGGGAGCTGCGGATGATAAAGGTGTTGCCTACCGATTTTCGTTCCGCGTGACCGAGGCGATTTATTGCATCGAGCGCATGGCCGAAGTCATGGCGCACGAGCTCGAGATGGATCCGGCGGAGTTCCACATCAAGAACTTGATGTCGTCATTGCGAGCCACGGAAACTACGACCGGGACGCGATTGAAGCCGCGTCAACCGCCGAGGCTGCCTACGTCGCGCTTGTGGCCAGCCAGAAACGGGCGAAAGCGCTCGGCGTCCCGAAAACTGTGAAATGCCCGGCCGGGCTCGATATCGGTGCGGTGACACCAGAAGAGATTGCACTGAGTATTCTGGCGGAGATCGTCTCGATTCGCCGCGGACAGGACCAGCACGGCCGTGAGCTGCAGACCGCGGATGACTGGGTCGCTAAAGATCCGATTTGTGGGATGATGGTCGCCGTTGAAGGGGCGCGCCACACGTCTATTCGCGGTGACAACACTTTCTATTTCTGCGGCGCGAGCTGCAAGGATGCATACGAGCTGAAGCATGCTGATTGAAGGTAAGGACAATATCAAAGCAACCCGAGGCGTAGTCTGGAAGTTCTTGACGGACGCGGAGTCCGTCTCGAAGTGCACTCCGGGCATCAAGTCCATGGAAATCATCGAACCGGGCAAGAAATTCAAGGCGCTCGGTGCGTTGGGACTCGGGACGGTAAAGGTCAGGTTCAACACGACGATCGAGTGGGTCGAGCTTCAAAAACCCAACAAGGCGACGATGAAAATGAACGGCACCGCGCCGGGAAGCTCCATCGACGTGGGGAGCCAGATCGAGCTTGCAGACGGACCTGAGGGTTCGACCGATCTCGTCTGGAAGGCAGATGTCAGCGTCGTGGGCTCGATTGCGAGCCTGGCAGCGCGTCTGATGAAGCCCGTCACCGCCAAGATGACCTCTCAGTTTTTCTCCTGCGTGAAAAAGAAGATCGAAGCATGAAGTTCGGCCCGGTTCCTCTTGACGAGGCCGAAAGCAAGATTCTTGGGCACAACGTCGCAGGGGCCGACGGCAAGCGACGCCTGCGCAAGGGCAAGCCACTTCGCTCGGAGGATATTGCCGCGCTGCGGGAGCTCGGCCGCACGATCGTCTACGTGGCGGAGCTCGAGGACGGCGATGTCGACGAGAACACGGCCGCTCGTCGCGTTGCCGAAGCGTGTTCTGGCGCCGGGCTGCGTTGTTCCGGTGCGGCAACCGGGCGTATCAATCTGATTGCGACCGAGCTCGGTCTAGTGCGGATCGATACCGGGAAGCTGCATCGATTGAACGCGGGTGAAGGCGTCACCGTCGCTGCGCTCGGGCCTCACGCCATTGTCCGTCCAGGACAAACGGTAGCAACCGTCAAGGTGATTCCTTATGCCGTGCCGGCGAAGATCGTCGAGTCCATCGAGGTCGCGGCAACCGAGCCACTCCTACACGTCGACGCTCTCAAATCCCGTCGCGTTGGCCTCATCCTGTCAGGCTCTCCGTCGGCGAGAGCTCCGCTGACCCAAAGTTTCTTCCCCCTGGTCGAGCGCGTTCGAGACTTGGGCTCGGACCTCGTCGAGCGAGACTACGTCGACGTAGGGGACGAAGGCGGCGAGCAAGCGCTGGCCCAAGCTCTCGAACGACAACGCGACGCCGAGGTCGAGCTCATTTTGTTTGCGGGCGAGACCGCCGTCATGGACCGACACGACATCGCCCCACGAGCCATCGAGCGGGCGGGTGGCTACGTCGAGGCGGTGGGTGCTCCTGTCGATCCCGGAAACCTGTTGATGTTGGGCTATCTGAGCGAAATCCCAATCCTGGGTGCCCCTGGCTGTGCTCGCAGCCGAAAAACGAACGTCGTGGACTGGATCCTGCCGCGCCTGCTCGCGGGAGACCGATTGCGCCGCGAAGACGTCATCGCGCTCGGCGCCGGCGGCCTCTTGGAGGATGTTCCGGAACGCCCGTTGCCGCGAAGCCGTATCCGTGATTGAAAAGACCACCACGGAGGCACGGAGCAAGATCTAGTGGTCTCCGCGGTGATCTTTTAGATCTTTCACATTCGGGGGTCTCGGGTGTTATAGAGAGTAGATGCCCACGAAGACGCGGTTTGTTGATTTGCTCGGGAGCTACGAGCAAGAGATTCATCGCTACGCGTTTCGCATGACGGGCAATCCGGAGGACGCGGCGGACGTTCTCCAGGATACGTTTTTAAAGGCGTTTCGGGCGTTTTCGCGTCTTCCCGCCGATGCCAACCACCGTGCGTGGCTCTACCGTATTGCGCATCGGCAGGCGCTGAATTTGTTTCGGTCCCAGAAAGTGCGGGAAACGGAGCCTCTCGAAGGCGCGCTCGCGATCGATGATGCGAACGGGCACCCGGACGATTTGGCGGAAACCCGTCAGTTGGCGCAGGCGCTGCGGCGGATGATCCGCGCACTGACACCGCGACAGCGCTCGGCGCTTCTTTTGAAGAAGTACGAGGGCCTGCCGTACGCCGATGTGGCGGACATTCTCGGCTGTAGCGAGGAAAACGCCCGTGCTCAGGTCTACCAAGCCATGAAGAAAATACGCAACGGTCTCAGGAGGAGCTGATGGCTCAAAAAAAGCTTGCACAAGTGCCAAACTTGTCGACGCCCGCCGACGCTGATTGGAAACGGGCTCATGAGGCGCTGATGGAGGCGTTCGCTTCAGCGCGGGTCTTCTATGAGTGGATCGACGCGCCGTTCGGTAAAGTGTTCCTCGCCAAGACGGACGAGGGTCTGTGCCGAGTGAGCTTCCGACGCAAGGAGGACGAGCTCATCGACGACCTCGAGCAGCGGGAGCTTTTGCCAGAGAAGAGCGCTGGAAAGCTCGACGCCGAGCGTCGCCAATTCGAGGAATACTTTGCGGGCAAGCGGCAACGCTTCGAGCTCCCTGTGGATCTTCGGTGGGGGACTCCGTTCCAGCGCAAGGTCCTGAAGGCGGCTAACGAGATCCCGTTCGGCCAGTGCGAATGCTACACGGACATTGCACAGCGTATCGGCCATCCCAAGGCGCAGCGCGCCGTCGGGAACGCTTTGGGCAAGAACCCGGTCGCGATCGTCATCCCGTGTCATCGTGTTGTGGCGTCGGGCGGTCGTCTCGGCGGCTACACCGGCGGCTTGGATATCAAACGGACGTTGATGGGTATCGAAGGCATCCCCACACAGGAGGCGTCATGAATACGCCGAGTGCGCACAGCGCGCAGCAAGTGACCACGCTGGAGCATTCTTGTTCGCAATGCGACGGCTTTGTCGAGCCCGAGCTCTTGTCGGTCTACCCCAGCAGTCAAGTTTGTCTCGATTGCATGGCCAAGGTCGACCGCGCGCGCCTCGAAAAAGAGCTCAACCAGGTCCGGGACCTGGATCGTTCGCTACTGCCGGACGTCCCGGCACTCAGCGGTTGGGATGTCGGGCTGCACTATCGGCCGTCGCGTTTGTTGAGCGGCGATTTCTACGACGTTCGCGCTGAGCAGGATGGACGGCTGACGCTCCTCATCGGCGACGTCATGGGGAAGGGTATTCCCGCTGCGCTGCTGCGCGCGGGATTGCAAAGCTCACTCAAGGCACTTGCACCGGAAGTCTGCTCGCCGGCTCGGGTCTTGGAAAAAGCGAACCGAAATTTCTTGGATAGCGCCTCCCCGGGGCGCCTGGCATCGGTTTTCTTGGGCGCACTCGATCCGGACAAGGGGGAGCTGAGTTACGCGAATGGCGGACACTTACCGCCGCTACTGCGGCGCGCGTCCGGCGACTGGCAGACGCTCGATGCCACCGGCATGGTTCTAGGTGCGCTGCCGAACGTTTCTTATTCGGAGGCGACGGTGACGCTCGAGTCGGGGGACTTGCTCGTGTTGTTCTCCGACGGGTTCACCGAAGCGGAGAACAGCGCGGGCGAGGTTTTCGATGAACGTGAGATTGCGCGTCGACTCGACCAGCTACCGGGCCTGCCGGCCCAAGTGCTCGCATCCAGTTTAGCGGAGGAGTTAGCTACCTTTGCACCGGGCGAGCCGAGCGACGACCGAACACTCCTGATGCTGAGGCGGACGTGAGTGAAGTCGCGCGGATCCGGGACCAATTGGAACGAGCTAATCGGGGAGGGGCGTGGCACGGTCCGTCGATTCGGGAAATACTCAATGGAGTTGATTCTGAGACGGCGTCGTCGCGCCCGATTCCGAGCGGGCATACGATCCGTGAGCTCGTCGTTCACGTCATCGCTTGGGAGAGAGAAGCCGCGGCACGCCTGGAAGGTGCCGGAAGTGACGACCTCCCGCCAGAGAAAGACTGGCCGACAGGCCCTGCTGCGTGGGATGCGCTGCTAGACGAGCTCGATGCCTCTCACGATCGGCTGATGAGCGTGATCGGCGAACTGGACGACGACGCGTTGGACAAACCCGTCGCGGGTCATCCCGCGACCACCTACCATCTTCTCCACGGTGTCATCCAGCACAACCTCTATCATGCCGGGCAGATGTCCATCCTGAAGAAAGCGACCTAGCGAAACGGGGCTCCTCCGAGCTGTGGGACAATAGGCTGCCTTTGTCCCGACGTACCCGTGCCGTCCACTTGAACCTAGCTTCCCGACTCCACGGCGATTGAGCTGTGCGGGTCGGAGCTCCCGGGTGTTTTTTCCCACAGAGGGGAACAGGTCAATCCCTGTAAGTGCTTTTAAACGTGGGGGGTCGCATACGGCACGGCGATTGCACAGTTTTAGGAACGTGAAAACAGTTCTGGATCTACTCAAGAAATACAACGACCTCAACGAAGCCAAGATCGACCAGGGGAAGCTCTCGCCCGAGGAAGAAGAGCGATGGGAAGAGCTGAAGGTCGTCTACGACCTGCTCATGTTCCATTCCGGGTTCTCGAGTGAGAACGCGAGCGCGCCGTTCTCGCCGGCGGAGATCCGCGGGACGCTCTCCGATGGGACTCGACTCAGGGTTCCCATCGAAGCTCACGCGATGGTCGAGCACGAAGGCGGCTCCTTCGACGCGAGCGTAGTCAACGTGAGTCGTCGTGGGGTGTTTCTCGCCTCGGAAACGTTGGCCGAATCCGGTTCGCGGTTGACCGTCTACATCGTCGGCTTGTCCGATGACGACGAGCCTGGTGACATGCTCGAGCTCACCGGGGAAGTCGTGTGGCGCGCCGATGACGGTATTCCGGAAGCCCGTATTCGACGCGGCATGGGGCTCCGGCTCATCGATGTGTCGGAGGAAACCGGCGATCGCCTCGAGTCCCTCGTCGCGAAGACGATCGAAAAACGCCTCTCTCAGCTCGACTAGCCTCCTTGCCTCCGTGGTTGAGCCTTTGCGGCTAGCGGGCGTTGATGATTTGTGCGAGGCCGGACAGCTCGAGACTCGTGGCGGGCCCGGCGAGTTGCGGCCTTGACGTCTCGGCCGGCGGGGCGCTACAAGTGCCGTTGCGCAGGAAATGGATAGCTTCGGCGAGACGGGCTTCTTCGGGGTGGCCGAGAGGGCGATTGAGACCGTCGCGCATCGGGCAATCGACAGGAAGGCCGTCGTAGTACTCGCCATCGCCCGCGGCGTTGACGGTCATGAACGACACGGGGAACAATACTTTGTCGCAGAACTCGAAGCCGTATTGACCCACCGGTTTTCCGAACGTACGTCGTCCAACGAGGGTAGTCGGGAGGAAAGGTTCGAGGCCGTTGATCACGAGCTCGCTGGCGGACGCGGAGCCCTCGCTGGTGATGAGCACGACACGCGGGACGTCGATCGCCGCGGCCGGATCGCTGAAGCGCACTTGCTGGTTCCGAGATGATTGCTTGTCGTTGTGAAGGTACTCGGCAAAAACCTGGGTGTTCGTTCGCATCCCACCAATCAGGCTCGCCAGGTGTTGAGCGACGTCGACGAGGCCGCCGCCGTTGTAGCGTAGATCGACCACGACGTCGACGACCCCTTGGGCACGAAACTCGTTGAAGGCGCGATCGAGCTCGGGGATCGTGGGTTCGACGAAGTTGCGCAAATGCAAGTAGCCGATGGGCAGGCCGTTCTCGTCGATGACCGCCGAGTCAACCGTGGGGATGGTGACGAGACGTTTGGTCACTCGCGCGCTTCGTTCCTCGCCGCGGAGGCTACGCCAGCTCAGCTCGAGTGTGTAGCCGATCGTCGAGGGGCCGAGCTCGGCGCCGAGCTGACCTGTCGCAAGCAGCTCTGAAACGGGCCGGCCGTTGACAGCGAGCAGATAGTCACCTCGCTCCATGCGCGCTTCAGCGGCGGGGCTGCCCGGAAAGACCTGGGCGATTCGGAGCTCGTTGCGGCCTAGTAGCTTTTGCGTGAAGCCGATGCCGACGAACTGGCTGTTCGAGTAGAAGGCGGTGGTGGTCTCGCGAGCGGAAATGAAACTGAACGAATCGTCGATCGGACGAAAGCGAACCGCGTTTAGATAGGCCTCCGGGGAATCGAAGAGCGCGGGATCTGTACTCGGCAGCTCGCGGTACCAAAGGTAGAACTCGTCCAATTTTTCGCGAACGAAGGTGTTCTGACCCAAGATAGAGCAATCCTGGGAGCGCGAGGGCGTCGGAGCGGCCAACAGCGCGAGCGCGATAACGAAAACCCGGCGTATCTCCATGGCGTCAGACGATCTCAGTAATGTATTTGGCTTTGGCTAGCCTCCAGAATACTACGAGAAAGGCCGTGAGGGGGATGGCCAAGATCATCCCAGCGACGCCGTCGAACGCCGTCCCCCAGAAGAAAAGGGCGACGATGATCGCGAGCGGGTGGAGTCCCGTTCGCTCACCCATGACTTTCGGCGTCAGGTAATACCCCTCGATGAGCTGGACGATCACGAAAACACCGATGACCAGCCCGAGACGTGTCAGTCCCCCGTCTGTCTGAAAAAAAGCGAGGGGGAGCGAAATCGCGAGGCCGAGCATGCTGCCCAGGTAGGGGATGATGTTCAAGAAGCCGAGCAGCAGACCGATGATGAATCCGTGTTGCAGGCCGACGAGAGCAAACCCAATAGCGAACAGAATACCCTGACCGAGAGCAACGATGAGTTGGCCGCGAAAAAACGAAACGATGATGTTGATGAACTCTCGAATCAAGTAAACGATGTCTTTTCGCGTGTCCTCTTTGAGGAAGGGGAGAAGCTCGGCCCAGTCCTTTCGCGGAAATGGTGGCGCCATCAGGAAAAACGCGAGGTAGACGGGCAAGACGAACCAGCTCAGCGCCGCGGCGACACTTCGAAACGCGCTCGCTCCCGCCGAGAACGCCGATTGGGTCATCGTGCGGATCGCGCTCCAAATCGAGTCCGCCTCCGTGGACACGAATTGTTGGATGCGCCCCGTCATCCCGTATTGATCCCAGAGGCCTTTGACCTGCGGCCATTGGGTCGCCATGAACTCGCGCGCACGCTCGTTGAGCTCGGGAAGCTTGCGCAGCAACTCGGTCAGTTGCGTGAGTGCGAGTGCACCGAAGAACCAGAGGAATAGTGCTAGTGGGAGCAAGATAGCGACGAACACGCCGACCACGGAGACGGCGGGTGGCACGTGAAGGCGCTGCTGGATAAACTGTTGGACCGGTCGCAAAACCATCGCGAGGATGAGGGCGACGAACAGTGGCAAGAAAACGCTCGAAAACACGGCGACGAATCGCGCGAGCAAAACGAACGCCCCGAGCAGAACGAGTAGGATGACGCCTGCCGACAGCGCCGTGATCGCGGCGCCTACCGTTGACGATTGCCGGGGGCTGAGCTCTATGTTCATCGGGCCGCGGCGAGGATACGCTCGCGGTTCAAGTAAAGCAACGAGCCGAGTGCGTGGGCTTGCGCGATCGCACCGTACGCCAGTGCGGCGGCGCCAAGTATACGGCCCAACCAGGGGATGAAGCTGAAAAGGGTCTGCAGGGCGACCACGACAACTGAGATTGCGACGAGAAACAACACGATGAGCAAGTAGTCTTCTCGGAGAGTCTTGATCGCGGTGGTGACCGTGCTTGGGTCGAACGCGTTCGCGGTCGGTTGCCCGAGCAACAAAAGCCCTAGCGCCATGGGCAAGTAGGCAAAGGCGGCGAGCGTCAGCGGCAGCTGGAGGATTGCTCTCGCTGACGGAGGTGCGTAGAGCTCGATGGCAACCACGATGCCCACGACGACCGCTGTGAACAGCGCAATCGGCAAGACGAGCCCCGCGAGTTTCTTGAGGTCGAGTTGGGCGTCGATGGCCAACTTCTTCTCGCCCCGGACGGAAGAGGATGCGACGTGCACGGCCAGAGCCAAGGCCAGGAGGTTGATAGGTAGCAGCCATACCGACAGACCACCCAACCAAACGAGCCCGCCCAGGACGGCGGTGATTTTCCACGCGTTGTTTTCGACGGGATAGCGAAGGATCTCGCGCCACCGCTCCCAGGGGGGAAGCTCCGTGAGACGCGGGTCGGGGTCTTCAATGGTGCCGTTACACGCCGGGCAAAGGCGAGGCTGAACCTGAATCAACGTCGCCACACAGTCGTTGCAATAACTGCGGCCGCATTTACGACACGTGCCCGCAGGAGGGTCGGCCTGGTGATTGACGCAGCGGCGTTGGATGACCGGCGAGAAGTCCCCGCGGACGAACGCCTGCTGGAGCTCGGGGTGGTCCGACGCTGGGTGAAACTCCTGACCGTTGTCGGAGACGAGGTCCCAGGGCTTGACCCTGCCCGCTTCAATCGCCTGCGCGACCGCCTCCGGGCTCACCGTCTGGACCGCTCCCGTAGGCAAGCGCAAGTGCAAGCCGAAGCCGCCGGCGTCCGAGTCGGCGTCCGCGTCAAGAGTCGACACCGAAAGGTCTCCCGTGTAGGAGCCGCCGGCGGCGGTATCTTCATGCCGGACGAAGATGGCGACACCACACGTTTGGCAAGTCCGCGCGAGTCCCTCGGGCGGCATCTCGGAAGCCTCGAGCAGATTTGCTTCTCCGCACGCGGAACAGTTGAACTCGAGGAAATTCGCCACGGTAACGCTGGGACCGGGATCGACTTATTGTTGGGGAAAACTCGGAAGCTCTCGCTTCTGATAGCCCGCGGGCAATTCGAACAAGCTCGAGTCGAGAGTGTCCGTTGAGACGCCTTGCACCCGCTGCTCTGAGGTGAGCCGGCCGCTCGCGTCGAAATGGCGCACATGAACGGGAAAACCATCGGGCATGTTGTCTTGAAACATGCCGGCGTTTCCTAGTCGCTTTGCGAGGGCCATCATCGAAGTCTGCATCGCCGTCATCGTGTCTTTGTCAGCGGACGCCATGCCCATTGAGCCTGGATCGGCGAGGCAGAGCTCGCGGACTTTTTGAGCTCCCTGATAGGCCTCGACCCAACTGCACGAGAAGCCTCCGACCGTATCGCTACCGCTGCGGGACTCGTAGCGGACCGGCTCTTCTGGCGATCCCGGCATCGTCTGGCCTGAGCGCTTCATCATCTCCATCATTTGCTCGCGCTGCTCCGCCGGTAAGTCTTTCATCCGCTCCTGGAGCTGGGCCATCATTTGCTGTTGCATCTGGCTCGCTTGGTCCATCATCGCACCCGCTTCTTCCGGGTCGAACTCCATGTAGGACTTGTCGCTTGGCTGAATGGCGTAAAAGGTATTGCCTTCCTGGAAATAGAGGAGAAGCGTGTCGTCGTCTCCTCCCTGTTCCATGCGGACTTTCCCACGCGTCACCAGCACCGCCTGCATTTGCGCGTTTTCGCCGGAGTCGGTGTTTTCGATGGACAAGCGCGTGTCGGCGAACGAGGTCGCGGGCAGTAGGAGGCAGAGGCTCGACAACGTGAGTGTCAGTGCCAGCATTCGCTTCAAGCTCAATTTGGGTGTCCTTTCTGGAGCCGCGGATGTCGGATCCGATGTTTGTGTGTGGCTCCTATTGTGCGGTTTTTGGCGGAGAACGCAAGTGCTTGGGTTTCGAGGCTGCGTTTGCGGCCGGCTAGGGGGCTCCGTATGATGCCCTTGAAGGCGTCAACACGATGACTTGGAGACGAATCTGGGCGGTGGTGCCCGTGGTTGCTGCCCTTTTTGTCCTGGGAATTTCGCCGCTGGTCGCGCAATACGGCCGCGGTTGGTGGAATCGCGTGCCACCGCGGTTCGCGGAGCCGGACACCCCTTCCAACGATTTGTTCGCCTTCGCCCGCATCCTGTACGAAAGCGTGCGGGGGGAGCCTTCCGGGTACGGGTGGAACACCGATTACCCGTATTCAGACATCAACTTTATGACGCGGTTTTCGCAGCTGACGACGGCGAGGATCCGGCGGGATGGTGACGGCATGCCCGAGCACGTCGTTGTCACGCTTCTCGACGACACGATCTACGAATACCCGTTCGTGTTCATGTCCGACGTGGGGACAGTGGGGTTCAGCCCGACGGAAGTCGACCGACTCCGCGACTACCTTCTGCGCGGCGGCGTCTTGTATGTGGACGACTTCTGGGGCGATGTCGCCTGGGATCATTGGAAGCACGAGATCGGCAAAGTCTTGCCGCCGGGCGAGTTCCCTATTGTCGATGTCCCGCTGGACAACGTCATCTTTCGCACGTTTTATACGATCCGAAAGGTTCCTCAGATACCGTCCATCCACTACTGGCGGCGCTCACGCGGCGCCGGCACGTCCGAGCGGGGCTTCGAGACTGCAGAGCCCCATTTTCGGGGGATCTTCGATCCACAGGGTCGCTTGATGGTGGTGATGACCCACAACACCGACATCGCTGACGGGTGGGAGAGGGAAGCGGAAGAGGACGAGTACTTTTACCGGTTCTCGCTGAAGGCGTATCCGGTGGGCGTGAATATCGCGATCTACGCGATGACGCACTAGCACTAGAGCGACGCGCTTTCCGTCGTCAGGTATTCACGAAACCGTTGCTATCCACCCAGCCTCGAGCGGTCGCGCCGAGAGTTTGTCCTTCTCGAAAGGAGTCGGAGTCCGCCTTGAGGCTCTCGTCGTTTTGGCGTAAAAGATGAGCATGCGACACAGCCTCTTCGCCGCCGCATTCGCGGCCCTCGTCTTCAACATTTCTCCGGCCATGGGGGCCGAAGACGCGCCCGCGCTTCAAAAGCAGCTCCGACGCATCTTCGAGACCCAGGAGCTCGAGCCGGCGAAGTTCGGGCCCGCGCGGTGGCTAGACGGCGGCGACTCCTACACGACGGTGGAGCCGTCTGAAACGGTCGACGGCGCCGACGACATCGTGCGTTACGACACTCGCTCCGGTGAACGCGAGATCCTTGTCTCTGCAAGTCGGCTCATCTCGCCGGGGGCGCCGGATGGGCAAGCCCCGCTGAAGATCGATGACTATCAATGGTCGTCCGATCGACGACGTCTTCTCGTCTTCACCAACACCGTGCGCGTGTGGCGGCGCAACACCCGGGGGGACTATTGGGTTTTGGAGCTGGACAGCGGGCGTCTTCGAAAACTGGGAGGCGTTTTTCCGACCTCGTCTCTCATGTTCGCAAAGCTCTCGCCCGACAGCACGCGGGTAGCGTACGTGGTGGCGAGCAATCTCTATGTCGAGAACGTTTCGACCGGGGATGTGACACCGCTGACATCCGATGGGTCGGCGACGACCATCCACGGCACCTCCGATTGGGTCTACGAAGAGGAGCTCGGCGTCCGCGACGGTTTTCGCTGGAGCCCGGACGGCAAACGCATCGCGTATTGGAGCTTCGACTCCGTCGGTGTGGGTGAGTTCACCCTCATCAACAACACGGACTCCCTTTACCCCGAGCTCACGCGGATCCCGTACCCGAAAGTAGGGACCACGAACTCAGCGGTACGCATCGGAGTGGTCAGCGCTGCGGGGGGCGAGACGACCTGGATGCGGCTTCCCGGAGACCCGCGCAATAGCTATGTCGCTCGCATGGAGTGGGCCGACGACGACCACGTTGTCTTGCAGCATCTGAACCGTCTGCAAAACGTCAATGACGTCTTTCTCGGGAACGCGACGTCGGGTGAGGTCGAGCGTATTCACCAGGACCGCAATCAGGCGTGGGTCGAAGTCGTGGACCACATCGACTGGATTCGTGGCAGCGACGAGCTCGTTTGGCTGAGTGAGAAGGACGGGTGGCGGCATACTTATGCGCTCGCCCGCGACCGTCTCCGAGCGCGCTCGAACACGGTAGAGCGCGGCGAAAGGCTCTTGACCCGATTCGAGGGGGACGTCATCAGAAGCCTCGGACTCGGGCCGAACGGGACGTGGTTTTACTTTCTTGCCTCACCCGAGAGCGCCACCGAGCGGTTTCTCTATCGCGCCAGAACCACTGGCTCGGAGCCCCCGGAACGACTGACGCCGCAAACTCTGGCGGGCACGCACGACTACGATCTATCTCCCGACGGCAAGTGGGCATTCCATACATCGTCACGATTCGACGAGCCCCCGCGCGTCGAACTCGTTCGACTGCCCGAGCATGCGACAGTACGAATCCTCGAAGACAACGCTGAGCTGCGGGCGAAGTTGGCGGACGAGCTCACTCCACCAGTGGAGATGTTCCGACTTAAGATCGAGTCCGACCTCGCTTTCGATTCCTGGGTCCTCAAGCCGGAGGATTTCGATCCTCAAAAAAAATATCCGCTGCTCGTTTACGTCTACGGTGAGCCCGCGGGGCAGACCGTGCTCGATCGGTGGTTCGGTTCGCGAACGCTTTTTCATCGCGCCCTGGCGAACCAGGGTTTCATCGTTGCGAGCTTCGACAACCGAGGGACTCCGGCGCCCCGCGGTGCCGACTGGCGCAAAGTCGTCTACGGAACGGTTGGCGATCTATCGTCACAGGATCAAGCCGCAGCGGTCCGCGCACTGGTGAAAGAGCGGCCCTACATCGATGGCGAGCGGGTCGCGATCTGGGGGTGGAGTGGGGGCGGCTCGAACACCTTGAACGCGATGTTCCGCTTCCCCGAGGTTTTCCACGTCGGCGTCTCGGTGGCGCCGGTTCCCGACCAAACGCTCTACGACACGATCTATCAGGAGCGCTACATGGGGCTACCTGAGGACAACGAGGAGGGCTATCGCATCGGATCTCCCATCCATTTCGCGGAGGGGTTAGAGGGGAAGCTTCTTCTCATCCACGGCACCGGAGATGACAACGTGCACTACCAGGGGACCGAACGTCTGGTGAATCGTTTGGTGGAGCTCGGAAAGCCGTTTGATCTCATGGTCTATCCCAACCGAACTCATGCGATCCGCGAGGGGAAGGGGACGCGCTTACACATCCACAACCTCATTGCGCGTTATCTTCTCGAGACCGGGTGGGTCGACGGCGAGGAGTAGCGCTTCGAACAACGGGGTCCGAGATCCGCTCGGCTAGCTGCCGGCGAGCTCGCGAACGGCCCCGACCAAACCCATCGCCTGCTCGACGGGCCACGCGAGGAGGCTCACGCCGAGAAACTGAGGGAGGACAATCACCGCGATGAGCGCCGCGGGGCCGAGTTGAGCGAAGCCGTCCCACGCTGGCTGAAAGCGGCGGGGCATCAAGCTGTCGGCAACGCGGCTGCCGTCGAGCGGGGGGATCGGCAGCAGGTTGAACACTGCGAGGATAACGTTCAAAAGAAACGCGATCTCAAGAAAATGAGACATCGCTCCCGCTTCGAGCCGCGCGGTGAGGGCGACGCCGGCGAGACACAGCGCGGCGAGGAAAAGGTTCGATAGCGGGCCGGCGACTGCTGTCAGCATCATTCCAGCACGCATGTTCACGCTCGGTGCGAATCGGGTCGGGTTGATCGGAACGGGTTTGGCCCAACCGAAGGGAACTCCGAGAAGGGGTAGCAACAACGTCCCGATAGGATCCATGTGCGCGATCGGATTGAGGGTGAGACGTCCGAGACGCTCCGCGGTGTCGTCGCCGAGTTTCCACGCCGTCCACGCATGCGCCCATTCGTGCACGCTCAGCGAGAGCAGGAGTGGCACGAGGAACGTGAGGCGAGCGAAGAGCCAGTTCTCCATGACGGGTTCGACTAGTCCACTAGGCGAGGTCGGGCATGCGGTTGGCCCAGCGATCTCCCACGACGTCGCCTGCCCTCGCCAGCTCGGTTCCTTGCAGTGCCTCGAGTTTTTGGACCTGGTACTTCGGAATGATGGTCTCGGTCGCATCCGCCACGTTTCTCACTTTGATGAAGGTCGCGTCGGCCCAGACGAGCTCGCCTTCGACGAGTGTGCCTTCCCGAAGCTCGAGGCGGACGATCGCCTTGCCTGTCGGCTGGGCGAGTTGCGATGCGGACTCGATGATCGCCGAATCGAGCTGGGTGAACCGGCTCGTGCGAGCTTGCGCGGGTTCCAGGGCGCGGTTGAAGTCTTGCATCTCGATGACGATCTCTTGCTCACCCGCGGTACGGGCTCGGCGTACCGCGAGGCGGGCCGCATCGTTGGTGAGGCTCTCGAGGTCCGCGCCGGTGTAGTTGTCGGTTTTGTCGGCAAGTGATCCGAGGGAGACGCTGTCGCCGAGTTTCCTTCCACGGGTGTGAATCTCGAGCGTCTCACGGCGTTCGTTGCGTGTCGGCAGGGGTACCTGGATACGCGAGTCGAACCGGCCAGCACGAAGAAGCGCCTTGTCGAGCACGTCGACGCGGTTCGATGCCGCGAGCACGACGACGTCTTTGTGGTGCTCGAAACCGTCCAGGCTCACGAGAAGCTGATTGAGTGTTTGCTCTCGCTCGTCGTGCCCAGCGCCGATACCAGTGCCACGTCGCCGGCCAACGGCGTCGAGCTCGTCGATGAAGATGACGGCGGGGGCTTGTTTGGCGGCCGTCTCGAACGTGTCGCGTACGCGCGCGGCACCAATGCCGACGAACATCTCGACGAACTCGGATGCCGAGACGGTGAAAAAGGGAACTCCGGCCTCTCCCGCAACCGCGCGCGCGAGGAGCGTCTTGCCGCACCCCGGGGGGCCTTCGAGTAGGACGCCCCGGGGTAGTCGCACGCCCGCTTCGACCCAGCGTTTGGAGTGTTTGAGATAGTCAATCAGGTCGCCGAGCTCGTCTTTCGCTTTCGCCGCGCCACCGATATCGGCGAAGGTGACCTTGCTGGACTCCGAGATCGTCCGCGCCGTTGTCCGACGCAACGCGAGGATGTTGCCGGTGCCGCCTTGCGCCTTCTTCAGAAAATAGATGAAAACCCCGAGTAGCAGAACGAGAGGCAGACCCCAGCTGAGAAGCATCGCCATCGGGCGCGACTCTTCGCCCCATGTGAGCAACACTCCCTGTTCGGACAGCTTCCGCGTGAGCTCCTCATCGACGACACCGAGAGTCGTGTAGCGAGTGCCCGAGTCCCAAAGGGTCACGGTCAATTCGTTGCTGTTGGCGCGCACCTCGCCGACGCGGCCCCCCTCCAAGTGCTCGAGAAAGACCGAGAAGTCCTCCGGGTAGATGTCCTCGTCCGCGTTCATTAGGTCGAACGAGACGAGAAACACCAGGATGAGGGCGACCCAGATGGCTATCGTCTTGGCTTTCTTACCCAAGATTCTCCTCCGCGCGGGCTCGTGCGACGATTTCGATTGTGGTTGTTGTGAGATCAGGATAGCACCGGGGGGCGGGTCGGGCCAGTCGTCAATCGCGTCGCGTCGGAGTTTACGGTTACCATGCCGGATGAGAAAAACACTCCTGATGGCTGCGTGTGTTGCCGCCGCCGCTTGCCAAGCCCCTGAAACCGAGCGTTTCTCGGTGGTCGAGGCGACGATCGCCGAAATCCAGGACGCGATCCTCTCTGGACGCACGAGCTGCCGCGACGTCGTGCAGGCGTATCTCGACCGCATCGAAGCCTACGACGAGACGACTGGCCTGAACGCGATTACCGTCGTGAACCCGAACGCTCTCGCAAAGGCGGACAGCCTCGACTACGCGCTCGCGAACGACGAGGAACTGAGCCCGCTGTTTTGCGCCCCCATCCTCGTCAAGGATAATTTTGACACCCACGATCTGCCGACAACCGGCGGATCGATCGCACTCAAGGGTAGTATGCCTCCGGACGATGCCTTCATGGTGCGCAAGCTTCGCGACGCTGGCGCGATTGTCGTGGCGAAGACGAACATGGCGGAGTGGGCCTTCAGCCCGCGCCGCACGGAGAGCTCATCTTACGGCATCACTGCAAACGCGTACGCGCTCGATCGCGTTCCCGCGGGCTCGAGCGGCGGGACGGCGTCAGGAGTCGCGGCTAGCTTTGCTGTGGGCGGACTCGGTTCAGATACCGGCAACTCCATCCGTGGCCCGTCGTCTCACCTCGCGCTTTTTGGGATCCGCTCGACCATCGGTCTGACCAGCCGGGACGGTGTCATCCCACTCGCTTTCGATCGGGATATCGCCGGCCCGATGACGCGAACGGTCGAAGATGGAGCCAGGTTGTTTGACGTCGTTGCCGGCTACGATCCTGCAGATCCTTACACGGAGCTGGGAAAGGGCAGGCGCGAAGCCGACTACACCGACTTTCTCCGCGCGGGCGGTCTCGAAGGAGCCCGTCTGGGCGTGTTGCGAGTCCTCGTCGATACCGAGGATGCGGACGCCGAAGTCACCACCGTGTTCGAAAACGCACTCGATGAGCTGCGTGGCGCTGGGGCCGAGATCGTGGACCCGGTCGTCGTCGATAACTTCGAGGTTTATCTCGACGCGGACAGCGGCTGCGACCGCTTTCGCTACGACATGTTCGTCTACTTGAAGTCCCTGGGCGAGGGGGCGCCTATCCAAGACGTCATGGAGGCGTATGAGAATGGCGACTACTCGGAGTACGTCGCGACTCGGCTAGAACGCCATCAAAACCGGCCGCTCGACGTCGCGCCTGCCGAGTGGGATCCTCCATGTCCCGACTACGCCGAACATCCCGGCCGTCAGGCCTATTTGGCAGACGTCGTGGCCGCGATGGATGCGGTGGGCGTGGATGCGTTGCTCTATCCGACATGGACGAACCCGCCCGCGCATCTCGATAAACCGAGCGAGGAGTACAAAGGTGACAATAGCCAGCTCGTCGCACCGGCGACGGGAATGCCCGCGGTGACAGTTCCCATGGGGACTTCCCGTGGTGGCCTTCCTGCCGGGCTTCAGATCTTGGGGCGGCCTTACTCGGAGGGTCGACTCATCGAGCTCGCGTACGCCTACGAGCAGGCGACCCGACACCGCATGGCGCCGGAGCGATTTCCCGAGCTCACCCGGTAATCGCGCCCGTCTGTCGAGCCGTGCCGCGAGCTCCACTTTCGCCTGTCATCCTCCGAGCGCCTACGCTCTACCGTTCCGGCTGAACCACTCCGATATACGGGAGGGTTCGATACCGGTCGGTGTAGTCCAGACCGTAGCCGACGACCCACTTGTCCGGGATCGTGAAGCCTAGGTAATCGATCCTCGTTGGAACTTCGAGGCGCTCGGGTTTGTGCAGCAGCACACACGTTTTGAGTGACGCGGGCTCGCGGGCCGCGAGGATCTTGAGCAGGTAGTCGAGGGTCTTGCCGGAGTCCACGATGTCTTCGACGATGAGGACGTGTTTGCCGCGAAGCGGTGCGCGCACATCGAGGACGAGACGAACCGCACCGCTCGTCGTCGACGCATCTTCGTAGCTCGAAAGGGCGATAAAATCGACGCGGCGGGGGAGGGTGAGTCGGCGGGACAAATCGGCAAGAAAGATGAAGGCTCCGCGCAACACGCCGAGCATGTAGACGTCGTCGACACCCTCGGCCTTGTAGTCGTGGGAGATCTGGATCGCGAGCTCCGCGACGCGCTCACGAATCGTTTCCTCGCTCAGGAGAACTTCGAGCTCAGGGGTTGGCATCCGTCTCACTCGTTACCGGCGCGGGTCGTGCGTTGAACTGCTCGTAGAGTTTCGTGTGCCGCGAGCTCAAATCGATGCGGTGGCCACGGATCAAAAGGTGACGCACCTGAGTTGGCACATCGAGGAGGTCGCCGTCGGAGACGACGATGTTGGCGATTTTACCTGTCTCGATCGTTCCGTAGTTTTCGCTGACACCAAGAATCTCAGCGGCGCCCGAGGTCATTGCGTGCCACGCGTGCTCTCTCGAAAGTCCAAAGGCAACGGCCATCCCAGCGGTATAGGGAAGATTTCGCGCGTTCGTCGCGCCACCGGTCCGGAAGGCGAACGGAACACCCGCTTCTTGCAAAAGGCTTGCGGCTTTGAATATCGCGTCATAGGGGTCACCGGGCGCCGGTCGGCTTTCGGTCGGGCCCAGGATCACCGGCACTCCCGCGGCGGCGATGGCGTCGACGCATCTCCAGATGTCGCGGGTGCCAACGAGAATGGCATCGAGGCCGAGCTCGTCCGAGAGCTCGAGCGCGGCCCGGATCCCTTTTTCACTTTCCGCGTGGAGGAGAACGGGTAGCTCACCTCGCACCACGGGAACGAGCGCGTGCAGCTCGTCGTCGTCCTCGCTCGGGTTCGTATTCTCGCGGCCGATCGTACCGGCGTAGGCCTGGGCACGTCGCAGCCACTTGCGCAGGCTCCGGCGATCGCTCTCGACGTTCTTCTGGACTTCCTCTTCAGGCGATACTTCGAGGAATTCCGGAAAATCGATCCCCACGGCGACCGGACTTTTCGCGACGACTTCCGGGGCAGTCCAGCCCGCCATGTCGATGAGCGCGGCTTGTCCCGAGATGAGTCCTCCTCCCGGGACGCTCAGCGCGCTCGTCACTCCGTTGACGCGAGTCACCGGGATCATCTCCGAATGCGGGTTCACCGCGACGGAGGCTTTGACACTCGCGTTGACAGGTTGCAGCTCTCGCGCGTCCTGCGTCGCGGAGACCGCGCCGATCTCGGAGATACCCAGGGTCGTGCCGGCGTTGATGAGCCCGGGGGTTACGGTGAGCCCGCGCGCATCGATCACCTCCGCGTCGCTCGGTACGGAGACGTTGGCGCCCACCGCGGACACGCGGCCGTTACGAATGAGCACGGTCCCCGATTCGATGACAGGGCCGGCCATCGTGCGCACGCGCCCACCGACGATGGCGAGGGTGTTCGTGCTCGATAGCGCCGGGGTCGAAAGATCGCCGTATCCTTTCGGGGTTGCCGGTGCCGCTGGTGGTGTCCATCGTACGTAGCGATCACCGAGACGATCGTGCCGTTGATCGGAGCCGGCCGCTTTGTCGGAGCCGTCCTCTTGGGGTCGCCGCTGGTGCGCGAGCCCTTGGAGCGCGTTTTTCGACGTTTCGACTTTGTCACGGTCGAAGTAAACCTGTCCGTCGACGAGGGTCATGGTGACCTCCGCGTCGGCCGAGAACGGATGAGCGGTGTAGATCGCAAGGTCCGCATCCTTGTTGACTTCGATGGAGCCAATGCGCTCGTCGAGCTTCAGATGTTTCGCCGGGTTCAGGGTCACCATCTTCAGCGCCTCCTCCTCGGAGGCCCCGCCGTATTTCATCGCCTTGGCGGCCTCGACATAGAGTCGCTTCGTCATCTCGCCCACGGCATCCGAGTTGATGGACGAGACGACACCTCGGTGCGCCATCAGGCTCGCGTTGTACGGGATCGCGTCGAATGCCTCCATCTTGTAGCCCCATCCGTCAGCGAAGGTCGACGCGCCTGCGCCGTGCGCTGCGATCTCATCGGCCACTTTGTAGCCTTCGAGCACGTGTTGGAGCGATGCGATCCGGAACCCAAAGTCTTCGGCGACCCGTAGCAACATGAGGATCTCGTCGGATCGGTAGCAGTGCGCGTGCACGAGAATGCTTCCGTCGAGGATTCCCACGAGCGCTTCCAGCCTCAGGTCTCGCCGTGGAGCAAGCGGATCCTCCCCCCGAGCTTTCGCGGCGTCGTAGGCTTTCCGCTGCGACTGGTATCGTTGCGCATGGGTGAAGCTCGTTCTGAGCGTCAGCTCGACACCCATCCGGGTGGCCGGATAACGGGCGGGGACACCGTCCGGACGGCGGCGGTTGGTTTGCTTCGGGTTCTCTCCCAGGGCGAACTTGACCCCGGGCTGGGCTCCTTCGACGAACAGATCCGCCGCGTCTTTGCCCCAACGAAGCTTGATCACGGCGTTTTGCCCGCCAATGACGTTCGCTGATCCGTGGAGCACGTTGACGGTCGTGACGCCTCCGGCGAGCGCTCGAAGGATCGATGGACTGCGATGGTCGATGACATCGGCAATACGGACTTCTGGGGTCACCGCGCCGGTGGATTCGTTGCCCCCGCCGGCGATGGCGATGTGGATGTGGGCGTCCACGATACCCGGCATCACGAACATCCCCGTGGCGTCGATTTCTCTGGCTCCCGAGGGGATGCGGATCTCCCCATCGGGACCGACAGCCTGGATCCGGCCTTCTTTAATAATGATAGTTCCGGGGCTGATGGTCCCGTCGCTCACGGTAAGGAGGGTGGCATGGCGGATGGCGGTGAGCGCGACTTCGGGCCAGAGCGGACCTTTCGGGGCGCTCCGCTGCCACCGGGCGCGCAGGTCGGACTCGGCGGGCGCGGTTTGGTCCTCGTCGATATCTTTTTCGGCGCTATTCTTGGGCGGCTCGCGGTGTTCGTACAACCGGCCGTCGATCCATGTCGCGGGGATATGAGCGTCGTCGCCGAAGAGATCGCCCTGCACCGCGACCACGTGCGCAGCTTTACCGACTTCTAATGAGCCGAGGCTCGCTTCGAGCCCGAGAACTCTCGCCGGTGTTAGTGTGAGAGCTTCGAGGGCGGCTTGTTGGGGGAGTCCGGCGTCCACGGTCGCGCGCAGATTCGGGAGAAACTTGTCGGTCGCTTCGAGCCCCTCGGAGGTAAAGGCGAATTGAACGCCGGCGTCGTGCAGCCGCGAGGGATTCGCTTGCGCGTCTTTGTTGTCTTCGGCGCCTGGGTTTGGCATTAGCCCGTCCGGCGCTTGCTGACCGAAGCCGACGGGATCGCGTCTCGGTCGATGATCGAGAGACACCAAAACCGGAAGCCCACTTTCGGCGAGCGCGTCGGCGACGCGCCAGCCGTCGATAGCGCCGCTCACGACCGCGTCGATGCTCAGCTCGTCCGCGAGTCCCACGGTTCGAAGAATCGCGTTGTCGGACCAGGCCGAGAAGACGACTTGTTGTTGGTTCCTCGCGGCCGGTCCCAGGGCTGCGAGGCTCTCGTCGAACTGCGGTCGCTCCAGCGCATCGGGAGTTTCACTCCAGCGCTCCCACGCGGCGTGGTACCACACGGCGTCCGAGAGACTCTGCCGGATCGTGGCGAGAACGCCCATGAGCGTCCCCGGGTAGTCGTTTCGCTGACGGGAGAACGGCACGTAGCCGATGTGTTGTGCCCACGGCTCCTTGACCACGAGCTCCTCGACACGACCGTCGCCGAGGGTGATGACCGCGCTCTGTCCGCGGAGGATGCCCGCAGGGGGCGCGATTGCGGCGACGGCGATTCCCGATTTTCGAAACGCCTTCAACGCATCGGGGTCTTGGGCGTACGCAGCGGAGGCGCGCACGTTTGCCTGAAGACCCGGCGTCGGCTCGCCGCGTTCCCGTCTTTCGGCCGCTTCGCGAGCGGACTCTTGGTTCGGTTGCGACAGGCCGACCGACGAGTGGGCATCAATGAATCCAGGGTAGAGGCTCCACCCTCGGGCATCGATCACGATCGCATCGGCAGGCACGCTCGCGTCGGCACCCACCGCCGCGATGCGTCCATCGCGCATCACGAGCGTCCCGGAATCGATCACCGGTCCGCTCATCGTGACGATGCGCGCGTTCGTGAGGGCGTAGGCCGGTAGCGAAGCGGGTTTTGTCGGGGTGGCTTCGAGCGTTGGCGCGAGAATGAGCGCCAACCCCAGATTCGCGAGGAATTTGGACACGGGAACCTCCTCTAGAAAGCGACGTAGCGTAGCATAGCAGTCTCTGGCTTTTGGACGGCGCAAGGGTTTTCGAGCGAAGCAAACCTACAGATTCGCCGGTCCGGGATTCCCGACAACGACGTCAACGACCCAGCGAGACGCTAGGCTACCGTCGAGAGTACCGAGAGCAAGCGCTCCACGTCCGAGCGGTTGTTGAACATCGCTACGCCCGCCCGAAGAAGTTTGCCGCCCTCGCGAAGCGTCACCGCGACTTTTTCTTTGGCGAGAACTTTTCGCAGGTGGTCGGGACCGACGCCGTGGTGGAAACTCACGATGGAGGAGGCGTTGTTCGGTGGCGTGAACACGTCGAATCCGAGCTTGTCTGCGCCCGCTCTCAGCTCGGCGGTCAGTGACGCGGTGTGTTTCTCGATGCGGTCGAGTCCGACGCCCTTCAGGTAGCCCAGGGCCGCGTCCATGGCCGCAACCGAGGCATACGCGGATGTCGCGTACTCGAATTTGGCCGCGGTTTTTTTGAGCTCGAACCGTAGATCGGGCAGGTTCTCGCCGATCGAGCCGTGACCGATGCGGTCGGATTCCATCCACTCCAGATGATCTTTCTTGACGTACATGGGAGCGCAGCCGAAGTCCGCGAACAACCATTTGTAGCCGTTGCCGCACGCGAAGTCGACGCCCTCTTCATGGAGGTTCGTCGGGAACGTCCCGAACGCCTGCACACCGTCGGCGTAGAGGTAGGCGCCGCTGTCGTGAGCGAGCTCGGCGAGCGACGGTAGGTCGTAGCGATACCCGTTGCGATTCGAGACCCAGGCAACCGTCAGCAGGCGGGTTTTCTTGTCCACGCGAGCGGCGAAGTCTTCGGTGGGCACGCGGCCGTCTTTCGGTTTGACGATGCGAAGCTCGACACCTTTGCGCCGCTCGAGCTCGCGGTAGAGAACGAAGCTCGTGGTGAAGTGAAGCTCGTCGAGGACGACGTTGTCGCCCTCCTTCCAATCCATAGCGTTGACGACGACGTTCTCGCCGTCACTCGTCGAATAGAGCATTGCCACTTCGTCCTTGTCGGCGCCAAAGAGCTCGGCAAATCGCATGCGGGCCCGCTCTTTCGTCTCTCCGCGACTGCGCCCGCCTCTCAAGAGCATTTTCTCGTCGGCGTAGGCGGCGACCGCGTCGCGAGCGGCTCGTGACATCGGTCCCACGGCGGAGCTGTTGAGGTACGTTTGCTCCGCGGTGACGGGAAAATCTGCCCGAACCCCCAGCGGGTCTTCGTCAGCGGGTGCGGTGAACCCGCGGGTGGCAGGAAGGGCGGCGAGGCCGGCCGCGGCCGTGGTCTCGAGAAAGCGTCGACGATTCATTGCGCTCATGGCGTTGCTCCTTTTTTCCGGGGCTTAGTGGGCTGTAACAGTTATTCGTTGCGCAAATCGCGAGGTCGTTTTGTGTACTGGCAAGGCGTGATGACGACGACCTATCTGGATATGTGGAGGAATCGCAACGCAGCCAGCGCGCAAAAGAACCCGCGATTTTGGCAGCGAATAACTGTTACAGTTCATTAGTATAATCTTTCACGCTAGGCTGCTCAAAGAATGCATCGGGAGCCTCCGAGCGGAGCCGAATGGTTCCACCGAAGGACACCGAGTTCCGTGACCTGAGCGAGGCAGCAAGCGCGCTCGCCGAAGAAGAGGAGTGAGCGTGCACTGAGCAGAAATGAGGGAAAACATGTATCGATTGTTCACACTGCTTCTTCTTCTCGTCGCTTCCGTCTCGAACGCCCAGACGGACGTTGACTGGGATGGCGTCGAGATCAAGCCTGTGCCGATTCGCGACGGGCTCCACATGTTGACGGGGCGCGGTGGCAACATCGGGCTTTCCGTAGGGGAGGACGGCACTTTTCTCGTCGATGACCAATACGCTCCGCTGACCGACAAGATCGTTGCCGCGATCGAGACGGTCACCGACGATCCGGTTCGATTTCTCGTCAACACGCACTTGCACGGCGATCACACCGGCGGAAACGAGAACTTCGGAAAGCTCGGCGCCATCGTGGTCGCCCACGACAATGTTCGCCGAAGGATGAGCGTCGAGCAGCTCCGCTCCGTCATCCGTACCGACTCCGTTCCCGCCTCGGCGCCTGGCGCCCTCCCGAAGATCACATTCTCGGACGAAGTCACGTTCTATTGGAATAATGACGAGATTCACGTTTTTCATGTCGAGGGCTCTCATACCGATAGCGACTCGATTATTCACTTCCGGCGCGCGGACGTGTTCCACATGGGCGACACGTTTTTCAACGGGCGTTTTCCCTTCATCGATTTCGACCTCGGTGGGGATATCAACGGTCTCATCGCGACCACGAATAAGGTCTTGTCTCTTTCCAAGTCCGACTCGAAAATCATTCCGGGACACGGGGAGCTGGCGAGTCCGGAGGATCTGAGGGTTTACCGGGACATGCTGGTCACCGTGCGCGACCGCGTGCAGACGATGGTCAATGACGGCAAGAGCGTCGACGCGGTTGTGGCTGCTGACCCCGCCGGTTCGTACGAGCGCGAGGGGTGGCCGGGAGGTAAGGAGCGCTTCGTGCGTGCGGTGTACTTCTCTCTGGCGGGCGCGCCCTAGACGTTCATGGCCGCGTCGTTCGCAATCCTTGCGGCGGCTGCGCCCCCTCGCTGGCGCGACGTCGACCTCTCCCCCATCGCGGGAGAGGTTATTGATTTTTGATTAGTCTCCCCCCTTCGGGATAGCTCGTCGGGTGAGGGGGCGTGTCTTCTCCGGGAGATCCGTGGCTCCGGGTGAACCAGACGCCTTGCTCTGGGAATGCTCACCGTATACAATATCTGCCCCCTCGAAGAAAGCTGGCGCAAAGAGAGGGTCGGCGACGACCCCCAGGAGAATGCTATGTCCGTCACAGTCGAATCGAGCCTCAACCGGCTCAAGAAGTTAGGCCAACGCCTGCTCGCCAGTCAGGGGCCCAAAGTCAACGTCAAGGCGCAGCCGATTCCGGCGGGGGTTGCCGAGCGCCGCGCTGGGCGCCGGGTGCCACTACCGCTCGAGATTCGTATCAAGCTGAGTGAAGACGACGATCCGCGAAAAGCGCATTTGCGTGACGTGAACGTGACTGGGCTGGCGGTCGAGCCTTCACTGGAGGTCGCCGTCGCCGATCGGGTCAATGTCGGGTTCGATGGTTATCCTGGAGTCTGTCCGGCGTTTGCGCTGGTCGCCAGCGTGAAGCGCGTTTTGGAAGCGGTGGAGCCGGGCGAGTCGACCGCGATGGGGCTCGAGATCGACCGCGAGGCGACCTCCGCCGACGCGCAGAAGAACTTCAGAACGCTGGTGCGGCACTACTTGCACCATCGCCCTCTTCTCGACAGCGCGAGCCAGGGCTTCATCAGCGGTCGCTGCACGTCGTGTGATTGGATGGGGCGTACCGGCAAACGAAACCCCCGATGTCCTCGGTGCACCTCGAGAGTTGTGCCGGTTGATGACGTAGCCTGATTCCCCACTGGAACGATCCAGCCTACCTGTAGTATCTTGCGCGCTCGCCCCTTTGGCGAAATGCGTTCATCCAAATTGTTTGATGCAGTTCGTTCGTTGTTCGTCCTCAGGCGGGTTGTCCGTGGCCACCTCGGCAGCCTGCGCGAGCTTGCGCGAATGGACTTTCGAGGAGAGCTCTCATGAAACTACCCGTCAGCATCGCAGTTAACGGGAGCGCGACTTCCAGCGAAGTCGAGCCCCGGTTGCTGTTGGTGCACTACCTTCGCGATGTTCTGGGTCTCACGGGCACCAATGTCGGTTGCGATACGAGTCAATGCGGCTCGTGCACGGTTCTCATCGACGGAGAAGCGGTGAAATCGTGCACGGTCCTGGCTGTCCAGGCGGATGGCAGCGACATCACCACGATCGAAGGGTTGGCTCAAGACGGCGAGCTGCACCCGATCCAGCAGGCGTTTTGGGACAACCACGGTCTGCAGTGCGGTTTTTGTACGCCAGGCATGATTCTGACGGCGACCGAGATTCTCAAAAAGAATCCGCGCGCCGATGAACACGAGGTTCGTCACGGCCTCGAGGGCAACATCTGCCGGTGCACGGGCTACGAGAACATCGTGAAATCGATTGTGGCGGCCCAAAGCGCCAAGCCTGCCAAGAAACGGGCGAGCAAGAAGGGAGCGGCGTAATGGGCTACGTAGGTTCGAGCGTTAAGCGCGTCGAAGACCCGAGATTCATCCAGGGCAAGGGCGCCTACGTCGCCAATATCGAGCTTCCCAAGATGGTCTACCTCGCGGTCAAAAGAAGTCCTTACGGACACGCGAAGATCACGAAGATCAATACGAAGAAAGCGAAAGCGCATCCGGGTGTCGTTGCGGTGTTCACTGGACAAGACCTCATCGATAGTGGCGTCGGGGTGATGCCGTGCGGCTGGAATGTGCCGGACATCCAAATCCCTGTCCGACAAGCGCTCACGGTCGATAAAGCCCGGCACGTCGGCGACGGTATTGCCGTCGTCGCCGCTGAACATCCCTACATCGCGGCGGATGCCGTGGAGCTCATCGACGTTTCGTATGAGCCACTTCCCGCCGTCGTCGACGCGCGCAAGACGACCGATGTCGGAGTACCCCAGATTCATGACAACGTTGCCGAGAACACGAGCTTTGAGTGGTCGCTCGGTGACAAAGAGGCTTGCGATAAGGCATTCTCCGAAGCCGACCATATCGTCGATCTCGAGCTCACGAACCAACGACTCATCGCCAACGCGATGGAGCCGCGCGCCTGTGTCGCTCAATGGAACCACGCGACGGAAGAAATGACGGTCTGGACGACGAGCCAGAACCCGCAGCCGATTCGGCTTCTTTTGAGCGCGTTCACTCTAGGCATTCCGGAGAACCGGCTGCGTGTGATCTCGCCGGATGTGGGCGGTGGCTTTGGGAGCAAGATTTTCCACTACCCGGAGGAGGTCATCACGCCTTGGATCGCGCGTGAGATCAACCGTCCTGCGAAATGGGTGGCGACACGGTCGGAATCGTCGGTGACCGACTCGCAAGGGCGAGACCACATTACCCTAGCGAGGATGGCTCTCAAGAAAGACGGCGAGATCTCCGGAGTTCACGTCTCGACGTGGGCAAACATGGGCGGGTATCTTTCGACGTTCGCACCTCTCATCCCGACGGCGTTTTACATCACCTTGTTCGCCGGGCTCTATAAGATGAAGGGCGTATGGGGCGAAGTGTTCGGCACCATCACGAACACGGTGCCGGTGGATGCGTACCGTGGCGCGGGGCGACCCGAAGCCTCGTACGTGATCGAGCGCCTCGTGGACGTCGCAGCTCATGAGCTGGGTATGGATCCAGTGGAGCTGCGACGCAAGAACTTCATCGGCAAGGACGAGTTCCCGTATCAGACCCCGGTGGCGCTCCAATACGATAGTGGTGACTACCACGCGATCTTCGACAAGGCGACTTCGATCGCGAACTACACGAAGATGCGCAGCGACCAAGACGAAGCTCGGAGCTCGGGTCGGCTCGTTGGAGTCGGCGTGAGTGGTTGCATCGAGGCGAGCGGTCCGGCCCCATCTGCAGTCGCAGGCGCGCTCGGCTCTGCTGTCGGGTTTTGGGAGAGCGGTGTTGTTCGGGTCCATCCCTCGGGGAAGGTGACCGTTCTGACGGGCTCTCACTCCCACGGCCAGGGGCACGAAACGACGTTCGCTCAAATCATCGCTGATGAGCTCGGTATCGACATGGGTGATATCGAGGTTGTCCACGGCGACACGGGTCGGATTCCGTTCGGGATGGGAACGTACGGAAGCCGCAGCGCCGCGGTGGGTGGCAGCGCGCTCGTGAAGAGTGCGGAGAAGGTCCGCGAGAAGCTCAAGAAGATCGCAGCCCATCAATTGGAGGCGTCCGTCGAGGATATGGTCTACGACCAGAAAGAAGGTAAGGTCTATGTGAAGGGCTCGCCCGACAAGGCCAAACCGTTCGGGGAGCTGGCCTTCGCCGCCTACTCGGCACACAACCTTCCGGAAGGTCTCGAGCCTGGCCTCGACGAAACCTCGTTCTACGATCCGGCGAACTTCACCTTTCCGAACAGCGCTCACATCGCTCAAGTCGAGATCGATCCGGAGACGGGTGAAGTCGACATCCAACGCTACATCGCGGTCGACGATGTCGGAAACGTCATTAACCCGATGCTCGTGGAAGCTCAGATTCAGGGCGGCATCGCGCAAGGTGCCGGACAGGCGTTGTGGGAGCAAGGCGTGTACGACGAGAACGGCCAGCTTTTGACCGCGTCGCTCATGGAGTACGCGATGCCTCGGGCGCACGCTTTCCCGAGGTTCGAGATCGGTCGCGTCGAGACACCGTCGCCTCACAACCCGCTCGGTGTCAAAGGCGCTGGGGAGATGGGCACAATCGCGAGCACGGTATGTATCGCGAACGCCGTCATGGACGCGCTGGCACCGCTTGGCATTCGTCATCTCGACATGCCGTTGACACCGGAAAAGATCTGGAATGCGATCTCCGCCGTGGGTCAGCGAACAACGGCCAAGGTCGAATATTTCGGGGGAGATTGAGATATGTACTCAACGAGTTTCGATTACTACCGTCCGAAGAACCTCAAAGAAGCCATCACGCTTCTGCGGAAGCACAAAGACGCGAAGCTTCTCGCTGGGGGGCACAGCTTGATCCCTGCGATGAAGCTTCGAGTGAGCTCGCCATCGGCGGTCATCGATATTGCGCGGATCAGAGGTCTCGACGGGATCAAAGCGTCGAAATCCGGCGTCAGGATCGGCGGGATGACGACGCACGCGGCTGTCGAGAGCTCGAAAGATCTGCACAAAACCTGTCCGGTTCTTAGCGAGACCGCTGGCCACATTGGCGATATCCAGGTTCGCAATCGCGGCACCATCGGTGGCAGCCTCGCGCACGCGGATCCAGCCGCGGACTACCCCACGGTCTTGCTGGCCCTCGATGCGGACATCGTTGCCACAGGAGCCAAGGGAAAGCGCAAGATCCCGGCGGACGAGTTCTTCGTTGATCTCTTCACGACGGGCTTGAAGGCAGGCGAGGTGCTCACCGAGGTCAGCGTTCCTGCCATGAAGGCGGGGCAGGGCGCGTGCTACCTCAAGCATCGGCATCCGGCTTCGAGCTACGCCGTCGTCGGCGTCGCCGCTTTTGTCGCTTTGAAAAACGGTGTCGTGAAGGAGGCTCGACTCGCGATCGGTGGGGTCACGTCGACGCCGGTCCTGGTGGAAAGCGTCGACGCGTCGCTCGCCGGGCAGCCCCCATCCACGAAAGCTATCTCTGAGGCCTGCGAAGACGTGCCCGCAGCGTTGGAGTATCCACTGGGTGATGTGTACGCTTCCGGCGAGTACCGAACGCATCTCGCGACGGTGCTCTCGCGCCGCGCTTTGACCGAAGCTGTTAGCCGGGCCAAGAAACAGAAGTGAACGCTGAATGCTGAATGCTGAATGCTGATTTGAGCTCCATCGAGGAGCTTCAAGCTCAACTGCGGGACAAGCTCTACATCGCCGACCGAGGTCTCGCGACGGCCATCTTTCTTGCGCTCAAGCTCGGCCGGCCTCTGTTTCTCGAAGGGGAGGCCGGTGTCGGCAAAACGGAAATTGCGAAGGTGCTGACGGAGCTCCTGGATACCGAGCTCATTCGACTCCAGTGCTACGAAGGGCTCGACGTGAGTCAGGCCGTCTACGAGTGGAACTACACGCGTCAGATGATGCATATCCGTTTGGCGGAGAGCCGCGGCGAGAAGCTCGAAGAGAAAGACCTGTTCGGAGCCGAGTTCTTGCTGAAGCGACCCTTGCTCAAGGCCATCGACGCATCAGCAAGCAAGGCTCCGGTTCTTCTCATCGACGAGGTCGACCGCAGCGATGAGGAGTTCGAGGCCTACTTACTCGAGCTCCTCTCTGATTTCCAAGTGACGATTCCCGAGATCGGGACCTTCAAGGCTGAGCGTCCGCCTGTCGTCGTGGTGACATCGAATCGAACCCGCGAAGTACATGACGCACTCAAACGACGCTGTTTGTACTTTTGGATCGACTACCCGACCTTCCAGAAAGAGCTCGAGATCGTACGGGCGAAGCTTCCTCACGCGTCGGCGCAATTGTCGAGCCAAGTGACGCGGTTCGTTCAGGAGCTACGACGCATGGAGCTGTACAAGGTACCCGGCGTTGCCGAGACGCTCGATTGGGTCAACGCGCTCGTTGCCCTGGACAAAGAGGCACTCGACGAGAGCATCGTCGAGGACACGCTGGGAGCGCTGCTCAAATACCGCGACGACGTGGATCGTGTGAAGGGGGATCAGACGCAGGCGATCCTGGGACGCGTGCAGGCGGCGGGCTAGGTGGTTCCCGAGGCCGAAGGGCGCCATCTTCTTCGCAACCTCGTTCTGTTCGGCCGGGTACTCCGTGGGCTGGGACTCGACGTCAACCCTGGGCGCATGATCGACCTCGTCCAGGCGCTTTCGCACGTCGAGGTCGGTGTTCGCTCGGACTTCTACCACGCCGCGCGCTCGCTCCTCGTCCACCGCCGCGACGACGTCCCGCTCTTCGACGAGGCGTTCGCGATGTTTTGGCAAAAGCCGCTCGGCGAATGGAAGCTCGTCGAGATAAAAGGACGCCGCGTGCGTCGCTCGCCGCCAAAGCCGCTCACCGTGACTCCGAACATTCGGCCCGAGCCCTCCCCCGAGTCGCTACCCGAAGACGCGGAGACGCGCCAAGTCATCGAGCTGACGAAAACCTACAGCGAGCGTGATGCACTCAGGACACGCGATTTCTCCGATCTGAGCGAATCCGAGCTCGACGAGGTTCAGCGATTGATCCAGGAGACATCAGCGGCTCGATGGAGCGCTACACCCGGTTGCTTCTTCATTTCATTTACAGCCTGACGCAGGGACTCACGCAGCGCGTGGAGGCGTTCGCGTTCGGGACCCGTCTCACCCGATTGAGTCGGCACATGCGCCAGCGTGATATCGAGCAGGCGCTTTCGGACGTTTCCCATGCGGTCACCGACTGGTCGGGTGGCACCCGAATCGGCGAAAGCCTCGAACGTTTCAACTACGATTGGGCGCGGCGAGTGCTCGGCGGCGGTGCGATCGTGCTCCTCATCAGTGACGGATGGGACCGGGGAGAGCCAGCACTCCTGTCGAAAGAGGTCGACCGATTGCGCCGCAGCTGTCACCGCCTGATATGGCTCAACCCACTTCTCGGCTCGCCAGAGTACGAGCCGCTGACGCGGGGTATGGTGGCAGCGCTACCTTATGTGGACGACTTCCTTCCGGTGCATAATCTGAAGAGCCTGGAGGAGCTGGCCACGCATCTAGAGAGGCTTGGACGTCGATGAGTATTCGCGACATTGCCGCTGACGTGGATCGGTGGCGCGAAGAGGGCGAGGACGTCGTCCTGGCTACGGTCGTCCGCACCTGGGGCTCGGGGCCAAGAGGGCCGGGCGCGAAAATGGCGCTCACCCGCGACGCCCGCATCACCGGCTCGGTTAGCGGCGGTTGCGTGGAATCGGCGGTGGTCGAACAAGGCCGCGAAGTTCTGGAGACTGGAGAGCCGAAACTCCTTCGATTCGGGGTTACGGACGAGACCGCGTGGGACGTGGGGCTTTCGTGCGGCGGCACGATCGAGATTTTCCTGGAGAGGTTGACCGACGCCACCTACGATGCATTCAGGAGCGCCCTTCGCGACGAGCGGGCGATTGCCAAGGCTACGGTCATCCAAGGCGAGTTTTTGGGGCAGACGGTTGTCATCGGGGACAGCGGCGCAGACGATCTCACCAAGAAAGCACGGAGGACCACGGGGGAGAGCAATCCAACTCCCCTTGGTGACGCGATTGCCGAGGCCGCGGGTCGGGCCTTGGAAGCAGGGCGGTCGGGTCAGGTTTCGGTGGATGAGCACGAAGTGTTTGTCGATGTCGAGTTGCCGCCACCGGTGCTGGTGATGGTCGGGGGCGTTCATGTCTCGGTCGCCTTGACGACGATGGCGGATGCGCTCGGCTATCGCACCATCGTCGTCGATCCGCGGGGCGTGTTCGGGAGTGATGAGCGCTTCCCGCATGCGGGCCAGCTCATTCGGCAGTGGCCTGATACGGCGTTGAAGGAGTTGGGGCTGAACCGCTCGACCGCGGTGACGACGCTGACCCACGATCCCAAGCTCGACGATCCGGCGCTCGAGGTCGCGCTTCCCAGCGACGCATTCTACGTGGGCGCGCTCGGCAGCAAGCGAACGCACGAGAAGCGTCGGAAACGCCTTCTCGAGCGCGGTGTCAGCGAAGCGGAGCTCGAGCGTCTGCACGCTCCCATCGGTCTCCGGATTGGCTCTCGCTCGCCGGAAGAAATCGCGCTTTCGGTGATGGCGGAGATCGTTGCCGCTCGCAATGGGATGTTGGTATGAGACCCCTCGTGACGGCTTGGATGTTCGCGACGCTTGCGGTGGCTTCTCTTCACGCCCAGCCGCGGGAGCGGAGCTTCGAGCTCAGCTACGTCGCGGCGCTGGACGTACCCGAGGGCGCGGCGAAGGTGCAGATGTGGCTGCCGTATCCGAAG
Organism: uncultured Acidobacteriota bacterium; assembly: GCA_947259165.1. Lineage (GTDB taxonomy): Bacteria > Acidobacteriota > Vicinamibacteria > Marinacidobacterales > SMYC01 > CAMYKY01. The sequence goes on along the minus strand of CAMYKY010000028.1, from coordinate 19,199 downwards.
AGCGGGGACTATCAGGACGTTCGCCTGATCTCGATCCAATCCTCGGTTCCAACGAAGCTCTATCAAGAGTACGCCTACCGGAACTCGATGTTGTTTTTGTCGACACCCGCCGCTGACCTCGAGCAGGTTCGGGTCGAGATGTCGTTCCGGGTGACGCGGCAGGAGCACCATGAGAGCGACTTCGTGGCCTTCGAGGACCCGGAGGGATGGCTCGAGTCGGGAGCATCGCGGTGGCTGCGGCCGGACCGGCTCGTACCTATCGACGATTTCATCCGTGAGCAGGCGGAAGAGGTGATCGAAGGGAAGACGACCGTCGTGGAGAAGGCGAAGGCGATCTTCGACTACACCGTCGACAATCTGGCATTCGACCAAAGCGGCACCGGCTGGGGGCAGGGCGACCTCTATTACGCTTGCGACGCCAAGCGTGGCGACTGCACCGACTTCCACACCGTGTTCATCGGCTTCGCCCGTGCGGTCGGGATCCCGGCGAAATTCCAAATCGGGTTTCCCATTCCCGTCGAACGCGGCGAGGGGCAGATCGAAGGCTACCACTGCTGGGCGGAGTTCTACGTTCCCGGTTTCGGCTGGGTGCCGGTCGACAGCTCGGAGGCGAATCTGCACCCCGACCAGCGCGACTATTTCTTCGGTGCTCACGATGAGAACCGGGTGGAGTTCACGATCGGGCGAGATATCAAGCTCAACCCGCTGCAAGCCGGGGAGCCTTTGAATTATTTCATCTACCCGTACGCCGAGATTGACGGAAAGCCGTTTAGTGACATCCAGCGAGAGTTCTTCTATAAGGACCTCGACCTCGTGGCAGAGTGAAGCGCTTCTCGCCGCGCTTCTCGTCACCGGCTCGATACTGGTCTATTTCTACCGACCTCAGCTAACCGACGAGCGGCGTTTCATTCTCGCTCTGGCCGCGCTGGGGTTCGTTTTCGCGCCGTTGTCGGCCCGACCTCTCCGACTCTGGATCGGGTTGCCTGCGGTCGCCCTCGTGGCTTGGGGGGGGCGATTTGCTTCCGTGGGCCGCGGGGACCTCTTGCTTTGGATCGCGTGCTCCGTTGTCGGCGCCGCTGTGACCGTGCGTGCCGGGGGTCGCGCCGCCACCTACTACCTACCTGAAGCTGGCAGCGACGCCGGGACCGCGATGCAGGGCGCTATTCGCGGAGCCTTGCAGGCTTCGGTCGGTGTATTCGCGATCGTTTTTGTGTGGGATGGCGCCGGAGTCCCGTATGCATCTGTTCGAGTGGCTCTCATTTTGCTCTCGGCCGTTTCGTTCCTACGGTTTTTGCTGCTTCAGGCGAAGTTCCTTCACGTCCCGGCGTCTCGCCTCGGTGCGGTGGGTCTCGTGCCGGCCCAGCGATGGGTTTTCTTGTGCGTCGTCGTTGTCATCGGTGCGACGCGACTTCCGGACCGCTTGATCCCGAGCGGCGACGCGGGAGCGCTGTTAGTCACTTCGATGTTGCTCATGGTGCTAGCGGGCGTCGTTTTTGCCATGACGCTGGTGCGTTTGGGGTGGTCGAAGTCGATGGTGCGCAAAACGAGCTTTCTCGGCGGGATGGGTCTGGCGGTGGCGCTCGCCTCGGTTGTCGTCGAGCTGGAAGCGTGGGGACCGGCTCGGTTCACATCGTTCACGACGCTTTGTATGTTCGCGCTCTTGGTGCTGCCATTCGCGCGTGCCACAACGAAGCTCTTCGCCGCTTACCCGCAAGGCGCGGTCTTGATTGGGCCGCCAATTCTCTCCGCGATGGTGGCGCCGCTAACGGCGGTGAACGGTTGGCGCTGGGAGCTGACGTCAACGGGCTTCTTCTTCGCCCTCGCCGCTCTCATGCTCGTCTACCATCTCGTCGTCGCGACGCGAGAGGGCTTCGGGCATCGCGCGTATCTTGCGGCTTCTCTCGGTAGCCTCGCGGTGATGTTCTTCTCGAACGGTGCTGGCTGGGGCGAGAGCGGGGGGGCGTGGAAGATATTTCTCATCTCGCTGGGGTTTGTGCTGTACGCCGTGGATTTGAGGGATCGCGCCGCCCGGGCTGAGGTGTTCGGGTGAGGGGAAAGCTTTCTTATCGTGCCCGTGCGCGTGCGCGTGCCCGTTCCCGACCGAAGATGCTAGCAGCGCCACCCGAAAGTGAGCTCTACGAGTAAGGCTGGGCGACGGGCCGCAGCATTCTTAGTCGGGAACGGGAACGGGAACGGGAACGAAGTCTCTCTCCGTGAGGGCCTCAGTGTCTCAGTGGCTCCTCGGTGAGACGGTCAAGTGGCGAAGCCAGCGTCAGCGTGAAAAGATTCACCGGATGACCAATAAACATCCGAGTCTCCTGCAGCCCGTCGGGGCATGCTTGATTGTCGTCGACATACAGGAGCGGTTTCGGCCAGTGATGGCGAATGCCAGTGAGCTGATCGACGTCGCGGTACGGTTGGTGAAGACGTTTCGGGCTCTCGAGCTTCCGGTCCTCGTGACCGAGCAGTATCCGAAAGGGCTCGGTTTGACCGTTGAGGAGCTCCGAACGGTCCTCGGTGACTCGAAGCCGTTCGCCAAGACTTGTTTCAGCTCGTGCGGGAGCGATGAAGTCTCCAATCGCCTCATCGAGCTGCGTTCGCGTCAGGCCCTTGTTTGCGGCATCGAGGCCCACGTTTGCGTTTCTCAAACCGTGCACGATCTGCTACAACGAGGGTTGGGAGTTCATGTCGCGGTCGACGGAGTCGCATCCCGCAAGCTTCGGGATCGGGACGTCGCGCTGTCCAGGATGGAGCGCGCGGGCGCAGTTCTGACGACAGCGGAGGCGGCAGCGTTCGAGCTGCTCGAGGACGCGAAACACCCCAGCTTCAAGGAAGTTCAGGCCCTCTACAAGTGAGCTTGGACGAGCCTGTTCTTCGATTCCACAGCGTCGCCAAGCACTACAGCCAACCGAGCGGCGGAGTACTCAAAGCTCTCGATGACGTGTCGTTCGAGATTGCGGCGGGGAAGAAGCTTGCGATTACGGGACGTAGCGGTAGCGGAAAGTCCACGCTGCTACATCTCGCGGCAGGGATCGATATCCCCAGCGCGGGCGCGGTGTCGTTTGTCGGGCGGGACCTCGGAGCGCTCACGGACCGACAACGCACCCTGATCCGCCGCGACGATATCGGTCTCGTCTTTCAGTTTTTCTACCTTCTCCCGCATCTGACAGTATGGGAGAACGTTGCGCTTCCGGGATGGATTGCGTCGGACCGGACGTTCGAAGAAAGAGGCCGGAAGCTGCTCGATCGGGTCGGGCTCTCCGCGTTCGCGACACAGCCCGCGTCCACGTTGAGCGGCGGCGAGATGCAGCGGGTTGCAATTTGCCGTGCGCTCCTCCGCAAGCCGCGGCTGCTTCTGGCGGACGAGCCGACCGGCAATCTCGATGACGATAATTCCGAGGTCGTGATGGATCTTCTGATGCAGCTCGTCGACGACGAACAGGGCGCGTTGCTCTACGTGACCCACAGCGAAGAGCAGGCCGCGCAAGCGGACGAGCGTTTGAGTCTGCACAGCGGAAGGCTCGAGCGTACGTGATCCGCTATTTTTTTCGCGCGCTCAGGGCGCAGCTACGAGGAGGCGTGCTTCTTTTCGCGCTGAGTCTTTTCGGTGTGTCGATTGGGGTTGCGTCCGTCGTCTCCATCCAAATCATCAATCTCAACGCGCTCGGTGCGTTTCGCGGCAGCATGCTGGCGGTCAGTGGGAGCGCGGATTTGATCCTCCTGGGGAAAATGCCGACTCTTCCGGAGACTCTCTATCCGGAGGTGCTCGCGACGCCGGGCGTCGCCGCAGCGTGGCCGCTCTATCGTGTGGACGTCACCCTCAGGGACGCCGACCCGATTGTGTTGGAGGTCATCGGCGTGGATTTTTTCACCGCGATCGACGTCCCGTGGGAAGGCGAAGCGGTCGATGTCTCGGCCGCGTTGGGCCAATCGGGCTGGGTCGCGGTCACGGCAACTCTGGCGCGCGAGCGCGGCTGGAGCGTCGGCGAACGTTTGAGTGTCAGCATCGGCACCCGCACCGCCGAGCTCGTGGTAGGGGCGCTCTCGGACTTCGAAAAGGCTACACCGCTCGCAAGCCCTCGCCTCGCGGTCATGGACATCGCGCAGGCGCAATCCCTGCTGGGTTCGCGCGGCCAGGTCGATCAGATCGACGTCAAGCTCGTCGACGGCGTGGACGAAGCGGCTGTCGTTGCCGCGCTCGATCGCAAGCTCGGAACGAAAGCCATGATCCTGACGCCGGAGCAGCGGGAAGAACAAGCGGCGGATCTACTCAGTGCGTTTCGTCTCAACTTGACGGCTTTGAGCCTCATCAGCTTGTTCGTCGGTGGCTTTCTCGTATTCTCCAGCACCCAGGCGGCACTCGTGCGGCGACGCACCGAGTTCGGGCTGCTGCGCTCGCTGGGAGCGACACACCGGCAAGTCTTCGGGCTTCTCGTTGGCGACGTCGCCCTTCTGGGCCTCGCCGGCGTTGCGGTCGGGATGCCGCTCGGCTACTTGGGAGCGCGCGCGAACATCGATCGCGTGAGCGCGACGCTATCGAATTTGTACCTGCTCGAAGAGATCCATCAACTCGTCGTCCCTCCGTGGTTTTTCGTTCTCGGTGCGGCGGTAGGCCTTGCCGGTGCGGGGCTAGGTGCATTGGCGCCCGCGCTCGAGCTTGGGCGAAAGGACACGAGGTCGCTTCTCGCTGCTTTTTCATTGCACGCGCGCGTTGGGGAGAAAGCGCCCCGTTGGTTCGCCGCCGGCGTTTTGTGTGTGCTCGCCATTGTCGGTGTTTACGCCGTTGCTGGCGACCGGTGGCGCCCGGCGGGGTTCGTTCAGGCGTTTTTGTTGATCTGTGCGATCCCCCTGTTGACACCGTGGCTCGTTCAGCTTGCGACGTCGCGTCTGCCAGTGCGTTCGTTTGGACTCGCGTATGGTGTGAAGGGACTCGGCAGACAGCTGCAAACGACCCCAGTCGCGGTCGCCGCGCTCGCTATTGCGGTGAGCATGGTGGTCGGGGTCACGACGATGGTGTCGAGCTTTCGTGACACGCTGGATATTTGGATTGAGAGAACGATCCAGGCGGATATTTACGTGTCGACGCCGTCGCGACGCCGGGCGGCTTCCCACGCCACGATCGGCGCGGATGTGATCGAGAGGCTGAAGCGTCATCCGGCAGTCACGCACGTGGATCGGCTGAGACAGTTCTTCGCCTACACCAACGGAAGGCGTTTCTCGCTTGCGGGCGTCGACGCCAGCGTTCCGGTCGATCGAGCCCGCTTCGCGCTCCTCGAAGGAGAGGTCGAGGAGCTCCCGCGAGACTCCGTGCTCGTGGGAGAGCCACTGGCGCGCAAAGAAGGGCTGCACGTTGGGGACGATCTCGTCGTCGACGGGCCCGATGGTCCCGTGTCGTTTCCGATTGCGGGCATCTACTACGACTACAGCAGTGAGCTCGGCTCGGCCTTCTTGCATCTCGACACGATGACGGAGCGCTTCGGTGGCGGCACGGTCGCGAGCGTTGCGTTGTACCTAGCCCCGGACTCGGACGCAGACGACGTCGTCGACGAGCTTAGAGTAGCGTTTCAAGCAACGCCCCTCAGCATGCGAAGCAACCGCGGACTGCGAGAACGTGCGATGCAGGTCTTTGACCAGACCTTCGCGATTACCAGGCTGCTTCGATACATGAGCCTTCTCATTGCGGTTTGCGGGGTCGCGTTGACCCTCATTGTTCTGGCAAGGGAGCGCACCTCGGAGCTCGCGCTCTATCGGGCGTTGGGCGCTTCGCGTCTTCAGATTTTTCGCATCTACCTAGGGAAAGGGCTCGGCATCGGAGCGGCGGGGATCGCGCTCGGCTCGGTCGCGGGCGTGGCCTTCGCGCTGATTCTCATCTACGTCGTCAACCGGGCGTTTTTCGGGTGGACGATCGCAATGCACTGGCCCCTTGGGCTCCTGGTTTGGCAGAGCGCGATCGTGTTGCTGGCCTCGTCCGTCGCGAGCGTGTACCCGGCGATTATCGCGAGCCGAACGCCGGCGACTGAGCTCCGGCGAGAGGATTTGTAGTGACTCGTGTGGCGCTCGTTCTGAGTCTTGCTCTTGCCGCAGGGGAGTGGCGCGTGGCAGTGCCAGAATACCCGTGGTCGTTTCCGCAGGATCATTGGGCGCACGACGGGTATCGCACCGAGTGGTGGTATTTGACCGGGCACCTCCAAGCTGAAAGCGATCGGACTCGGCGTTTCGGCTATCAGTTCACGTTGTTTCGCATCGGCGTGTTGAACGAGCCGGTCGAGCTCGACTCCGACTGGGCGTCCACGAGCGTCATCATGGGCCACGCGGCGGTCACGGATTTGGCGTCGGGAGAGCACGTGTTTGCGGAGACGTTTTATCGGGAAACCCCGCTACTCGCATCGTTTAGCGACTATCCAGAGTCGAGGATTGGATGGTCGCGCGGCCCGGCCGGCACCGAGGGGCTTTGGAGTCTCGATTGGAACGGGAACGGGTTCGACGTGGCGGCCGTTGACACGAGGCAGGGAATGAGCTTTCGGCTCGAGACAAACGCCGATAAGCCCCTCGTTTTTCAAGGACCCGGCGGCTTCAGTCGGAAAGGGACCGACTCCAGCGCGGCGAGCCAGTACTACAGCTTCACCCGCCTTGCGACCACGGGCGAGGTGGAGCTCGACGGCGAGCGGTTCTCAGTCCGCGGCGAGAGCTGGATGGACAAGGAGTTCAGCTCTTCCCATTTGGGGGAGAACCAGGTTGGGTGGGACTGGTTCAGCCTGCAGCTCGATGACGGTCGCGACGTCATGTTGTACTTGATGCGGACCGCCGACGGCTCGGTGGACTACGCGAGTGGGACACTGATCGATGGGCAGGGCGTCGCCGAGTACCTGACAATGGGCGATTTCGTGGTCGATGTCTTGGAGACCTGGACGAGCCCATCGACGGACGCCCGGTACCCGTCTCGTTGGCGGGTACGTTTGCCGTCGGCGGGTCTCGATTTCGAGCTCCGTGGGCTCGCCGCCGACCAGGAGAACCGCAGTCGGCTGCCGGGGAGGGTTTACTACTGGGAGGGCGCGGTTGAGGTCTCTGGAGGGGTCACCGGCCGGGGGTTCGTCGAGCTCGCGGGTTATGGCGACGGCAACCGACCGCCGGTGTGAGCCGACGGATTCGATCATGGATAGACAAGAAAAAGGGTGGGTTGACGACCAAATATCTGGATATTTCGAGGAATCGCAACGCAGCCAGCGCGCAAAAGGACCCGCGATTTTGGCAACGAATAACTGTTACAGTCCACTAGAGGCAAGGAGGGGAAATGCTAGGTGTCGAGGCACTGTTCCGATGGATGCACATTTTCGTCGGGATTCTATGGATTGGGTTGCTCTACTACTTCAACTTCGTCAACGGGCAGATGGCAGCGAAGCTCGATGGCCCTACAAAAAAGCAAGTAGTGCCGGAGCTAATGCCGAGAGCGCTTTACTGGTTTCGCTGGGGTGCGGCGTGGACGTGGATTACCGGCGTCTCTCTCCTCATCCTCGTCTACTACGCGTACGCACCGGAGAACCTTTCCGCCGATGGGTTCTCTGGTAATGTCATCGTTATGGTGGCCGTCACGTTTCTCGGCGTTTTCGTGTACGACGCTCTCTGGAAGAGCGGACTCAAGGCGAACGTGAAGGCGGCCGTCATCGTGACGTTCGTTCTGGTTTCAGCGGTCGTCGCGGCCTTCGTCTACGTGGGCCATTTCCACTATCGTGCGATCCTGATCCACACCGGCGCCATGTTTGGAACGACCATGGCTTTCAACGTCTGGTTTCGCATCTGGCCCGCGCAGCAGCGGATCATTCGAGCTATCAAAAACGGTGATGCGCCCGATGCCGCCGATGCAGGGATGGCCGGCCTCCGCTCCAAGCACAACACCTACATGTCACTCCCGCTGATCTGGGCCATGATCGGCCAGCACACGGTCTACTTCCAGGGTGGCAATATGGGTATCCCGTCGGAGTACTCCTGGGTGTTCTGGCTCGCGATCATCGCCCTTGGCTGGCACATTATCTGGCACTGCTATAAGAAAGCAGGCAAGGTGCAAGGCTTCTAAGAAAAATCCCCTCACCCGGCTCGCTTTGCGAGCCGACCTCTCCCCTAAAGGGGAGAGGTTAACAATATGAATAACCTCTCCCCCGTGTTGGGGGAGAGGTCGCCCGCCGAAGGCGGGCGGGTGAGGGGGGCAGCTCCCAACCTAAGACCTGTTGCTGCCGTTAATGCACTGCCGCAGGCGAGGCGTACTGTCCAACGCCTGTTCCAAATCCTCCGCGGTCAAGTCTCCCGCACCGTGCATCCAATTCAAGATCCGATCTCGCCTGATGCGAACCGACTTCGGCTGCTCGCACGGGTTGAGTCGTACGGGGCTCGGGATCATGGCCGCCAACGTTGCGGCCTCTGCGGCGTTTAGCCATGTCATGGACTTTCCGAAAACATCTCGCGACGCGGCGTCGGCGCCGTAGACGCCGTCGCCCCATTCGATCACGTTCAAATAGATTTCGAGGATACGGCGTTTCGATAGCGTTTTTTCGAGACGGTAAGTCAAAAGAGCTTCTTTGAGCTTGCGGGAGTAAGTCCGCTCCGTCGACAGGAACAGGTTCTTTGCGAGCTGTTGCGTGATCGTGCTCGCGCCCCGGACGGTTCTTCCTGCCTCCCAGTTTCGCTTGAAGGCTTCTTGCATCTCATGGGTGTCGAAGCCGTTGTGGCCGTAGAAGCCCGCATCCTCGCCCATGAGCACGGCGCGAACGAGCATCGGCGAAATGTCCGTGAGAGGAACCCAGAGCTGAGCCCGCTCGCCGCCGCGCTCGATCATGAGGGCAGTCTCGCTAGGATTCTCTTTGGTGAGGTAGCAGACGTCCGACAGCGTTGCGACGACGAACACGCCGTATCCGACGAACGACAGGGCGAGTGCACCTGCAGTTGCAGCGATCCAAATGGTCTTGGATCTGAAACGCCGATCCATTCATGAAACGCCGATCCATTCAATTTCGTCCCGGAGTGACACTCGGTGCGTTGACCTCGGGAAGCCAGCGAGAAAGCCGTTGTTTGACGGAGGTGAGCTCGGGATCTCCCGCGAGATTGTGCCACTCGTTCGGGTCCGACTGCACGTCATAGAGCTCCTCGGAGTCATCGGCGTGGCGGGTGTAGCGGTAGCGTTCGCCCCGGACCGAGTGCTCGCGGTACCCGTTGTTGGTGAGCGCTGCGTGGTCCCAGGAAGCGTCCGGGTTGCGGATGAGCGGGACGAGGCTCGTCCCCTCGACGTGTTGTGGCGTTGCCACTCCAGCGAGCTCGGTGAGCGTGGGGTAGACGTCGAGCAAGGAGACTGGTTTGTTCGTTCTACTTCCTGGACTGGTGACGCCCGGAGCGATGACGATGAGCGGGACATGCGTCGTACGCTGCCAAAGCGTCCACTTGCGCCAGCGTTGCTTTTCTCCAAGGTGAAAGCCATGGTCGGACCAAAGCACGATGATCGTGTCCTCGGCGCGTCCGCTCCGATCCAGTGCATGGAGGAGCTGACCCACCATGGCGTCCGCGAAGCTGGTACTGGCGAGGTACGCCTGCACGCCTTCCTTCCATCGGCCCGCTTCGAGCACCCACTTGTGGTTTTCGACTCCGTCCAGGTTTCGCACCCTGTGAGCGATCGCGGGAACGTCTTCGAGGTCGTTGTCTAGAGTCGGTGGGAGCACTATCTCGGAAAGCGGGTGCTGATCGAAATACTTCTGCGGCACATACCAGGGAAGGTGAGGCCGGTAGATGCCCACCGCCAAAAATCGCGGTGCGCCGCTTTCGGTCGCAAGGTGGCGCGTAGCCCACGAGACCACTTGCCCGTCACCCATCGCAGAGTCCTCGGCGACCATAGGTGCCCAGTCGAAACCCAGGAACCTCGAGGGCTCGCCCGGGGCGCCGGGAAAGGCTGGGCTTCCGTTCGCGGGCCGCATCACGGGACCGACCTCGTCGGGCAGCTGACGGCGCACGGACGGATAGAAGGCCTCCCAGGCATCGAGATCGTTGAGGCCGAAAAAGCCCCCTGCTGTGTACGTGTGCGCGTGGAATATCTTGCCGGCCCCGAGCGTCCGATAACCCTGTTCGCGGAAATGTCTGGGTAGCGTGGCTTTGCCCCGCAACGCCTCGACACTTCGCCAATCGCCGCCGTTGTTGTAGATGCCGGTGGTGGCAGGCTTCAGACCCGTGAGGATCGCGGTGCGTGCCGGGTTACAGGACGTCCCTGGAGTATGAGCGTTGGTAAACAGCATTCCCCGCGCAGCCAGCGCATCGATGTTCGGCGTGCTTGCTTGGGGATGGCCTCCGAGCACGCCGACCCAGTCGTTCAAATCGTCGATAGCAATGAACAAGACGTCCGGCCGCCGAGGGTCCTGGGCGTGCGACACGCCACAAGAAATACCGATGAGCAACGCTATCAAAGCGTGGGTCCGCTTCATGCTCGAGACACCTACCGTTAGGTAAGTCCAATAAGTTAACATAATTACGGCGATCCGGGCGTCTGGGTACTACAATAAAAAGACACATTCTTTCAGGGGAACCATGAACTTCGATTACACCGATGAGCAGTTAGAACTGCGGCGCGCCGTTCGCGAGTTTGCTGAAAAAGAGATCGTTCCTAATGCTTCCGAGTGGGACGACAAGGAAGAGTTTCCCGCTGCGGTCGTCAAGCAGTTGGGAGAGCTCGGGTTTCTCGGGGTGATTTTTCCCGAGAAATACGGCGGTGGCGGCATGAGCTATATCGATTACTCGATCGTGATCGAAGAGCTCGCGCGAGCCGACGCGTCCGTCGGCATCACCGTGGCCGCCCACACGTCGCTGTGCTCGAACCATATCTACGAGCAAGGCACCGAGGAGCAGCGAGAGAACTTTCTGAAGCCGCTCGCGTCGGGCGAGCTACTGGGTGGCTGGAGTCTGACCGAGGCCGGTGCAGGAAGCGACGCCGGCGGCACGCAGGCAACGGCCGAGCTCGACGGTGATGAGTGGGTCATCAATGGCAGCAAGACGTTCACGACGAACGGCTCGAAGTGCGACATCGCTGTTGCTATGGCGGTTACCGACAAAGGCAAAGACAAACGGCGCATCTCCGCGTTCATCGTGCCGAAGGGGACTCCGGGGTTTCGCGCCGGAAAGAAAGAACGCAAACTCGGCCATCGTGCGTCCGATACGTCCGAGATGATCTTCGAGAATTGTCGCGTTCCCAGCTCGTACCTATTGGGCGAACGGGGTGAAGGCTTCGTTGCGGCGCTGAAAGTTCTCGACGGGGGGCGCATCAGCATTGGTGCGATGTCGCTCGGCATCGCGCAAGCGGCTTTCGACTGTGCTCGAGAGTACGCGCATGAGCGCAAGCAGTTCGGACGGGCCATTGGTTCGTTCCAAGCGATCCGTTTCAAGCTCGCCGATATGGCGACCGAGATTGACGCTGCGCGCCTGTTGTTGCACCGAGCGGCCTTTCTCAAAGATAACGGCAAACGCGTGACTAAGGAGTCGGCGATGGCCAAGCTCTACGGGAGTGAGGTCGCGGTCCGCTGCGCGGAAGAAGCGGTGCAAATCCTCGGCGGCTACGGCTACACCCGCGACTACCCGGCAGAGCGCTACTACCGTGACGCGAAGCTCATGACGATCGGTGAGGGGACCTCGGAGATCCAACGGATGGTCATCGCGCGCCAGTTGCTCTCCCTGTAATAGCGCCTATATGCTCTGCTCTTGGACCTTCCCAATCTCGTAGAGCGTCTCCGCAACGGAGAGGCGCGCGCCATCGCACGCGCGTTGACCCTGGTCGAGAATCGTGGTGACGAAGCGCGCGAGCTTCTCACACAAGTATTCTCCGACACCGGCTCTGCGAAAATCGTCGGACTCACGGGTCCACCCGGAGTCGGCAAGAGTACGCTCGGCGACGCCCTCGCGAAGCTCGCGAGCGCTCGAGGACATCGGGTCGCGGTCCTTGCTGTCGACCCGACGAGCCCGTTCACGGGCGGTGCGCTCCTGGGTGATCGGGCGCGGATGGACTCCGGCAGTAGCGACCCCAACGTGTTTATTCGGAGTATGGCAACTCGAGGACACGTGGGGGGGCTGACCGGCGCTGCGTTCGAAGCACTGGTGGTGCTCGAGGCGGCTGGGAAGGATTTCATTCTCGTGGAAACGGTGGGCGCCGGGCAGGACGAGATCGAGGTCGCGGCGGCAGTCGATGTCACTGTCGTGGTGCTCGCTCCGGGACTCGGGGATCAGATTCAGGCGAGTAAGGCCGGCTTGATGGAGATCGCGGACATTCTCGTTGTGAACAAGGCAGATCGCGACGGGGCGGACCTCGTCGCCGAGGAGACCCAAGCGCACACCGACGGCAAGCCCGTGTTCAAGACGGTCGCCCGCGACGGCACGGGAGTCGAGCCGTTATTTGAGGCAATTGTCAGCACCACCGGAGAGCGGCAGTTGATGGAATCATGGCTGTGGAACGAGGTCCAAGAGGCGGTGCGGGAGCGTTTGCCCCGAGAGGCTTGGGCTGCGACGCTCGAACGTGTCAAGGCGAGAGAGATCACCCCGCACGAGGCGGCCGAGAAACTGCTGGAGAGTTTGAAATCATGAAGATTCACCACGTCGGCATCGCGGTGAGAAGCGTTGACGAGGCGGCGGCACGCTTCGGGGTGCTTCTCGGCCTAGCGAAGGGACAGCGCTACGTGCTGCCCGAGTTTGGTGTCTGCGCGCTGTTCATACCCGTCGGGGACAGCAACCTGGAGCTTCTCGAGCCCCTCAGCCACGCGTCGACCGTTTCCAAGTTCATCGAGAAAAAGGGCGAGGGCATCCATCACATTTGTTTCGAGGTCGACGACATCGAGGCCGCGCTCGACGATTTTCGCAGCCAAGGCGCCCGCCTGATCGACGAGACGCCCCGCCCTGGCGCCGGGGGGCATTTAGTTGCGTTCGTGCACCCGAAGGATACGCACGGCGTTCTCGTCGAGCTCAAACAAGGCTAGTGGGGACCTTGCCAAAACTTCGCTATCGCTGTAAGCTTTCCCGTTTTGCACGCAAGCCTGAGCCGAGTACGACCCGCTGGCAATTGATGGCCGAAGGCTGCAAGCTGCATCTGGAGACGTGTATTCATGCCCAACGCAAAGATCGGTATCATCGGCGGTAGCGGCCTGTATCAAATGGACGGCCTCGAAAGTATCGAGGAAGTCGCGCTCGAGACCCCCTTCGGAGACCCTTCGGGGAAGTATGTCGTCGGGACACTCGCCGGTAAGCCCGTGGCGTTTCTTGCCCGACATGGTGAGGGTCATCGACTGCTGCCGAGCGAGCTGAACTTTCGCGCCAATATCTTCGGGTTCAAGCTTCTCGGTGTCGAGCACATCCTCTCGGCGAGCGCGGTGGGATCGCTCAAAGAAGACGTCCACCCTCTCGATGTCCTCATTCCGGACCAGTTTATCGATCGTACGCGTGGCCGAATCTCGACGTTCTTCGGAAACGGTATCGCGGTTCACGTCGAGTTCTCGAAGCCGTTTTGCTCGCGACTGTCGAAGTTGATAGTCGACGCGGGAAAAAAGATCGACGCACGGATGCATGCGGGGGGAACGTACGTGTGTATGGAAGGCCCTCAGTTCTCCACCCTCGCGGAATCCGAGCTCTACCGTTCGTGGGGAGCCCACGTCATTGGGATGACCAATCTTCAAGAGGCCAAGCTCGCCCGTGAAGCCGAGATTGGCTATGCGACGCTCGCGCTCGTCACCGATTACGACTGCTGGCACGTCAGCCACGAATCCGTCACCGTCGTCCAGATCATCGAAAACCTCCAGAAAAACGCCGAGACCGCGAAGAAGATCATCATCGAGACTGTAACGAATCTAGACCTGGACGAGCCGTCCCCGTACGCAAACGCGCTGAAGTCCGCCATCCTCACCCAACCCGACTACATCCCCGAAAACATCAAGAAAGATCTAGCGCCACTAATCGGCAAATACGTCAAATAATACACAACCCGTATGCCGTGTACCGTATGCCGTATACCAAAAACGCCGGCTGTAACTAAACCTGGCCGGCCGGAGAAATAATGTCCATCCTAGTTGTAGGCTCCGTCGCGTTCGACGACCTCAAGACCCCTAGCGAAGAAGCTAAAAACATCGTCGGAGGCGCAGCAACCTACTTCGCGCTTTCCGCGTCCCATTTCACCGATGTTAATATCGTCGCCGTTGTCGGCAACGACTTCACCGAGCGAGAAAAAAAGATTTTCGACGGGCGCTCGATCGACGTCGCAGGTCTGGAGACGGCCGACGGCAAGACGTTTCGTTGGGGCGGTGAATACAACGCCGATTTGACGAAGCGAACGACGCTTTTCACCGAGCTCGGTGTTTTTGAAAACTTCCAACCCGTGATCCCCGACCACTACAAACAATCGAAACTCGTCTTTCTCGCAAACATCCATCCCGATTTGCAAGTGGACGTGATGAATCAGGTCCAAAATCCAGGACTCATCGGTGCGGATACCATGAACTACTGGATCGAGCGCACGCCCAAGGAGCTCGCCCAGATGCTGGCGGGCATCGATGTTCTCGTGATCAACGACGAGGAAGCGCGCCAGCTCGCCGAGGTGCATAATCTCGTCAGGGCTGCCGCGAAGATCCTGCAGATGGGCCCGAAGACGCTCGTCATCAAGCGAGGGGAGTACGGCGTCCTTTGTTTTCGGGAAGGGGAGCGCTTCGCGACCGTTTCGTATCCGCTCGAGACCGTCATCGATCCCACCGGCGCCGGGGACAGTTTTGCCGGTGGGTTCATGGGCTATCTCGCCACTCAGGGCGAGGTGACGGACCCTGTCGTGCGCCGGGCCATCATCTTCGGTAGCGTGCTCGGCTCATTCTGCGTCGAAGATTTGGGGACCCGGCGGCTAGAGCAGCTGCAGCGGGATGAAGTGCACGAACGCTACCAATCTTTCAAGGAGTTGACGGACTTCGCCTCTTTGTAACTCCTTGTTTTTCTGTTCTTTGACGCCCAGAATCCGGCGTGCTATTTTCGATAGGAAGAAGGTGGTGGGCGATGCAGGATTTGAACCTGCGACTTCTACCGTGTGAAGGTAGCACTCTCCCACTGAGTTAATCGCCCGACCGAGTGGAGCGATAGAGTTTACAGAGCCTGAGGTTATCGGTCAAGAGTTCCGACAAGGATGGCAGAGCTTCCCCCTACCACTGATCTCGGCACGGATGACGGGCCCGCGCTCGAGCAAGCCGATCTCGAGCGTATCCATGAGCTGCGCGGCTCGATGGAGAGCGTGATCCGCGGCAAGACCGAAGTCATCGAGCACACGCTCGTCACGCTGTTTGCGCAAGGACACCTTCTCATCGAGGACGTTCCCGGGGTCGGCAAGACGATGCTGGCGCAAACACTGGCGCGCTCCCTCGACGCATCGTTCCGGCGAATCCAGTTCACGAGCGACCTCTTGCCTTCGGACATCGTCGGCGTTTCGATCTATCAACCCAAGACGTCGGAGTTCGAGTTCAAGCCCGGTCCTATTTTTTCGAACGTTTTGTTGGCCGACGAGATCAACCGGGCGACGCCGAAGACGCAATCGGCCATGCTCGAAGCGATGAACGAAGCTCAGGTCAGCATCGACTCGAGCTCGTACCCGATGCCGCAACCGTTCATCGTGCTCGCCACCCAAAACCCGATCGAGCATCAAGGAACCTACCCGCTTCCGGAGTCGCAGCTCGACCGTTTCCTCATGCGGGTCCGAATGGGGTACCCGAGCGAGGAGGCCGAAAAAGCGCTTCTCGAGGCGCAGCAAGTCGAGCACCCGATCGACTCGATCGAGCCGGTGATGACACGACGGGACATCGTCGCGATTCAGGGTGCCGTGCGCCGGGTGCGGGTCGACCCTGCTATCGTCGACTACTTCGTGCGGATCGCCAGCGCTACCAGGCGCACCGATAAGCTTTCGCTCGGCGTGAGCCCGCGCGGCAATTTGCTGCTTCAGCGAGCGAGCCAGGCGCGCGCTCTGCTCGATGGGCGTGATTTCGTCGTGCCCGACGATGTGAAAGCGATCGCGATTCCGGTGCTGTCGCACCGGGTCATCTCGCGGGGCCCCTCGGATACGGCACCCATCATCGAGGACCTCCTGAGCGACATCGCGGTGCCGCTGTAGTATGCCGGTCGCCGTCACCGGATCCGGTCTCCGCTTCACCCTGCTCGTCGCCATCGTGGGTTTCGCGGCCTACAACAATCAAAACAACCTCATGTATTTGATGGCGTCGGTTGGCCTCGCAGGCGTGCTCACTTGTGGCCTTGCAGGGTGGGCGTCTCTGCGAGGCGTCGAAGTGGTGGGCTCGGAGATTCCCGATGCCTACGCGGACGCCCCCTTCCGTGAGAAACTCTTTCTGGCGAGCTCCTCCCGCTGGCTCCATGCCTTTGGTATCACCGTTGACGACGCAGCTAGGCCGATTGCGTTCCTGAGACCCGGGACCAGTGGCATGTGCCGCGTCGAGCGCCTCTTCCGTCGTCGCGGACGCTACCGCGGTCAGCCCGTGCAGGTGACGACTCGTTTTCCGTTCGGGTTTTTCCGGCTGCGGCGCAAGTTGGCGGCGCCGCGAGAAATCGTCGTGTTCCCTCGGGTGCGACCCATCGACGTGGCGCTGCTCAATGCCAGCCGCGGAGGCCTGCTCGCTCGTGCGACGCGCCGAGCACAAAGTGATGAATTCTTCCGCTTGCGCGAGTACGCCACTGGCGACCATGTCCATCACATTCACTGGAAGTCGTCGGCGAAGCTCGACGACATGATGGTCCGCGAGTTTGGCGAAGACGAGCAGGAGCGGTTGTGTATCGGCTTCGTCCCGGTCTTCACCGACGAGCAGGACTCGAGCGAGTTCGAGCAGTTAGTCACCGCGGCTGCCTCGTTGGTGGCACACCTTCAACTGGCTGGCGTGAGCTTCAGATTCTTGGCGGGCGAGCTCGAGCTCGAGCCTTCGCGTTCCCAAGAGCACGGGCGCCGGATATTGACCTATCTTGCCGACGTTCAACCGAGTTCGAGCCTGGACCCGGGTTTCGTGAAAAACGCGATTCGGGCGGGCGCGCGGGGTGAGACCCTTGCCGTCGTGTCCCTCGATCCGACCCTACGGTTTGGCACCACGCTCGAGCCCCACAAGTTGCTTCGGAGAGCGTCGTGAATCGTGACCCTCGCGCGCTGATCCGCGTTTTGTGGTGTGAGGTCGCCTCGATGGCGGTCGTTCTCACTGGCGACATTTCGTGGGGCGTCTCGCTCGTCGTTCTCACCCTAATCCCCGTGATTGGTCTCGCTCCCCCGGACGCGAAATGGCGTCTTACGGCGCGCCGCGCATCCGCGTGGCTGACAATTCTGTATTTGCTGTTCTTCCTCGTCGATGTCCTCGTTCTATCGCAAGGGCTCATTCTCAAAATCTTTGCTTTCCTTCATTTGACGTTTTATTTGAAGCTCTACACGTTGCTCCACCAAGACCGGCCCCGAGAGAGGTCACGTCTTCATTTGCTCTGTGTGTTCGAAATGCTTGCGGCCGCGTCCATGACAGTATCCGCAACGTTTGTGTTTCCGCTGGGGCTGTTCGTGCTGCTCGGAACCATGGTCCTGACGCTCGAGCAGACGCGGCCCGCGAAAGTCGACCGCGTCTTGTTGAGAGGGGCTTTGGTGACGTCATTCGTCGTCGTCATACCGCTCCTACTTCTCGCCGCAGTGGCTTTCGTCGCGTTGCCGCGCGCGGCTCACGGCGGTTTCCGGCTGGGCGGTATCACCGGACTCAGGTCGACAGGGTTCTCCGAGCACGTCCGCTTAGGCGATTTCGAAGAGATACGGCAGGACAACGAGATCGTGATGCGGATTATTTCCGATGAGACCAACGCGAGTGCTCCGCGGTGGCGGGGTCCGGCTTATGATCACTACGAAGATGGCGAGTGGCGCCAGTCCATGACTCGGGTCTCGTCCTTGCCGCGAGCTCAGCCCGGTCGCTTTCTGTTGGATCGTCCCAGCTCCGCACCTCAGGCGCGCACCCAGGTGTTTGTCGAGCCGCTCGATACCGACGTCTTGTTCCTGCCTCCCGCGTCCGTGAGTATCGATACCACGACGCGCTATCTTTTCGTCGACCCGTACTTGACGCTACGAACGGGTCGCTCCGGCCGAGCGGGTCGCAGCTACGCCGTGTCATGGCGCCACCAGCAAAGCCCGGATGCCTCGCCCGTGGGCGGCTTTGAGCGCTTGTCACGGCGCGGCCGAAGGCTCTACACACAGGTTCCCGCCTCGTTGTCGTCACGCTTTCATGTTCTGGCCAGAAGCATTGCCTCGAGCGAAACAAGACTCGAAGCGGCGGGCCAGGTCGAAGAGCATCTGAAAACGACGTACGGGTACACCCTACGCCAGCCCCGTCGGGTGAACGTCGACCCGCTCGAGGATTTCCTGTTCGAGGCCGGAGCTGGTCACTGCGAATATTTTGCGACCGCGATGGTCTTGATGATGCGCGCGCGCGACGTGCCAGCACGCCTGGTGACGGGTTTCAGTCGTGGGCAACAAAATGCGGTCGGTGAGTATGAGGTCATCCGTAAGACCAACGCCCATGCCTGGGTGGAAGTGTTCGACTCCCAGCGCGGATGGGTCACCTTCGATCCGACGCCGCCGTCGCTCGATGTGGAGCAGCTCGCGCCGGCGAGCATTTTGTCGCAAGGCATTGACTCGTTACGGATGTTGTGGGACGTATACGTCGTTGCGTTCGACGCGCAGCGACAGCGCGGCGTCTTGGGTCGCGTGAGTGAGCTCGGGGATACCGCTCTCGCCACGGCGACGAGGGCCTTCCGACTCGCTCGCCGGTATGTCACGACGCTCGTCGTTGCGATCGCCCTTGGGCTCGTCCTTTGGGTGCTGGCGCACACGCGATGGGGGCTTGTCTTGAGCGCGCGCTTCGGTCTGGGCGCAGGTTTGTCTCGTCGGTTGCGGCCGCAATCGTCGGTCGCGTTCTACGAGAAACTTCTCGTACTGCTTTCCCGGCTCGGGATCGACAAGCCGCCGGGCCAGACTGCGTTCGAGTTCGCGCAGGGTAGAGAAGGTGACCTACCGGGAATTACCGAGCTCACTGGCCTCTACTATCGAGCACGCTTCCGAGGTGAGATACTCGCCGGCGATGAAGCTGCCTATGCTGACCGACTGGCGATCACCATTCGAATTGCTGCCCTCAGTGACGCCAGGAGGG
>CAMYKY010000027.1 GCA_947259165.1 uncultured Acidobacteriota bacterium | reverse complement strand
CTCGGCTCGTACGAGATTATCGACTCGCTCGGCTCGGGCGGGATGGACTGAGGGGGGCATGCCCGCAAGCGTACAGGGCGAGGTTTATCGTGCCAAGCACCTCAAGCTCGGGCGGGAAGACGCCATCAAGGTCCTGCCGACGGAGGTTGCCTCCGAGCCCGAGCGCCTGCGTCGGTTCGAGCGTGAGGCTCGGGCCGCTTCGGCGCTGAACCACCCCGCGATCGTCACCATCTACGACATCGACGAGCACGAGGGTACGACCTACATCGCCATGGAGCTCGTCGAGGGCGTGACCCTCCGAGAGCGACTGCAAAGTGGCCCTGTGGAAACGAAAGAGGCAGTTCGGTTGTCGACCGCGATCGCGGACGGCCTTGCCCGCGCGCACGCCGAGGGGATCGTGCACCGCGACCTCAAGCCCGACAACATCATGATCACCGCGAACGGGCACGTGAAAATCCTGGATTTCGGTCTCGCCAAGCAGCTCGCCAAGGGTGCCGACGCGGTGAGCGCGCTGACGACGTTGAGCCGGACGACCCGCGAGGGGATGGTGATGGGCACGGTTCCCTACATGTCTCCGGAGCAGGCCGCGGGCCGGCCCGTCGAGCATCTCTCGGATCAGTTCTCGTTCGGCGTCGTGCTCTACGAGATGCTGTGCGGGCGGCGTCCGTTTCAAGGGGACTCGGTTGGCACTATCTTGAGCGCGATCTTGCGCGACACGCCGGAGCCGCCCCGAAGCCTACGCCCCGATACGCCGAAGGACGTCGAAGACGTCGTCCATCGGTGCTTGGAGAAAGATCCGGCGAAGCGCTACCCGTCGACGTTCGAGCTGCGTGAGGCGCTCGAGCGTTGCGGCGCGAATCAGGCCGGAGGAGCGGGGTTGACGTTGGGCTGGCGCACGGTGGCGGCTGCGCTCGTTGGGCTCGCTATCGCTGGCGGGAGCGCCGCTTGGATTTGGGCGCACGATGACGTCGTGAAGTGGATGGAGCGCGACACGATCGCCGATATCACCAGTCTCACCGACATCGGCGAGCTGAGCGAGGCGTGGCGTTTGGCGCGCGAGCTGCAGGCAAAGGTTTCCGACGACCCCGACGTCCAAAAGATGATCGATCGCATCACCATCCCGGTTGCGATCGTCACTAAGCCTCCGGGTGCGGAGGTGCGCATGAAGGCGTACGCGTCTGCAGACGCCCCCTGGGTGGATCTCGGGGAGACGCCTCTCGTCGGCGTGCGCGTCCCTTACGCGCTCAGCGAATGGGAGATCGCCAAAGACGGGTACGAGACATTCGAAGGCGCGCCGTTCGGCACCCGGCCGTTCACCGCGTTCGGGGAAGGGTTCACGCTCGCGCCCGAGGGCGAGCACCCTGAGGGGATGGCGCGCGTACCTGGTGGAGCTTACGTGCGTGTCGGGTTCCCTAGGGTCGAGCTCGACGACTACTGGCTCGACAAGTACGAGGTCACGAACCGCGGGTTCCGGGAGTTCGTCGACGCTGGCGGTTACGATAGCGACGCCTACTGGATTGAGCCGTTCATCGACAACGGCCAGGAGATCCCGCGCGACGAAGCCATCGCTCGACTCGTTGATGCCACCGGGCGTCCCGGCCCCGCGGGCTGGGAGCTTGGTGCGTACGGCGAGGGCCAGGCCGACTTTCCCGTCGGCGGAGTGAGCTGGTACGAGGCCGCCGCGTATTGTCGTTTCGTCGGCAAGACGTTGCCGACGCTGTTTCACTGGTCGGCCGCCGCGATCCAGGACCAGTTCTCGGACATCGTGCGCGTGAGTAACTTCGGACGAGAAGGTCCGGTACCGGTGGGAAGCCATCCCGGGCTGGGTGATTTCGGGACCTACGACATGGCGGGAAACGTCAAAGAATGGACGTGGAACAAGGGCGAGACCGGTCACTACATTTTGGGCGGGTCGTGGGGAGATCCGACCTACACGTTTCGGCTCGACCCCGACATGCGGCCTTCATTTGCACGCGCGCCATCACACGGTTTTCGCTGCGCGCAGTATCCGGCGCCGGTGGACGACGCGCTCCTGGCTCGGCTCACCCCCGACTTCGCCGTGGGGGAAATAGAGCCTGTCAGCGACGAGGTCTTCGAGGCCTACCGGCGCATGTACGCCTACGACCCGGTCACGCTCGAGTCCACGGTCGATTCCGTCGACGACAGCTCGCCGTACTGGCGCACGGAAACGGTCTCTTTCAAAGCTGCTTACGGCAACGATCGCGTCATCGCGCACCTGTTCCTGCCTCGAAACGCGGAGCCGCCGTTTCAGCCCGTGGTCTGGGTTCCGGGCAACGACGCCTTTTTTCTTCCCCCCGGCGATGCGCTCGCATCACCGTATCTGTTCGACTTCATCCCGCGAAGCGGTCGTGCGCTCATCTACCCGGTCTATCTGGGCACCTACGAGCGGCACATGCCGTTCTCGTTTGCGACGAACGAGTGGCGGGACATGATCGTATCGTGGTCCAAGGACTTCAGCCGAACCGTCGACTACCTGGAGACGCGCGACGACATGGACACCGAGAAGCTCGGCTACTACGGCTTCAGCTCGGGCGGCATTTACGGTCCAATCATCGGTGCCGTCGACGACCGCGTCCAGGCGATGGCGCTTCTCGCGGGCGGCCTGTTCGCGGGGATGGCGCCCGAAGCCAACCCGGTCCACTTCGCGCCGCGCTCGCACGTGCCGACCCTGATGATCAATGGCGAGGACGACTTCCTCAACCCTCTCGAGACATCGCAGAAACCGTTTTTCCGCCTCTTGGGTGCACCCGAAGAGCACAAGCGTCATGTCCGGCTCGAGGGTGGTCACATCTTCGCCGATCGGGTCGCGCTTCTCGAAGAAGTGCTGGCGTGGTTCGAGCGGTATCTAGGTCCGGTAAAAACAACGAGCTCACCCGGCAGTAGCTAGCGCGCCGGCTCGCGCAAACCTCGAGCAGACCAAGCGCATCGACTCTGAGGACATCACCCAGCGATTCTATTCGCGAATCGAGACTGAGCTCAACTTGCTCGTCTTGGCGTCGGCGCAAACCTTCTGGTATGTTGCCGCGGACCATTGAAATCGACTCAGGAGGTAGCCCATGGTCGGACGACAAGTCAAGAGCTGGATGCCGATGGTCGTGAGTGGTGCTCTCGCGTGCCTTCTCGTTGCCACGGGAGCGTCATCGGTTGCGCAAGACGAGGACTGGCACGTGACCGCCGATGTTGCTGAAAGCTGTAGCTGCGATGTGTCTTGCCCGTGCAACTTCGGCTCGTCGCCTACTCATGACTATTGCCACGTCAATCGGTTGTACGAGATCACCAAAGGGCATCACGGGGACACCGATGTCAGCGGGCTCGAGCTCGTGGTCACGTTCTCGATGGGCGAGTGGTCCAAGTTCTACGTGAGCGACAAAGCTTCAGACGCTCAGATGGAGGCTCTCGAGCGGCTCACACCGCATTTTCTCGGGAGGTTCCAGCGTGGCCTTCTCTCCACGGAGAGGGTTCCGCTTTCTGTCGAGCGTACCGACGACAAGCTCAAGTTCAGCGTGCCCGCGTCGTCCGTGGAAATGGACGTCATGAAGGGTTTTGGCGGTAAGCCGGTGAAGGTCCTCAACCTTCCATCCTCGCTCTTCCAGGACTACACGCAGTACAAATCCGTGGACCACCGTCACACGGGCGACGACAAAGCGTTCCAGTACTCCGGTACGACGGGGTTCGCTTCGAAGCTCGACGTCGGTAGCGAGAAGGAGTAGCGCAGACTCCTTCCGGCGTCAGGCGGATACGACGAGGGGTCGCAGCCAGTTGGCGATGTCCTGCACTTCTTCCGGCGCCACACTGTGGGGCATGGGGTACGAGTGCCATTCGGGCTCGTATCCGTTCGCTCTCAGTGTTTCAATGGTGCCTTCGGCCAAGTTGATGGGAACCACGGGATCTCCCGTGCCGTGGGCCATGAAGATCGGGACCTTGCGATTCGCGTCAGAAGCTTTCGTTTCTATGAGCTCGGCCATCGGGTGGTAGCACGATAGCGCCATGATCCCACCCAGCGCGTCGCCGAACTGTAACCCCGCGTACAGCACGATTGCGCCGCCCTGCGAAAAACCGGCGAGCACAATTTTCTCCGACGGAATGCCTAGCTCTCGTTCGTGAGCGATCCACGCTTCGAGCTGCTCTCGTGATTGCTCGAGGTGCTCGATCTCGAGGTTGCGCTCGAGGTCCATGCTCTTGATGTCGTACCAGGCGCGCATGGTTGCACCGCCGTTGATCGTCACCGAACGCATCGGGGCGTGAGGGAAGACGAAGCGCACGCCGGCTTCTTTGGGGATCCCAAGCGCGGGCACGATGGGTGGGAAGTCGTGGCCATCGGCGCCGAGGCCGTGGAGCCAGATGACCGATGCTCGGGGGTCACCATCGGGTGGGATTTCAACGGCGTCAAGAAGCTCGCGGCTCATATCTGTAGAGGATCCTCCGTAAGAATATTGGACAGCTTGTCGAGGAAGAAGTCGGCGTTGGACTTCGTGAACACGATCGGCGGCTTGAGCTTGATGACGTTCTCGAGGGGGCCGTCGGTGCTATTCAGGACGCCTTCCTCTCTCATGCGGTTGACGAGATAGGTGGCTTGTTCCGCGGCAGGGGTGAGGTCACCATCTTTCACGAGCTCGAACCCCAGGAACAGGCCGCGGCCGCGCACGTCGCCTACGATCGGATGTTGGTTCTTCAGCACCCGCAAGCCGTTCATCAAGTACTCGCCCAGCTCGGCAGCGTTGTTTTGGAGTTTCTCGTCCTCGATCACATCGAGGACGGCGAGGCCGATGGCGCACGACACCGGATTGCCGCCGAAGGTGTTGAAGTACTCCATGCCGGTTTGGAACGATTCGGCGATGGCGCGGGTGGTGACGACGGCGGCGAGGGGGTGGCCGTTTCCGATAGGCTTTCCCATGGTGACGATGTCGGGGACGGCGTCTTGGGTCTCGAAGGCCCAGAAGTGGGAGCCGACACGCCCGAAGCCGACTTGGACTTCGTCGGCGATGCACACGCCCCCGGCGTCATGGACGACGCGGTACATGTCGCGAAGGTATTGAGGCGGTAACACGATCTGCCCGCCACAGCTCAAGATGGATTCCGCAATGAACGCGCCGATGGGGCGATTTTCCGCCGCGAGTTTTTCGATCGTCTCTCTCGCGTCGGCGACGTATTTCGATCCGTAGCCCGGGTCTGACGAGCGGAACTTGCCGCGGAAGCCGTCGGGCATCGGAAGTTTGTGAACGTGTGGTGGTGCGCCGCGACCGCCGCGCCCGTCGAATTTGTAGGGGCTAATCTCGATGAGCGAAGACAAATTGCCGTGGTAGGCGCCGTCGAGGACCAGTGTGTCGGTCCGTCCAGTGTGGATGCGTGCGAGACGCAGCGCAAGATCGTTCGCCTCGCTTCCGGAGTTGACGAAGAAACAGACTTCGAGCGAATCGGGGAGCTTGGCGGTGAGCCGCTCGGCGTAGTCGACGATGTTCCGGTGGAGATAGCGGGTGTTGGTGTTGAGAACGGCCATTTGCGCGTTTGCGGCACGGACCACACGGGGATGGCAGTGGCCGACATGGCAGACGTTGTTGACCATGTCGAGATAGCGCCTGGCGTCGGAATCGTAGAGAAACGAGCGGTAGCCGCGCACGATGTGGAGCGGGTTCCGATACGACAGGCTCAGCGTTGCCGATAGATGCTCTTTGCGCTCGGATCGGATCGACTCGCTTTGCTCGTGAGTGTCGTCTGGCACGGTAGCTTCACGGCCGGGCAGGCCGACCAGGCCGGCGAGTCGGTAAGGCTCGGGGCACAGGCCGAGCCACAAGCTTCGCTCCGAAGGCGCGACGACGCCGGGAAAGTCGCCCTCCATATCCAGCATGTCCAAAATGATCTGAAAGTGGAGATGCGGGGGCCAATTGCCGTTGATGGGGTAATCACCCACGGTCGCGAGCACTTCGCCTTGCTCGAACGGTTTGCCGACGCTGAGTCCCTCGAGGGAGCGGGTCGACAGGTGGCCGTAGAGTGTCCAGAACCGATCACCATCGTCCGTCGTATGCTCGAGAATAATCGTGGGTCCGTAGTCGAGCGGCGCGTCGTTATTCTGGAAGCTGTGGACGATGCCTTTGAGAGGCGCGCGTAGCGACGTTCCCGCCGGAACGAACAGGTCCGTCCCAACGTGGAGAGCGCGGGTCTCGAAGCTCTCGCCCGGCTTCGGCTGGAACGCTTCGCTCGTGTATAAAGGGCGCGGCTCGTTGTAACGCCCCATGCCCACGGTGGCGCCCGCCGACTTCATTTTCTCGAAAACGTGAGCGGTGAACCGTTCCACGTCGTCGAGGACATCGAGCCCGCCGAGCTCGAGGCTCCCGACGCTCAGGTCGAGCGTGTGCACCGACGTTTCGTTGAGTTCGAACGGGAGCACGCTCGAAGGATTGCGCTCGATCCAATCGACGATAGCGTGCGCGCGCGGATACGCAGCGTGACCGCAGGCATCGCGAAACCGATAGTGAGCGAGCCGGGGACACTCCGATGCGAGCTGGGCGAGCAGCTTCCACACCGCTGCCTGACTCACGTTCAGGTATTCCTTGTCGGGCTCATCCCGTGTTTGCCATGCTGCAACGGAGACGCTCATGGCGAGCCGGGTCTGGATCAAAGGGTACAAGACGCCCAGCTCGTCCTCGGTGAGCGGGCGCGCGTCGTTATAGCCAGCGACAACCGCGGCTGCGACCGTGAGTGGCTCGGATTTATCGAGCATGGCGTACGCTGCGGTGTTGGCGACTTCGAACACGAGCGAGCTCGCGACCATGTCGCCGAAGTCGAGAAGACCCGCGATCTCGCCGTCTTGCACGAGAACGTTGTAGTCGTTGCCATCATTATGAATGACGCCGGATGGAAGCGATTCGAGCTGTGGCACGACGTCGCTCTCGTAGATTGCCAGGATGTTGTTGACCTGCTGCTTGCCCGCGTCATCGGCGATGAGCTCGATCCCGTCTCGTATCGTCTTCGCCGCGTGTTTCGAGTCCCAGTAGAGATATCGGTCCTGACCTTTGTGAGAGAAGTCCTCGAGCGCGACATCGAGACGTCCCATGAACCTTCCCAATGCTCGAAGTAGCTGTGGCGAATGAGGTCGGATTTTGGCGAGCGGCTTACCGTCGAGATAGCTCAACAGCCGGCTCAAGTTGCCACCGGAGAGCTCACTGACGGTCTCGCCACCGGGAGTCTTGCGAAGTCGGGGGACGAGAAGATCCGGGTCGCGAGCGGCCACGTGCGCCAACGCCTGGTTTTGAAAGTCGAGGATCTCGCGCGACTCGGACGCGTTCGCGATTTTGAGAACGAGCTGTTCACTCGCGGTGGTTATCAGAAAGTTCTGATCTCGCTCGCTCGGAAGTTCCCGGAGCTCTCTCGCTTTGACATCGTAGATGTCATGAAGAATCGCTTTGGCAGACTCGGCATCGAACCGAGGTCGGGTGGTCTTCAGCACGCGGCGATTCTACCTCACGAGCTTTCTCAGCCAGCGGAGCTTTCCCGAGTAGGGTGGGTAGCGAAGGGGCGGGTCGAACAGCGTGCTGCCTTCAACGATCGCCTTTTTGTGAGAGAAGCGCTCGAAGCCGAAACGCCCATGGTAGCTCCCAGTGCCGCTTGGCCCGCGACCGCCGAAAGGAAGCTCCGGATTCGAAAAGTGGATCAGGGCGTCATTGATCGCACCGCCGCCAAAAGGAACTTCCGCGAGTATTCGCTCCTGGTTGTCCCGGTCTTTCGAGAACAGGTAGAGCGCGAGCGGGTCCGGGTGTCGTCGGGTGAGCTCGATCGCCTCGTCGAGGCTGTCATAAGGGATGATGGGGAGGATCGGGCCGAAAATCTCCTCGCTCAACGCTTTCGCGTCGGGTGGTAGCTCGTCGATGACGGTCGGCGCGATGTAGCGCTCGTCGCGGTCGGACTCGCCGCCGAACACGACGTGACCCTCGTCGAGATAGCCCAGGATTCGATCGAAGTGACGGTGATTGACGATGCGGGCGAAATCCGCGCTCGAATCAGGCGACTCGCCAAAGAAGTGCGTGACGTTGGTCTGAATTCGGGACACGAGCTCATCTTTGAGGCTCGGTGGAACGAGCACGTAGTCGGGGGCCAGGCATGTCTGGCCCGCGTTGAAGAACTTGCCCCAGGTCAGTCGCCGTGCGGCCACCTTCAGATTCACCCGGACGTCCACGATCGCCGGGTTTTTGCCGCCCAGCTCGAGGGTTACCGGCATTAAATGCTCCGCGGCAGCGCGGGCGACCACCTTTCCCGTCGTCGCACTGCCCGTGAAAAACACATGATCGAAGCGTTCTTTCAAAAGCGCCTCGGCGACGGCGACGCCTCCCGTCGCGATACTCACCAGCTCCGGTGCGAAGGTCTCGGGGATGAGCTCCGAGAGTAGCGCAGAGGTGGAGGCCGCCCACTCCGAAGGCTTCACGAACGCACAGTTGCCGGCAGCGAGAGAGCCGACGAGGGGTGCGAGCACCAACTGGAACGGGTAGTTCCAAGGCGCGATGATGAGTGTGACGCCCAGGGGCTCGTGGCGAATCGAGCTCGACGCCGGGAAGAACGTCATCGGGGTACCGACGCGTTCGGACTCCATCCATTCTTCGAGATGGTCGAGCGCGTAGCCGACTTCTGATGCGATGAAACCTGTCTCCGAGGCGAACGCTTCGAAGCGCGGCTTTCCCAAATCGGACGCAAGCGCCTCCAAGATGCGAGACTCGTTCGCACGCACGAGCTCGCGGAGGCTTTCGAGTTGCTGGCGTCTGAATTCCAGGGAACGTGTCGCACCGGAGCGAAAAAACCGTCGTTGGGCTTCGATGATGGAAGCGACATCGATTCTCGAGTCGTCGTCGACGAGCGCGTTGTTGATTCGGGCCGGGTCCTGCTCTAATCGCGGGGCCATGATGAAAGCTTACTCGATCTCGACCTCGGCAATCAGAGGCAGGTGATCCGATGCGCGCGTCGCGACTCGGAGTCGTGCGCGGTAGACATGACCGAGACGGATGTCTCCTCGGACGTAAATCGAATCCAAGGGACGAATGGGGCCCCAGGCAGGGAACGTTTTGACGGGGCGCTCTGAGCCTTGGAAACCGGCGGGTTCGAGGAGTTTTTTTCCGAGCGTTCCCCAGACGTCGTTGAAATCGCCTGCGACGATGATCGGCGTCCGGTGGTGAAGGCCCACGAACGGATGACTTTCGAGAAACATCCGGAGCTGGATCTTTCTCTCGATGCCCGACAAACCGAGATGGAGGTTATAGACGTGCAACGTGCGGGTGTGCTTGCCGGGGGTTTCGCGGAAGCGAATGCGGTAGCGGCCATGGAGGATGCTCCGGCGTTTCTTCGGAGGCACGGTCACGTCGATGTTCGACGTCTCGGTCAACGGGAAGCGACTCAAGATGGCGTTTCCGTACTCGCCTCCGGAGCGAATTCTGACGTTCGGAAAATAACTGCGATGTCGAAATCCGAGAAAGTCGCCGAGTAGATCGACCTGTCTATCGGCGTTCGATCGCCGCGCATGCTGGTCGACCTCCTGTAGCATCACCAGGTCGGGGTCGTAGCGAGCAATCACATGGGCGATCCTGAGCGGATCGTAGCGTCGGTCGACACCGCCGATGCCCTTGTGGATGTTGTAAGTGAGAAGTCTCAGGCGCACGTTAGTTGAACAATCTGAAGCAGTTGCTCATATTAGCACGTGGCCGCGTCATCTCTTCGGTGAACCGGCGACGCGCAACTTGTTAAGAGAAAGCAAAAAACACGTCTAAAACTCTGCTATGATCCGCACTAGACTTGGAGGCGTCTGGTCGAGGCGCGGGCTGAAGCTTTTCCATTCGCCACGGAGCCCCATCATGGCGCTATCCGGAAACACCCGAGAGTTATCTCTCGCGGACTTGATCGTCGTCAAAGCTCAAGATCCGGGAAACCACCGCCTCACTTTGAGCGGACCGGCCGGCGATGGTCTCTTGCTCATCGAAACCGGAAGAATCGTGCACGCGGCGTACGGTGACCTTTCGCCGATCGACGCCGCCCTCGTTCTCGTCACCGAGCAAAACGTCGACTTTGAGTTCGAGGCGGACGCCGAGATTCCCGGCCACACGCTCGATCTCGGTGCGCAGGAGCTCCTCATGGAAGCGATGCGCCGTCTCGACGAAGGTGTCTTGCGGCGGCCGAAGCAAGCATCGATCGGACTGGCTGCGGCCGGTACGACCGGGGTTCGAGAACCACCGAGGCCTCGGAGCCACGAAGCGAAAAAGAGCCCGGAAGCCGAGGCGTTGCGACGGGCGACGGGCCGGGTGTTGTTCGCGGACCCCGAGGCTGCGGAGGTTCGGGAAAAGAACAAGGCGCCGAAAGTGATTGCAGTGGTGGTCGGTATCTCTATGCTCTCAGCAGGGGCGCTCGCGGCGTGGCTCGGTGGGTGGGTTTCCGTTGAGCAGCAGCGCGACCCGGTCGACATCACGGATTTGGTGGGGCCGCGAGACGTTCTTCCGGCACTTCTGTCCGGTGCTCCGGCGATCGCGCCCGACAGCAGCGCGACGTTCCTGCCGACGGTCGTGTGCAATCTGGTGGTCGACCCTCAGGGCAACGTCGTCGACGCCGATATCTATCAGCCACGCTCCGGTCTCGATGCGTTCCAGGACGCTGCAGTGGTGACGGTGAGTAGCTATCGCTTTACGCCTGCTCGGCGCGAGGGCGTTCCGGTGACGGTCAAGCTCAACTGGCCGGTGGATTTCATTCGAGCGAGGAATGTAGACGATCCCGCGCCAGTGGAGGCGCGTTTTTTCAAGCCAGATCGGCCCGGTGACAAACTGCCGGTCTTCCTCGAGGGGGAATCTCCCCAAACACCGTTTCCCGAGCGGAGCCTGCGCCCCAAGGTCGTTTGTCGGGTCCTCGTGGATGTGACCGGTAAGGTGGTTGGGGCTGAAGTGCTTTCGCCGAAACCGGAGCTCGAGCTCTACGAACGGGTCGCGCTCGATGCCGTCACCGGCTATCGTTTCTCTCCGGGCGAACGGGAAGGGGTGCAGGTTCCGACCTGGTTCGAGTGGACCGTCGAGTTCCAATAGCGTGATGTGTTTTCGTCGCAACTTCGTTTACGCCAGCGTGTTGCTCGGTTTGGCTTTGAACGGGTCGTCTCAGACCGAGATCCGCGTTCAAGGCTGCGGTTTGGTTGTCGATGCATTGCGCGCGCCGCTGAGCGAGGGCTTCCACGCACGCTATAGCGATATCGAGTTGTTCTGGGACGAGGCGGTATCGGCGACCGTGTTCACCTCATTGTTTGCGGGCGCGATCGATTTTGGTGTCGCCTCGAGGCGTATGCGACCTGACGAGATCGAGCTGGCGGGTCGACTCGGGCTCGACTTGCGGGAGTTGATACTGGGTTTGGATGGCATTGCCGTCATCGTGCACCCTACTAATGATGTTGAGTCCCTGTCGCTCGAGCGCCTCGACGCTTTCTACCGTGGAGGGATGGCGAGTTGGCTCGGCGCCGGCGGGCCCGATGCGCCCGTTCGCCTCGTGAGTGCGGCTGAGTCGAGCGGAATCCACACCGTGTTCAAGGAGCTCGTTCTCGGCGACCCCGATGCGAAGTTCCGATCGGACACGGAGTATTTTCCTTCGAGCGAGGAGATTCTCGCCCGGGTTGCGTCGGAGCCCGGCGCCATCGGATTTGTGAGCATGATCTCGGAGCGCTCCCGAGTGCGCAGCGTCCCGATTGCCCTTGAGTCCGAGGATCCTGTGCTTCCGAGTCACACCACGGTCAGTGACGCGACCTACCCCCTCCGCTACCCAGTCCACCTCTACACCGTCGCGGAGCCCGAGCCGGACGGCGTGAGGCGCCGCTTTTTGAGGTTTCTGTATCTCCATGAGGGCGCCGCGCTCGTGGCCGAGGCGGGTTTCGTTCCCATCCAATCATTCGGCGCGGCCTACCGTTCGCCCGGCGCGTCCCCACGCGTGAGAGTTTCGATGACGCGGATTGGCTTTGGCTTTCGTGGAAATCGTCTCGACGCGCAGGCCCGGCAGGACTTGCTGGAGATCGCTAACCGCCTCGCCGGTACTGAGGATGGCGTTTGGATCACCGGTCACGAAGAGCCGACAGAAGCGCGTGCAGATCTGGCGTTTGAGCGCGCACGCACGATTGCGGGTTTTCTCGAAGTGCAAAACGTTGAAGTCTCTCGGATCCGACTCGACACCCGAGGGTCGTTTGAACCGATTGCCTCGAATGCCGAGCTCGAGGGTCGTCGTATGAATCGGCGAGCGGAAGTCTGGATCCTTCCCCATTGAGCTCGAGCACCGAGAACGCCTTCCTGCTCACGCGTCAGTGGCGTGATACCGCGGATGGGCTCGAGCTCGTCTTCTGGGCGAAGGCTGCAAGCGGAGCCGTGCGGATACAGCTCGATCGGCAAGAGGCGGTCGGCTTCGTCGAGCGCGGCTTCGTCGACGCGGAAAAGCTCGGTGGACGCGCGAGACCTCTCGAGCTGACGACCCTCGCGGGCGCCCCGGTTGACGGCTTGTATTTCCCGAGCCGGAGAGCGCTCGTCGACGCGAGAAAGCTTCTGCGCTCGGGAGGTGCTCGGCTTCACGAGTCCGACGTCAAACCCACGGATCGATTCCTGATGGAGCGCTTTGTGACCGGCGGTTTGACGGTGAGCGGTGAGGTGACCGAGCACCCGACGTTTCGTGAGTATCGCAACCCGCGAGTCGAGTCCTGCGACTATCGTCCGGAGCTCGAGGTCATGACGATCGACATCGAGACCGACGCCGTCAACACGCTGTATTCGATCTCCGCGACGACGAGCGAGCGCGCCCATGTGTTCTTGCTACGCTCGCCCGATTGGGGGCCGCAAGTTCACGGGGATCGCATCGACGAGCTAGCGGAGCACTCCATCCATTCCGACGAAACCACGCTGCTCGAGGAGTTCTTCGCGTGGGTGGCCGCGGCGGATCCCGACGTCCTGATCGGGTGGAATGTGATCGACTTCGATCTGCGCTTTCTGGAGACGCGTTGCCAGCAGTTGAATCTCGCATTCGCTCTCGGCCGGGGCAAGGACCGGGCGACACTGCTTGCCTCGACCGGTCCGGGCGGAAAGCGTGTTGCACGGATCCCCGGGCGCCCCGTTCTCGACGGGATTGACACGCTGCGAACCGCGACGTGGCACTTCGAGGATTTCGGATTGAACGCCGTGGCCCGTGAGCTGCTCGGGCGAAGCAAGCTCATCGACTCCGGCGATGAGAACAGTGAAGACAAAATCAACGAGATTCGGCGCATGTATCGGGAGGCGCCGTGGGATCTCGCTCGCTACAACCTCGAGGATTGCCGTCTCGTTGAAGAGATCTTCGAGCACACGCAACTGATGGACTTCGCGATAGAGCGAGCGCAGCTCACCGGGCTCGCGCTCGATCGCGTGGGTGGCTCGGTCGCGGCGTTCGACAACCTCTATCTGCCGCGATTGCATCGGCAGGGGCGTGTCGCTCCTAACGTCGATGAGCATGACCTCGACGTTGCGGACATGAGCCCGGGCGGTTTTGTCATGGACTCCGAACCCGGACTGTTTTCGAACGTCATCGTTCTCGATTTCAAGAGTCTGTATCCGAGCATCATACGAACCTTCCTCGTCGATCCGCTGGGACTGGCTGTGGATTCCGACGATGAGGTCCCCGGGTTCAAAGGCGCCAGCTTCTCGAAGCAAACGCACATTCTGCCGGAGCTCATCGAGCATCTGTGGAGCGCTCGGGACCGCGCGAAGAGAGCGAAAAATGATGCTTCGTCCCGCGCGATCAAGATCATCATGAACTCGTTTTACGGTGTTCTTGGAACCACGGCGTGTCGGTTCTTCGATCCGCGGCTCGCGTCGAGCGTGACGCTCCGAGGACACGAGATCATTACTCGCAGCCGGAAATTTATTGAGGGCGCCGGGCACCGCGTCATCTACGGCGATACCGATTCGTTGTTCGTCCTTCTCGAGCAAGACGCCAGCGAGCAGGCGTGCGCCGAGCTCGGGGCGAAAATCGCGACGGAGCTGACAGCGTTCTGGTCGGACGAGGTTCGTCAACGTTACGAGTTGAGATCGTATCTCGAGCTCGAGTTCGAAAAGCACTACTTGCGCTTTTTCATGCCGACGGTTCGGGGCTCCGAGCAGGGAAGTAAGAAGCGCTACGCGGGGTTGGTTCGGCGCGGGGGCGATGTCGAGCTCCAATTCACGGGGCTCGAGTCAGTGCGCTCCGATTGGACGCCGCTTGCGCGCGAGTTTCAGCGCGAGCTCTACCGACGCGTGTTCCACGAGGAACCGTTTGTGGATTTCGTGAAAGAAACGGCGGCGGCCGTGCTTGGTGGCCGAAGAGACGCCGAGCTCGTGTATCGCAAGCGATTGAGACGACGGCTGAAAGACTACGTGAAGAACGTCCCACCCCACGCCCAGGCCGCTCGAAAGTCGAGCCGTGCCGGCCGATGGATCCGCTACGTCGTCACCGTCAACGGCCCCGAGCCCCTCGACAACAACCCATCCCGCATCGACTACCAGCACTACGTCGACCGGCAGCTCGCCCCCGCCGCCGACGCTTTGTTGCACGTCAAGGGCACCTCGGTGAGTAAGATTCTCGATCGACAAATGAGCCTGTTCTAGTATGACGTCCAGGCACTCGGTTTTTCTCGTCGCATTCGTCGTCACCAGCGTCTTTTTCGTCGACTGGTGCGCCGTCGTCTTCCAGTGCGGATGCCGCTCGCTTTGGAACGGGATCGCGACCTATTGCAACATCCACGCCGCCACCGGGCCGCATTGTCCTTGGTGCGAGCATCCGCTCCTCGGTGGTGGGACTGCGTTTGGAGCAGCGGTCTCTGCTCAGTGGCTGGCCGTCTATCGAACGACCACGTCGAGCGTGTGGAAGCGTCTCCTTCTCGCGCTAGTCGCGTTCCCACTCGTCAGCGGTCTCATCGCTCTGGTCCAACGATTCGTCTGGAATTACTAATTAAAGCCCGGTCTGCCGTATACCGTATGCCGTATACCGAACTACGCGCTTGCCTGGCGCTGAACGCGGTAAAGCACGAGACGAAATTCTGGCACGCCGGGACCTCTATCGATCGTTAGCTCTTCTTCTCGTGTCAAACCTTCGAGCTCGAGCCCGTGCTCGGGGGTGAGTATGACGAGGAAGGCGCCGGGTCGTCCGTGATCGCGTAGGAGGGCGGCGAGCTTGTGCTCGTTACCGTCGGGGTAGTTGAAGAACGCGTCAACATCTTCGAGCCGAATCCCGAGCTTCGGGTACGTCGACAGGTCCAAGTAGTCTCCTTGGCACGTACGCCAGCTCGATGCCATTCCTTGTTCGGTGAGGGCCCGCAGATTCTCCTGCGCGAGCCCCCAAAGGTTCGCATGCGATTCGATTCCGTAAGCCCAAAGATTGTGAGGCACACTACACAAAGCGGCCACGATCCGACCGTCGCCCATGCCCGCATCGAGCACCTTCGCCCGGCCCCCGAGGCGCGCCCAAAAACCGCTCGCCTGGAGCGCGTCGAGCGCGGCGTCGAGGACGTCGAGTGGCATCGGGAGCCAGATGCCGTCGTCGGTCAGCCGCAGCGGCTGGCCGTCAAACGCCTTCTCTGCGGAGCGCAGGAACGTCTCGGTGAAGTTGGGGCTCACTAGACGGGATCTAACCTTTCGACGAAGTTGACTGATTTGATTGCGATTATACCCCCGTATCGCTATTTTTACTTCAGTATGAGAAAAAGCTTCCAAAACCTGATGACCGCGGCGCAGGCCAAACGGCTCCTGAAAGCGCAGGCCGATCCGGAAAAGGCCGCGTTTTTCCCCCATTTCTTCAAAACTGGGCCCGGCGAGTACGGGGAAGGGGACCGCTTCCTGGGCGTCACCGTTCCCAAATGCCGGGCGGTTGCGAAGCAGGCGCGTGGGATGGAGCCGGGTGAAGTTTCTAGATTGTTGAATTCGCCCATTCACGAGGAGCGCGAAGTGGCGCTGTTCATTCTTGTCGACGCCTTCAACCGTGCGACGAGTGACAAGCAACGCTCCGAGCTCTATCGCTTCTACGTGCGGCATTTGAGCCGCGTCAACAACTGGGATTTGGTGGATGGCAGCGCGCCGACGATCGTCGGCGGCTACCTAGAAGACAAGGATCGAAAACAACTCTATCGCTGGGCGAAGAGTTCCGATTTGTGGGAGCGCCGCATCGCCATCCTCGTGACATTCCGCTTCATCAAGCAGAAGGATTTCAAAGACGCACTCGCGATAGCAAAGCTACTGCGCGACGACGACCACGACCTCATCCACAAAGCCGTCGGGTGGATGTTGAGAGAGGTGGGAAACCGCGACCTCGCGTCGGAGGAACGCTTCTTGAAAACCCACTACAAGAAGATGCCGCGCACGATGCTGCGCTACGCGATCGAGAAATTTCCTGAGCAAAAGCGACAAGCGTACTTGAAGGGCACTGCCTGATCTCGAAATGAGGCTCGCGCAGGCGAGCGAGCCGGGTGAGGGGGCGCCCAGTCAGGAGTACGATCACTGGTCAGCTGCTGTAACTCGCCGCCGGCCGCGGGAAGTTCCCAGATGTCGGGGTTTCCGGCGTGATCGGAGCTGATCAGCAAGCGCTCGCCGTCGGGAGAAACGTCCAGGTGCTCGATGTAGGCTTCGTCAAAGGTGATCTGTTCGGCGTCGGTCCACGTGGCGGGACGATCCGTGAGGATCGGGACGCGCCACACGTTGGCGACGAGCTCGCCCTTGCGTTGCGCTACAAGCTGCAGGTGGGTTCGCAGCAGGGCTCTTCGGTTTTGGCGGCTTGGACGGCGGGGTCGGACTGGACGGTTACGTCGCCTTGCTTGACCACGAAGACTTCCCAGCGGTAGCCGTTGGGATCGCTAAACCACACCTTGTCTTGGAGCGCGTAGCAACAAACGGTGTCGTTCTCTTCCAGGGTTTCGAAACCGGCGTCGGAGAGACGCTTGGTGGCGGCGGCGACCTCCTCGGCCGTGTTCACTTGGATCCCGAGATGGTTCAGCGCGCCGGGGTCGCACGGGGCTTGCTGGCTCTGGTTGAGGGTGAAGCCTTCGCCCTGGCGGTGAAAGAGTCTCATGGGTGCTAGGCCTTTGCCGGGACGGAGATGTTGACGGCGGGCTGGCGGGTGCAGCACTCGGCGTAGAGAAAGTTGAGCAGGACTTGAAGCTGTGCGGTGCCAGCTCGATAGCGCAGAAATCGCCCCTCCCGCTCCTGTTCAACGAGCCCTTCCTGGCGCAGCGCATCCAGGTGATGCGAAAGGGTGGAAGCCGGGATTCCGAGCTCATCGTGGAGCTCGCCGACGACGAGCCCGGTCGGATGCGCGGCGAGAAGGAGACGGATGATGGCGACCCGGGACTCGTGCCCTAGAGCCGCGAACACCCGAGCTACTTCTCCTGACGTCTCTACCAGAATTCGATGATGCTAGAAGTATCGTTCTGCGCCAAAAGTATCGTTCTGCGTCAACTGAAATGTACAATAAAGCATGACGCAACGAGGAATGAACCGTTTTACCGCGCCCTGGGTGGTTGCTTGTTTGGTCGCGGGTTATGCGTGTCAGGCGCCGCCCCCGGATGAAGCGGTCGAGCCCGAAGCGCTGAGCCCCATGCAGGCGCGTCTTGCGAAATACACGACTGTTCGGCTTACGACCGATGTCGCCTCGCTGTCGGAGAGCGAACGCGCGATGATCCCGCATCTCGTCCGCGCAGCGCAGGCGATGGAAGGCGCCTATTGGCAACAAGCGTATGGCGACCGAGACGAGCTGATGGCGAGGCTCGAGGATGAAGACGCGCGGCGCTTCGCGATGATCAACTACGGCCCGTGGGATCGATTGGCCAACAACGAGCCCTTCGTTC
Organism: uncultured Acidobacteriota bacterium; assembly: GCA_947259165.1. Taxonomy (GTDB): domain Bacteria; phylum Acidobacteriota; class Vicinamibacteria; order Marinacidobacterales; family SMYC01; genus CAMYKY01. Next base: position 15,496 of record CAMYKY010000027.1, on the reverse strand, counting down.
CCGACGCCGAGCCCAAACCTGCCGGTGCGAACTTCTATCCCCCCGACATGCCCAAAGAAGAGCTCGATGGCGTCGAGCTCGAGAGCCTCTACACGATGGTGCGCCGCGACGATGACGGCAAACTCACCGCGATCCCGTACTCAGTTTTTTTCGAAGAGGCGTACGGGGAAGCCGCCGAGGCGCTACGGGCGGCCGCCGAGCTCTCCGAGGATCCCGGGTTGAAACGCTATCTCGAACTACGCGCTGACGCTCTGCTCTCCGACGATTATCGCGCGAGTGATATGGCGTGGATGGATATGAAAGACAACTCGCTCGATATCATCATCGGCCCGATCGAAAACTATGAAGACCAACTCTTCGGGTTCAAAGCGGCCAACGAGTCGTTCGTTCTCGTCAAAGATCAAGAGTGGAGTGCACGTCTGTCCCGCTATGCAGCCCTTCTTCCAGAGCTCCAGAAAACCATCCCGGTCGACGACGTTTACAAGCAGGAAACTCCCGGGCTCGATTCTGATTTGAATGCCTACGACGTCGTGTTTTACGCGGGCGATGCGAACGCGGGCTCGAAGGCCATTGCGGTCAACCTGCCGAACGATGAGGAGGTGCAGCTGCAGAAGGGGACTCGGCGACTCCAACTCAAAAACGCCATGCGCGCGAAGTTCGACAAAATTCTTCTCCCGATCGTCAATGTGCTCATTGCCGACGAGCAACGCTCGCTCGTCAACTTCGATTCTTTTTTCTCGAACGTCATGTTCCACGAGGTGGCTCACGGTCTCGGGATCAAAAACACCGTCAACGGTCGAGGCCGAGTCCGCGCCGCGCTTCAAGAACGCGCCTCCGCCCTCGAGGAAGCGAAAGCCGACGTTCTCGGTCTTTTTATGATCGCGGAGCTGGCGAGCCAAGGCGAGCTCGACGATGAGAGTCTCGACGACAACTACGTCACTTTCTTGGCCTCGATCTTCCGCTCGGTTCGTTTTGGAGCGGCCAGCGCCCACGGACGTGCCAACTTGATGCAGCTCAACTTCCTCGAGGAGAAGGGTGCGTTCTCCTACGATGCGGCCGCGCAGACCTACAAAGTCGATCTCGAGACCATGGGTGAGGCCGTGGACGAACTCGCTGGCGTGATCCTGAAGTTCCAGGGCGAAGGAAACTACGACGGACTCGGGGAATTCATGGCAACGTATCAGGTCGTCGGCGACACCTTGCAGCAACAGTTGGACCGTCTCAGCGACGAGCGAATTCCTGTCGACGTCGTGTTCGAACAAGGCACGGACGTTCTAGGGCTCTAGCCGAGCTCTGTCGCAGTGAGGGGGCGTAGCGAGTCGAGCCCGCCTTCGGGCTCCGCGAAGATCTCGTCGAGCTCTTTGATGACGAGGCGCTTTGCCGCCTGGGTCATCAATTTTTCGCGCCGCTGTTCGGAAAGCTCGTCGAGTTTGTAGCGCTCGCTGAGCTCGCGGCTCACGAAGAATCGGTGGCCGCGTACCTCCTCGTGGTCCTCTTTCGTGCGTCGGATCCGACAGCGTATCTCCCAATTAGGCCGCTCCGAGATATCGAGAGTCTCGATGTCGATGAACCAGCCGTCGCGCTCGACTCTAACGGTCCCGTTTCTCATGTCCGCGCTATGTCACCCTAGGTGACATTATAGTAACGTAGCCCAACTTGCTGAGGAGGATATGAGTGCCAGATAGTAATAAGGGTTCGAACGCCGTCCGACACATCCGCTGGGACGACATGCCCAAGGAGAGGCTCTCCGACTTCATCGACCGGCGCATGATCGCGGGTGACAAAGCGATGCTGACCCACGTCTACATGAAGAAAGGCTGTATCGTTCCGTTGCACCATCACGAGAATGAGCAGATTACCTATATCCTCGAAGGCGCGCTGAAGTTCTGGGTCGGTTCAGAGGATGCAGAGCCCATCGTCGTTCGTGCCGGCGAAGTTCTCGTGCTGCCCTCGAATGTGCCTCATAAAGCGGAAGCTCTCGAGGCCACCCTCGATGTCGATATCTTCTCGCCTCCGCGCCAGGACTGGCTCGAAGGCACCGATGACTACCTCCGGCAACAATAATCAGGACGAGCCTAGTGCTTTCTGGACCGGCGCATCGGTCGGTCTTGCCGTTGCGACGGTTCTCGTCTGTGCGGTGACGGGATTCTTCGTTCTCTCCGGATTGCCGCGAATTCTGGAAGCGATCGTCTTCGCTCTAGCCGGGGCGGTCGTGCTTTTTGCGCTGGTCGCCGCAGTAAAACTCATCGCCCGTTGGCTTCGGTATGTGCCGCCGCAGTTCCGCTACATCGCGGTCGCGGCCATAGGGACGCTCTACGTACTGCGCTCCAATCGGTTCCGCTTTCGGTGGGACCCGATCCTCTTCTATCCAGCGTCGATCGCACTCCTCGCCGCGATCGCGATCTTGGTTGGCGCTTATTGGACTCGACGCAGCGGGGGCGCTCGGAAGCTCGTCGGTGGTCTCGTTGCGGTGTCCGTCATCACGCTCGTTGCCGGATTCGTCTGGATCCACCACGAAGGGCGGGATCCGCATCCAGTGGACGCGACCAGAGCTCTGGCGCCGCCGCGACTCGATGCGAGCAACCCCGCGGCGCAGGGCCCTTTCGAGATCGAGATCCTAACCTACGGAAGCGGCACCGACCGACGCCGGTCTGAGTTTGGGACCGACGTGGATGTGGAGGCTCCGACGGTCGATGCATCGAAGATCCTACCCGATTGGAAAGACTTCGGTGCGCGAGCGCGGCAATGGTACTGGGGTTTTTCGATCGCGCAAGCGCCTCTCAACGCGCGCGTCTGGTTGCCGGCGGGGGAGGGGCCGTTCCCGCTCGTTCTCGTCGTGCATGGTAATCACGGCATGGAAGACCACTCCGATGCGGGCTACGCGTATCTCGGTGAGCTTCTCGCGAGCCGTGGTTTCATTACGGCTTCGGTCGACGAGAACTTCATCAACAGTACTTGGTCTGGGGATTTTCGCGGCAAAGAGATGCCGATGCGTGCCTGGCTCCTTCTCGAGCACCTTCGCCTGTGGCACGAGTGGAACGGCACCGCCGGCCACCGGTTTCACGAGAAAGTCGATACCGATCGCATTGCCCTGATGGGGCATTCGCGCGGGGGCGAAGCGGTGTCCGTGGCGCACGCGTTCAATGGGCTCGACCATTTTCCCAATGACGCCACGGTTCGTTTCGACTACGGGTTTTCAATCCGCGCTCTCGTCGCGATCGCGCAAACCGATCGCCACTATCCGCGACGGGTCGAGCTCGCCAACGTCAACTTCCTTACGCTCCAAGGCTCCTACGATAGCGACGAGGCTAGCTCGTTCGGCATGCGGCAGTTTCGTCGCATTCGTCTCGATCGCGACCCGTATCGGTTCAAGGCGGGGATCTATGTTCACGGCGCGAACCACGGCCAGTTCAACACCAGCTGGGGAATGGACTCGGGGCCGCCTGGCTCCTGGCTCTTGAATCGTGCTCCGCTCATCTCGGAGCTCGACCAGCAAGAAGTCGCGAAGGTCTACATCGCTGCGTTCCTCGAGGCGACGCTCCACGACGATGCGAGTTATTTGCGTTTATTTCGCGATCCGCGGGTGGGGGCTGCCTGGCTTCCGCAGGACGTGGTCTACCTCGCTCAGTTCCAGGATTCGACCTTCGAGGCGGTTGCGGACTTTGAAGAGGATCTCGATGTCACCACCGCGAGTCTCGATGGCGCCGTGATCGACTCGGACGGGCTCACCGTGTGGCGCGAGGAAGAGCTTCGCTTTCGCGACAATCTGACGCAGGGGACGAACGGAGTCGTTCTGGGTTCGGATGGCGAGGAGGGGAGCTACACGATCCGCTTCGGCGAGCTCCGTCCTCGGCTCGACCCGAGTAGCGAGTTGAGTTTTTTCCTGAGCTCATCGACGGAGAAGCCCGGAGACAGCGAGACGACATCACTCGAGTTAACGGTCGAGCTCGAAGACGAGAGTGGGGCCACGGAAACCATCGCCGTCAACGACGTCGCGCCGATGACGCCGCCGCTGAAGGTTCAGTTCTTGAAGCTCGAGCGGCTCAACCGCAAGAGGTTCCCGAAAAATTGGGAGGCGACGTTCCAGAGTTATGGGATCCCTCTCGCGCGGTTCGAGTCTTTGGACCTAGCGCACCTCGCCGCCATCCGCTTCCGTACCGAAGGCAGTGGAGTCGTGATCCTGGACGATATCGGCTTCCGGCGATAACTAATTCGACGCGGGCACGATCTCTTCTGCAACGCTAGCGTTTTTGAGCCAGGCAGTCGATTTGGTGGGCAATGTACAGCAACCGACCTTGCTCAATCTGTTGCCGTCTCGTCGAGGCCCAACTGCCAGCCGATTCACCGACAGTCTGCTCGACCATCTCAACGACGAAGCGCAGAAAGAAAGCTTCATCGTTTGGGTAGCTTCCGTTGATCGGGAACACGATCCAATCGGAGCTCGCCAGCTCCAGGACATCGACGGGCTCCTCCTCCAACGCATGGAACAATTTCCTTCCTGTCTTGCTGTCTCCGATCTCACCCATGGACGCGTGGTAGCGGGACAAAATGGTTGCGTCGTCTGCGTGCACGGGCTCGAAGATGGTCTCGCCGTCGAACGTGATGGGGAAATACAACAATCCGCCGGGGTGGGCGAGCGATACGAGGTTGTTCAGGGCGGGAGTGAGCTCGACGATGTCGAGGAGCGCGTGCGCGATCACGAGGTCGAACCGCGCCAGATTCTCGCCATCGGCGGCGAAGTCGGTCAGGGTCGAGGCGATGAACTCTGCGTTGATTCGGCCCTCGAGCCGGGCGCGGGCGGTGGCGAGGAGATCGCTGTCGTGCTCGATGGCAGTATAGGTGGGTTGGGTGACGACCTGCCAGTCGAGGAGGCGCTCGATCCCGGTGCCGATTCCGGCTCCGACGTCCGCAATGGACGGCTCGGCAGTGTTTTCGAGCCGTCGGCGTAGTGTTTCCAGCACTCGGCGGTCTAGGGCGCGGTCGTCGACGGTGCGCTTGGCTTCGAGGTAGTGCGCGAACGCGTTCACGGGGATAGGATATAGGGAGTCGGATGCTGGAGCGAGAGCGTGTTTTGAGCCCCATTCTCGGGGAGCTCCATGCTCGTTTGGACGAAGCCGAGCGCAACGGCTCCAATCGCGGACGCCCTTTCGTGACTCTCGCCTATGCTCAGAGTCTCGACGGGAGTATTGCGGGACGAGGGCGGCGGCCGCTGAGCCTCAGCGGTCCGAGCTCGCTGCAGCTCACCCACGAGCTGCGCGCGGCGCACGACGCCATTCTCGTCGGGATTGGCACCGTGTTGTCGGACGATCCTCAGCTCACCGTCCGCCTGGTCCCGGGCTCGGACCCTCAACCGATCGTCGTGGACAGTCGGTTGCGACTGCCGGATGCTTCTCACCTCATGGAGAGTGGACGCGGTACGTGGCTTGCGGTGGCTTCGGACGCGAGCGAGCAAGACGAAGCGCGAGCTCGAGCTCGCGGGGTGGAAGTTTTGAGGACGCCGGCGCTCGACAACGGTTGGGTCGATCTCGATCCGCTCGTCGCGAGCCTCGGAGAACGCGGCGTGTCGCATCTACTCGTCGAGGGGGGTGCTCGCATTTTGACGAGCTTTTTGACGGCGCGGCTCGTGGACTACGTCGTGGTCACGGTCGCACCTCAATTCGTCGGCGGTGTACCTGCGCTTGGTGAGAACGAGCTATCGCCGTTTCCCCGTCTCCGATCGTGGCACTCCGAACGCGTCGGCGATGACCTGGTCCTTGCCGGCGATCTCAGCTGGTCCGACCCGTGACGCGTCGCTCCGTCGTCTTTCAGGCGCCGGGTCGTATCGAGATTCGCGAGGACGCCATCCCGTCACCCAGCGAAGGCGAGCTCCTCGTCCGCGCGACGGTATCTGGAATCAGCGCCGGGACGGAGCGTCATTTCTATCGAGGTGATATCGCGCCGGGCACAATCCTCGATGAAGCTCTGGGGTCACTAGCAGGATCGTTTCGATACCCGATGGCGTATGGCTACGCATCGGTCGGCGAGATCGTTGACGATGGTCGTCGCGTGTTTGCGTTTCAGCCTCATGTGAGCCACTACGTCGCCCGCGAAGAGGAGCTCTACGAGCTGCCGGAAGAGGTGTCGTCCGAAGTCGCCACGCTGTGGCCGAGTGTCGAGACTGCGGTGAATCTTGTTTTGGACGCGCGACCTTTGGTCGGAGAGCGCGTGGTTGTTGTCGGGCAGGGAGTCGTCGGCTTGGCAACGACTTCTCTTTTGTCTCGATTTCCGCTTGCGGAGCTTTGGAGCGTCGATCCAATAGAGTCGAGGCGAGCGACCTCGATGCAATGTGGCGCCACGCGATCGTTTCATCCGGATGAGCTCAGGGAGCTCGAGGGCGTCGACCTGACGATCGAGCTCTCGGGAACGCCTGCGGGACTCAATCTCGCCATCAACGCCACCGGTTTCGAAGGCCGCGTGGTCGTGGGTTCTTGGTATGGCGACGAGCCGGTGCCGGTGGACTTGGGGACGCATTTCCATCGCGGCAGGCTGAAACTCATCTCCAGCCAAGTGAGCCACCTCGGCCCGTCGCTTGCTTCCCGGTGGAGCCAAAAGCGACGAATGGAAGTGGCCGCGAACGCGCTGAGCTGCCTCCCTGCGGAGGCGATTCTCACCCACCGCTTCCCGGTCGAGCGTGCCGCCGAGGCGTATGAGCTCATCAACGAGCCTCGGGATGCGTGCTTGCACGTGCTGCTGACCTATACTTGAGCGGATATGGCGAAGTATGCTCTCGGCGTCAACACCGAGTTCACCGCGAAGCACTACCTCGTCGGGGGAGATTTTGGCCCCGAGGGTGAGCTGCACCCCCACGACTATCGCGTCGAGATCGTGGTCGAAGGCGACGAGCTGGACGAGCACGGTTTCCTCGTCGATATCGTACGGGTGAAAGCGGAGCTTGCGCGTCTCGTGGGGCGCTATCGGGATGCTACGTTGAACGAGCTCCCCGAGCTCGCGAACACGAACCCGGGGTGCGAGGAGTTTTCGCGCGTCTTCGCCGAATCATTTCGAGACGGACTCGATACTGCGCGCTTGGCTGCATTGACGGTAAAGATTTGGGAAAACCCGGACGCGTGGGCCCAGTGTTGCCTCGATTTGTCAGCCAACGAGTAGAAAACCAAGGAGTAGTAAAAGACACAATGACCACGGAGACCTTTCAGTTTCAAACCGAAGTCCAGCAGCTCCTCGAGCTGATGATCCATTCGCTCTACTCGCACAAGGACATCTTCTTGCGCGAGCTCGTCTCGAACGCGTCGGATGCGACCGACCGGCTTCGCTTCGAGGCGCTCACGAAGCCCGAGCTTCTCACCGACGGCGCCAAGCTCGAGATCCGGCTCGAGGTCGACAAAGACACGCGGACGCTCGCGATTCACGACAACGGGATTGGGATGAGCAAGAAGGAGCTCGTCGAGAATATCGGAACGATCGCGAAGTCCGGAACGCGGGAGCTCGCCGAAAAGATGAAAAAAGCCAAGGCGGCTGACAAGTCAGCAGACGCGGGTGAGCTCATCGGTCAATTCGGTGTGGGCTTTTACTCGTCGTTCATGGTGGCCAACAAAGTCGAGTTGGTGACACGCCGCGCCGGGCAAAAGATAGCGACGAAGTGGGTCTCTGACGGGAAGGGCGATTATCAGATCGACCGGGCGGAGCGAGAGGCTCACGGCACTAGCATCACACTGCATCTCGATCCAGTGGACGAAGAAAGCGGGCTTGAGGATTTTACTGACGAGCACGTTTTGTCGCGCATCATCGGTCGTTACTCGGATTTCATCGCCTACCCGATCGTATTACGTGGTGGCCCTGGCGAGGACGGAGCGGACGGAGAAGACAAGACTCTCAACTCGATGAAGCCGATTTGGGAGAGGGCTGCATCGGACGTTACTGAAGAAGAGTACTCCGAGTTCTACAAGCACATCTCACACGATTGGCGGGATCCGCTCGAGAGGGTTCTGCAGCGGGCAGAAGGGACCATCGAGTACAAAGCGCTTTTGTTCATCCCGAGCGAGGCCCCGTTCGACCTTTACTACGTCGGGCATGAGTCCGGCCTCCGTCTCTACGTCAAACGTGTCTCGATCATGGAGCGCTGTGAAGAGCTTTTGCCCCGCTACCTTCGGTTCGTGCAGGGCGTCGTGGACTCGGCAGATCTTCCCCTGAATGTATCTCGCGAGATTCTCCAACACGATCGTCAGATCCGCCAGATCCGCAAAGGGCTCCAGAAGAAGATTCTCGACACGCTTCAAAAAATGAAAGCGGACGACGAGGAAAAATATCTCAAATTCTGGACGCCGTTCGGCGCCGCTCTGAAAGAAGGTGTCATCGAGGACTTCGAGCACCGGGACAAAATTGTCGAACTTCTGCTGTTTCCATCATCCCGCGAGACGGAGAAGCTCACATCTCTGGCAGACTACGTCGAGCGGATGGGCGAGGCGCAGGACGCTATCTATTACATGACCGGTGAGAGCCGCGACATGATCGAAAGCTCGCCGCATCTCGAGGCGTTTCGCGACAAAGGAGTCGAGGTTCTCTTCCTGACGGACGCCGTCGACGAGATGCTCATGCAGTCGCTGACGGAGTACAAGGACAAGAAGCTCCAATCGGCAGGCAAGGGCACCGTCGACCTTGGCACCGATGAAGAGAAAGAGGTCCAGAAGAAAGAGCTCGACGAGAAGGCGAAGACGTTCGAAGCCCTCCTCAAGCGTATCAAGACATCGCTTGCCGACCGCGTGAAAGAGGTGCGTTTATCGTCGCGACTCACGAGCTCGCCCGCATGCCTCGTCGGCGGCGAGGAGGATGTCAGCCCGCGGGTCGAGAAATGGCTCCGCCAACAGCAGGGCGATGCGCCCGCGCAAAAGCGGATTCTGGAGCTAAACCCCGAGCACCCGATCGTTACGGGACTCAAGGCGAAGTTCGACGTGCACGAGACGACCGAGGCGGTGTCCGAGTACAGTGAGCTTTTGTACGGCTACTCGCTTCTCGCAGAAGGCTCGGACATACCGGACCCGGCCGACTTCGCGAAGCGCTTCGCCGCACTGATGCAACGCGGCCTCGGCTAAGAGAGCGTTCTTTCTCCGTGACTCCGTGGTGAGACGTCTCTCTCAGTCCCCAAGATTGAGGTGGCGGACGACGCGGCGGACGGCGAAGCGCGGGGAGAGTCTCACGGCTAGCGTCAGGATGCGGTTTGCGAGACCAGGGATGGCGACGGCCTTTCCTTTGACCATCGCGCGGTAGCCGACTTGGGCGACGGAGCGAGCGTCTTGCATCCCGAGGCGGATCAATCGCGAGTCCGCCATTTGCGCGCGGGCTTGAAAGCCGGTGGCGGTGACTCCGGGGCAAAGCACCGTGACGGTGACGCCGGTGCCGCGAAGCTCCTCCGCGAGCGCTTCAGAGAACGACAGGACGTAGGCCTTGGTCGCGTAATACACGGCCATGAACGGGCCCGGCTGGAAAGATGCCGTGGAGGCGACGTTGAGGATCTGCCCGTGTCCACGCGCGATCATCTCCGGCAGGCAGAGTCGGGTTAGGTGAGTGAGCGCGAAGATATTCAGTTGCAGCATGTCGAGCTGGTTCTCGATTTCGGCTTCATGGAACGCGCCGAGATAACCGAACCCGGCGTTGTTGACCAGGGTGTCGACGTCGAGACCGCGTGAGTGGATCTCGTTCCAGGTTTTCTCGGCGGCGTTCGGCTCGCCAAGGTCCTGCACGAGCACCTCCGTTTTGACTCCATGAGCCGACCGCAGCGATTCCGCAAGCGACGACAGCTTGTCCTCGCTGCGGGCCACTAGCACCAGGTTTCTCTGGTCAGCGGCACACAGTGCAGACAGCTCTCGCCCGATGCCGGTAGAGGCGCCGGTGACCAGGGTATGCGTCGACATATCTCGGGGACACTATAACTCCAAGAGCGGCTTGTCAGCTCGGCCTCTCACGTTTACAATTTTGATTATGGGTCTCAGCTGTCCTCACTGCGATCTGTCCATAGAAGACGAGCTTCCGCGTTTGACGGAGTCTGCGCAGATTCTCTGTCCGCAGTGCCAACAACCGCTGACGCTGCCGGAGATGACGATCCCTATCTCGATCGTCGACACACCGCTGATGGGCGCCCCGCGCCAGGGTCTCGACCCGGGCAAAAAGTACGCGTTGCTCATCGTCAGCGGCGAGGAAGCTGGCAAAGTTCTCAACGTTGAAAAGACGGTCGTCACCGTGGGTCGAAGCGGTTGCGATCTTGTCGTCGATGACCCGGAGCTGTCACGTCGCCACGTCCGCGTCGAGTTCAACGGAACCGATATTTCACTGAAGGATCTCGATAGCACGAACGGAACCTACGTCGACGACCAGCGTATCTCGGAAGTTGCCCTCGACAATCGCTCGAAATTCCGTGTCGGCAGTCATGAAATCGCGCTCGTGATTACCGACCGTGACAACTAAACGTTCGCGATACTTCAGGTATAATACCGTCTCGCCAAGTCTCCTCGAGCGAGTGCGGAATGACTTATCCATTTAGAAACAAAGAGGTTAGCTGGCTTTCTTTCAACGAGAGAGTTCTGCAAGAAGCCAGCGACCGTAGCGTCCCGCTGATCGAGCGCGTCCGTTTTCTCGGCATCTACTCGTCGAATCAAGACGAGTTTTTTCGGGTCCGCGTTGCCACGCTCCATCGCCTTGCTCGGCTAGGCAAGAAGGGTAAGAAGCTCCTCGGCCACGATCCCCGAGCGGTCATCACCGAGCTCAAACACATCATTTTGCGCCAGCAGGAGATGTTTCAGGGGATCTACCGACAGCTCGTGGACGAGCTCGCCACGGAAGGTATCCACGTCATTGACGAGACGGCGCTGACTTTGGAACAGGGCGAGTCCGTCAGGAGCTATTTCCGTCAGCAGGTGCGCTCGAAACTCACCCCTTTGATGGTGGGCGAGAAAACGCGGTTTCCCGAGCTCAAAGACAAATCCATTTATTTGGCGACGCGGCTACGGACCCGTCGCCCGAAGGTGGACCGCTATGCGCTCATCGAAGTGCCGACGCCCGCGTTGTCTCGGTTCCTGATACTGCCCCAGATCGACTCCCAGCAGTACGTCATCCTTCTCGAAGATGTCATCCGGTACAACCTGAAAGACATTTTTGCGCTTTTCAAGTTCGAGTCCATCGAGTCGCATCTGATCAAGCTCACTCGAGACGCCGAGCTCGACATCGATGACGACGTCACGGAAAGCTATCTGCGCAAGGTCGTCAAGAGTGTCAAAGGTCGCAAGGAAGGTGACCCAGTTCGGTTCGTCTATGACCGCGAGATCTCGAGCGAGCTTCTCGACCTCATCGGGCGGAAACTACGGCTTCGTGGGGAAGACAGTATGGTTCCCGGCGGACGCACTCACAACTTCAAGGACTTCATCGACTTTCCGCAGATCGGCGACAGGTCGCTCTTATACCCGAAGGTCGAGCCCGTCCCCGTACGCGCGCTCGAACAAGGCCGGAGCATCTTGGCGTCGATGCGAGAGCGCGAGTTTCTGTTGCACTTTCCTTATGAGTCGTTCGACTACGTCATCGATTTGCTGCGTGAAGCTGCCATCGACCCCAAAGTGACGGAGATCAAAGTCACACTGTACCGCGTGGCTCGCCACTCCGGTGTCGCCAATGCGCTCGTCAACGCCGCCCGAAACGGAAAAGAGGTCACCGCCATCATCGAGCTTCAGGCCCGCTTCGACGAAGAGACCAACGTAGCTCTTGCCAACCAACTCCAGGAAGAAGGGGCGCAGGTGATTTTCGGGGTGCCCGGACTCAAGGTACATGCCAAGGTGGGCTTGATTCTACGCGAAGAGAAAGGCAAGCTCGCCCGCTACGCGTTCCTGGGTACCGGTAATCTCAACGAGGACACGGGCAAGCTCTACTCCGACCACTGTCTTTTCACGACGGACCGCAGGTTGACCCGTGAAGTCGATGCGGTGTTCGACTTCCTTCAGGACAACTATCGAGTCCCTACCTTCAAGCACCTCGTCGTCGCTCCGTTCACGTTTCGAGAGAGGATGGTCGAGCTCGTGCAAGCGGAAATCAAGAACGCCCAAAAAGGTAAGAAAGCCGCAATCGATCTCAAGCTCAACAACCTTACCGACCCCGACATGATTGGCCTACTCTACGACGCCGCCGAGGCAGGCGTTCACGTGCGGCTCAACGTGCGCGGGATGTACTCCGTGTTGCCCCATACGTTGGAGCACCAGAAGAACATCGAAGGCATAGGGATCATCGATCGGGTCCTCGAGCACACTCGTCTCTTCGTATTTCACAACGGCGGAGACGAGAAAATGTTTCTCTCGTCCGGGGACTGGATGACACGAAATCTAGATCGACGTGTCGAGGTGACCTTTCCGGTGTACGACAAAAAATTGCGGCGAGAGCTCAAGGCCTTGTTGGATATTCAATGGCAAGACAACGTGAAGGCCCGGGCGCTCGATGCCGATCTCACCAACCGATACAGGCCGCGAACAGGAAAGGCCGTCCGCGCTCAGAGCGCGTTTTACGACTACCTACGCTCCAGATCTGAGGGCAAACCAGAGGTTGACGACGACGCTGAAGGTGAGCACGCTCAAGCGCTCGCCTGAGCGCCGTAGTCAACCCGTTACGTAGGCCGTTTTTACGGTCGTATAGAACTCTTTCGCGTAGCCGCCTTGCTCGCGGGGGCCGTAGCTCGAGCCCTTCGTTCCACCGAACGGTACGTGATAGTCGACGCCCGCGGTCGGCAGGTTCACCATCACCATCCCGGCGCGAGAGGCTTGCTTGAAATCGCCCGCGTGTTTGAGCGAGGTCGTCACGATGCCCGCCGATAAGCCGAAGTCGGTGTCGTTGGCTACATCCACCGCCTCGTCGTAGTCTTTGACTCGCACCACGGATGCGACAGGTCCGAAGACTTCTTCGCGGTTGATTCGCATCTGGTTGTCGGTGTCGACGAACAAAGCGGGGCTCAAATAAAAACCTTCGGTGTCGCGGGTGACGCGATCGCCGCCGCAGGCGAGGCGAGCGCCTTCCTTCTGCCCGATTTCGATATAGGAAAGATCTTGATCGAGCTGTGCCTGATCGACGACGGGACCGATATCCGTGTCATCAGCGATAGCGTCTCCGACCCGGAGCGCCTTCAGCTTTTCCACGACGCTATCAACGAAGCGGTCATGGATCCCGTCGGTCACAACGAGCCGCGACGATGCGGTACACCGCTGGCCGGTCGAGAAGAAGGCTCCGTTGACGGCGCAGTTGACGGCCACGTCGAGATCGGCATCGTCGAGCACGACGAGCGGGTTCTTTCCTCCCATTTCCAGTTGGACCTTCGCGTGGCGCTTGGTGGCTTCGACGAGGATTTGATGGCCGGTGTCCACCGAGCCCGTGAAACTGATGCCGTTGACGTCCGGAGATTTGACGATGGCGTCGCCGATGACCGATCCTTTGCCGACCACGAGATTGAAGACCCCTGCTGGGATTCCCGAGCGAGCGATGATGTCGGCGATGGCCCAGCCGCATCCTGGCGTTAGCTCTGCGGGCTTGAACACGACGGTATTGCCGAACGCGAGAGCTGGCGCGATCTTCCACGCGGGAATCGCGATGGGGAAGTTCCACGGCGTAATGATGCCCACGACCCCGAGAGGCTCCCGCGTCACCTCGACGCGTACGCCGGGGCGAACCGATGGCGTCAACTCGCCGCTCAGGCGAAGAGCCTCACCGCCGAAGAACTTGAACACGTAGCCGGCACGGCCGACCTCGCCGACGGCTTCCTTGAGCGTTTTACCTTCCTCCCGTGCGAGGAGGCGGCCAAGCTCGTCGCGGCGCGCGAGAATCTCGGTCCCGATGGTGTCGAGTGCGTCTGCGCGGGCCTGGATTCCGCCCGCCCCCCAGCCGGCCGCCGCATCCCGCGCAGCCTGGATGGCTTGTTCGGCCTGGTTCTTGCCGCCGCGTGCATACTCTCCGATGCTCTCGGCCAGATTCGAGGGATTGATGTTGGGGGTGTAGCTCTCGCCCTTGACCCATTCACCGCCAATGTACTGATCGTGCGTTGCCATAGTTTCTAGCTCTCTCCTGTCCCCGACAAGATAGCACGCCGGCCCGTGCCGGCAAGTAGTTGACCCCGTTCCCGTTCCCGTTCCCGATTTTGTTTGCTTTCCGCCCCTTCGTCGTCAACGCAGAAACAACGCAAAGCGAACGCCCGCGTCTCGGTGTTTAATCGGGAACGGGAACGGGAACGGGGACGGGAACGGGAACGGGAACGGGGTCAGAGTTTTGGCCTACCCGTTCAGTTCTTCGGGGGTCCGTTTTACCAGCGTCACCCGGTTGCCAGTGTCGTTGTACGAAACCTCATCAAAAAACTGACGCATGAGAAAAAGCCCTCGGCCACTAGGGCGCCCGACGTTCTCCGGCAAGGTTGGATCGGGAACGGCGGCAACATCGAACCCCGCTCCTTCGTCTTCGACCTCAATCTTTCCCTGGGCCGGATTGAACTCTGAGCGGACGGTAATCTTGCGGTCGCCAAATGGGGCTGCTTTGCGGCGTTCCTCGATGAGGCGATCGAACGTCTTGAATCCCTCTTTCTTGCTCGACGACGCGATATCGAGGTTACCGTGGACCCAGGCGTTCAAGAGCGCTTCTTGGATGGCGACGCCGACCGAGATTCGATCCATCGAGCCGAGAAGCTCGTAATGATCCATGAGCTCGAGAAGGTAGTGGATCACATCGGAGAACAAAGACGGATCGCCCGGCAACATGAACACCGTGGACGACGCGCTCATGGTGTCGAGCAGCCGGGTTCCGAGCGCCGTCTTTTCACACAGCGAGAGAATTCGGACCACCGTATCCTCGACACTGCGCGCGATTCTCGATCGCGGCACGTAGCTCGCCGCGCCGAGGTGGAGAACCTTGACAACGGTTTCATCCGGCCCCTCACGCGTCAAAAAAACAATTGGCAACGCGGGCTGGCGCTTCCGCGCCTCCTCGAACAGCGTTGCCGCGTCGATATCGGGCAAGCTCGACCCGGCGAGGAGCACGTCTGCTGGACCGGCCTCCAGTAGCTCCAGGACCTCTTCGCCGGATTCGACCGCGATGACGTCGCTGAAAGGGCGCTTATCGAAGAGTCTTACGATCAGGGTCCGATCGCTGTGAACGTCGTCCGCAACCAGGATTCTGGGCATATACTTGTCTGCTCGAGAGCACCCATCATATGAGAGATCGTAACGAGCAAACGAGATGAACAGGAGATTGATCGTGGAACGCTGTCTTCGCATTGTGAGTATTGCCGTCTTTTCAGTCGTGATCACCCCGGCGTCGGGCTGGTCGCAGGTCCCGCCGCCGCCAGATGGCGGCGATGCGCTGGCCGAGGTTTATCCGGGCCGAGCTTACTCGCCGTACGCGGGCCGCGGGTTTCCGAGCGAAGTTTTCTGGGGTGACACCCACCTTCACACTGCCCTTTCCATGGATGCGGGTGCGTTCGGCTGCCTTGGTGTGG
>CAMYKY010000026.1 GCA_947259165.1 uncultured Acidobacteriota bacterium | reverse complement strand
GAGCGGCTGGTGGAAGCTCAGAGGACGCTACTTGCGGGCGTTTCCCATGAGCTTCGCTCGCCGCTTACTCGGATCCGTATGGCCACCGAGCTTCTAGGGGAGGAGGTCAGACCCGAGTTGCGCGAGCGTATCTCGCGGGACGTCTCCGAGCTCGACTCACTCCTCAGCGAGCTGTTGCTCGCTTCCCGCTTGGAGACTCTCGACACCCTTGGGACCGCTGATGAGGTTGATATGCTCTCGCTTGCCGCCGAGGAAGCAACTCGTTTCGGCGCCGATGTCTCGGGGGCAAAGGTCACCCTCCGAGGAGATGCGCGTCTCTTGCGCCGTCTGATCCGCAACTTGTTGTCGAACGCGCGTCGCTACGGCGGTGAGTCAACAGTGGAGATCAACGTAGGCACTCTCGGCCTTGGCGGTGCGCTGCTGTCCGTCGCGGACCGGGGCCCAGGTGTTCCCGAGTCGGAGCGCGAGCGTATCTTCGAGCCTTTCTTCCGCGGCGCGAACGCGGCCGCTTCTGAAGTCGATGGAATTGGGCTTGGGCTTGCGCTCGTCAAGCGCATCGCGCAGCTGCATGGTGGTCGCGTGCGGTGCGTAGCTCGGCCGGATGGCGGCTCCAGATTCGAAGTGGAGCTCGGCACCGGGGACTAGAAACGGGCATTGCCGCCAAGAGATATCGTTGTCGGTTTGCAGCGATGAATACCAATGCGTGGTTGAGCGACGCCTGCTCTCGGGACTATACTCTCCGAGCAATTAATTCGTTCGATACCTAGGAGGACCCTATGAAACGCCTTGAGATTCTATTACTGGCCTCGCTTGTCGGGATCGGACTGCTTGCAACCGGTTGCGGCGGCGGTAGCGAGACGAGCTCGCAGGATAGCCCTGGGGCATCCGCTGATGCCGAATCGACGAAGCCCACCACTAAGAGCAAGCGGCCTCCTCGGAAGAAGCGGACGTCAACCCCCCCGCCGATAAAGGGTCTCGCGAGAGTGCATATTCTTGCGCCCGAGACAAAGGTTGAGGGAAACGAGGTCATCAGCACGGTCCGGGTACGCAACGTGTCCAAAGGCACGATAACGCGTTTTTCGGTCTCGGAGTTCTGGTATGACGACGCGGGTAACGCGACGCCAGGTGGTTCGCGGACGCATCAAAGCCCGTTTCTGCCGGGTGAGGTGATCGAGTTGGAGCTGCGGGCGAGCAAGGACTCGAAATTCTACCAAAACCAATTCGAGTTCTCGCACGCGAACGGCGAAGTCGAGGCCACGGTCGTCGCAGGATTCCCAGAGGCTAGCGAATAGTCTCAATAACGGGACCAACCGCGGGGCGTCGACGGACGCGTTTGGCGCAGCGAAACCGAGCGCAACTTCGCGCGTGTCCTCGGGGGGGACCCGCTGTTTCCCCGCCGGGGGGGCTGTTCCATTCAGCCGCTACGTTTCTTGGGGGTCTTCAGGGACGCGGACGCCAGGGACGGACGTTAGCTGGTTTCGAACCAACAGACGTAGCGGCGCCACCCCGATAGCGGCGGCTCCGCTTTTCTTGAGGGGGAGTCACTGTGCACGTCGGGAAAGAGAAAATTTGCCGTCGGGAGCGCCCCCTCACCCGGCGAGCTTCGCTCGCCGCCCTCTCCCCCGAGGGGGAGAGGGATTCCTGGTTCTGTGTGCTCAGGTAGTTTCTCGACTGATAGGGCCGGCAACAGCCGGGGGCGGAGCTAGTCCGGAGCCGCACACTAGGTCGGTGACTTTTCTTCGATCCCCGAGATGATCCAACGCGACGTCTCAGTGACATCGCTCCCCGCAGAAGAGAGGTCGTACTTGCGAAGCGAAACCGTATAGGGTTTCGCTTCGGCATCCGCGAGCTTCAGCATGAGGACCATTTGGGTGACCGCGACTTCTCCATCCAAGTCCTCGAGGTCCAGCTGTCTGACGACGGACTTCGTGGCGAGCTTGGTTTCATCGTCGACCGCCCGTTTGAGCGACTGATAGGCACGCTCCGTCGCTTTGCGCCCTTCGAGCAACTCGGCCCACGCCGTTTGGACCTCTCCGCGTTCTCCGGTGTATTCGAAGTCCGGATCCTCTTGAAGCTTGGCGGTGATCTCATCGATCAAATCTTGGTACTCGGCCATGTACTCTCGGCCTTCCTCCAGCTGAACCTCGCGCGCTTTTTCGGCGGTCTTCATCTCTGCGAGCAGCCCCGGCAATGGGAAAGGCTCCGTCGATTGAGAGCTTATTTCGACCATCTCCCAGGACTCGACGGTCCCGGGAGCCGCAACAGCGGACATGGCCGCAACCGTGGCGCTATCGTCGGTTTGGGACGCACGGAAGAATTGCTCGACGGTCGCTTGCTCCGGACTGCCGCACGCCCAGAGGCACGCAAGGGTCGCACCCATCAACCATACTTTGTGCTTCATCAACGAACCTCCTTTCGGAGAACATAGACATGCTCTCTCCGAAACTGGCATTATAGTCCCGATTGGCCAAATGGCTAGGAAAATCGGGTCTTCTGCGGGCTCGAGACGCTTTCCGGCGTTTGTGTGCGGCCCAGCCGTTTTTCATGCGCCCGTGGATGGGTCGACGTCCCTAACTAGCGCCGTGTGCCGTTCGACCGCCTCCGAAGCGCTACGGAGCCTCTGCGTTGGGGCCGTGTCCGTCGCGGGCTTCCCTGGAGAGCACACGGGGGGATGAGGGTGTCTCCTCACCGCAGTGGGGCGTACAGACAACCCCACGCTCGCTCGGAGGCCGGGGGGCGGGGGGCGCCGTGAAGACAAAGCTGCTACGGATTGCGAATTTGGACCCGCTGGGGGGATGGGCGCAGTTACACAAAAATCAACCTGGGAGACAGCGAAAGCTGACTCCCAGGCTACATGCAAACAATCGTGGTGCTGCGTGCTAAGGGCTACCGCCTCCGCCCGCGCCTGCGAACGGATCCAGCGGAACGATGCCGACACGTACGACGCCGTTGCCACGCGCCACGTCCAACACCGCGATGACGTCCCCGTACTTCAGGCCCGCCGCTGCTCTCAGAAAGATCGTCTTGTCCGAGCGCGTCTCGAAGATATCGCGTATCTTGAGAGGTAGCTCCTCCCAGCTGACATTTTGCTTGTTGATGGTCACCTCCCCCGCCTCGTTGATATCGAGCACGAGCTGGTTCGGGTCGGGTGTTGTGTCCTGCTGGACGTTCGCGGCCGATTCCGGCAGTTCCACATCGTGGCCCAGCTGGGTGAGTGGCGTCACCACCATAAAGATGATGAGCAGTACCAACATAACGTCGATGATCGGCGTCACGTTGGGATCGCGCATGGCGCTCGAGCCGCCGCCGCTTGATGACATTCCCATAAGAGTACTCCTTAATAAGTCTCCCGAAAGACGACTAGCCTGCCTTTTTGTCCGTGATCAGGCCTATTTCGTCAGCTCCGCCATCACGGCAAAGCTCCATCACCCGCATGACGTCGCGATACTCCAGGCCCTCGTCTGCTTTGAGAAATAGAATCCGCTCCGCTTTTCCTTCGAAGGCCGCGGAAAGCTTGGTCACGAGCTCCGATTCCGCCACTGGTACCATGTTGAGGTAGATGGCGTTGTCCAAGCGGACGGCGACGTTGACGACATCTTCGCTGTCGGCGTGATCGTAGGAAAACTCAGCTTCCGGCAGCTTGACGTCGACGCCTTTTTGGAGCAATGGGGTGATGACCATGAAGATGATGAGCAGCACCAGCATGACGTCGGCGAGCGGCGTTACGTTGATGTTGCTGTTGAGTGAGCCTTGATCGCCTGTGCTCATTCCCATAGTCGTATCTCCTTCGATTGACTCGGCGTTGTCCGTCTAGCTGCTGACCGTTTTCTTGGCCATATAGTCGATGAGCTCGGAGGCGGAGTTGTCCATCTCGACCGTGAACCCGTCCACGCGTGCGATCAGGTAGTTGAACGCCCACACAGCCGGAATCGCGACAAACAGACCGAACGCCGTCGCTACGAGAGCCTCGGAGATTCCGGCCGAGACCGCGCCGATACCGCCCGAACCCGTCAGCGCCATGCCGCGGAAAGCGTTGATGATGCCGGCGACGGTGCCGAACAGTCCGACGAACACGGCAGTCGCACCGACCGTAGCGAGACCGGACAGGCCACGCTTCAGATCATTGAGGTTCAACGCCGTCGCGCGCTCGATGGCGCGATGAGCCGACTCCATCATGTCGGAACGCGAGCCTTCTCCACTCTCTTTCTGGAACTGGTATTCCTGGAGACCAGCGAGGAGAACTTTCGCCAAGTGGCTGTTCTTCACGTCTTTGCCGCTCGAAACCTTGATGGCTTCTTGGATCTTGCCGTCCTTCAAGAGCTTTGCCACCTTGGGTGCGTACGCTCTGGACTGTTTCTTCGCCTTGCGGAAGGTCATCCACCGCTCGATCATCACGCTCAAGGAATAGATGGACATGATCAACATCACAAAGTTCACGAGCTTGGCCGTGACCCCCATGTGATTCCACATATCGATTAAGCTAAATGACATTATTTCCTCCTGTTTGCCCTTGGCTGTTGTGCTTTGATTTTAGAACCGCCACGTTGGTGGGGTATGAATTGAACATTTTAAAATCTCTCAACGAAAAACCTGACAAGAAACTCAACTCGACCTAACTCAGTGCGAAATTGACGGTTACCGTCATCACGATCGGCACGGGCTGGCCGTTGAGCAACGTCGGCTCGTACCGCCACTGCTTCACGGCCTCGATTGCGGATTGATCCAGAAGCGGGATCGAGCGCAAAACGCGAACGTTCGTGACATTTCCGGCCGGGTCGATGATGGCTTCGAGGATAACGATTCCCTGGACCCGTGCCTGCTTGGCGATATCGGGGTAGGTCGGAGCCTGATCCCTCACCTTGTTGGGTGGGCGGATATCGCCACCGACCCGAACTGGCGCTTGTTTCGCCGGGGGTGGTGCTTCCGGAAGACCTCCGACGATACCGCCGATGACGCCACCGGGGACGCCACCTTCCACGCCTCCCGGGACGCCGAAATCAACGCCACCGTCGCCGATTGCATCCGGGATGTCGACGGGTGCTACGAACTGTGGCGTGGTCGACATCACCGGTCGCGGGGCCTGCGGCCGTGCGCGCGCTTTCGGCGGCGGCGGCGGTGGCGGTGGTGGCGGCGGTGGTGGTGGCGGCGCCATGAAGGTCATGATCCCTTCAGGCGTTGGCATGTTGTCCGTTGCCATCAGAGGGATGATGATCAACGCTGAGAGAATCCCGCCTTGAATGAGAAGCGAGGTCAGGAAGGTAGCGAACGACCTTGCTGGGTTGCCCTCTTTTGTCAGCGCAAGATCGAAAAGCTCTTTCCTGGGAACCTCGTCGGGCGCGTTTTTGGATTCGTTTTTGGCCACGGCGTTCGGCGCTCCTTTCGGGAGATTATGAACGACACTGAATAATGTATAAGCTCGTTCTAATCCGTATCGTTATTTAAACCAATCGAGATCGAGGGAGATCACCCCTGGTCAAGCCCTTAGACACCGGAGCCCGCGAAAGGTTCCCGACGTGTCCGAGAAAATACTCCTCTACGATTCGACAAGTCGGTAGCAGCCTCTGGTGACATCGGATAGGTCGCACACTCGTCGTTACCATTGTCATGACGAATGCGTAGAAAACGCGGAACCAATTCCATTTTCGAATAATTGCGACGGCTGCGTGGAGAAAGCCGCCAACCCATTTCGAGCGGGTTATCCTATTCCGCGATTTGCAGGCTGTCAACCCTCTTCCGGCGCCAGGTTACACCTGGGTCTCTTGGCTGTCCAAAAGCACGGGGATGGCGTGATAGGAGGGGATGTGGGGATACAAGATCGGTTCTCAAATCCCCCTTCTTCTCCTTACTAACCTTTGCTTTCGGGCTCGATTCCGAAGTCCGGTAGCGCGGGTGATGTCGTTACTGGGGGGTCGGCTAATGCAAAGTGAACCGGACGACGAGGTCGCTCAGGCATGGCACTGGACGTCCGTTTTTGGTCGC
Source organism: uncultured Acidobacteriota bacterium (assembly GCA_947259165.1). Lineage (GTDB taxonomy): Bacteria > Acidobacteriota > Vicinamibacteria > Marinacidobacterales > SMYC01 > CAMYKY01. The sequence goes on along the minus strand of CAMYKY010000026.1, from coordinate 28,735 downwards.
GGGTGAGAAACGCCAACTGGACTCGACGGTGCGGATGGCCTCCTCGTCCAATAACGGGATGGAGTTCAGCACGTCGAGCACCCGCACTTTGCCTTGTTCGTCGATGACGACGCGCAATTTGACGGAGCCGGTGACCCTTTCTCGCGCCGCCTGTTCCGTGTACATGGCGGTTGTCATGCGCAGCGGCTTCGGCCCGACGTCGGGAATCGGGAACTCGGGGAGTTCGGTGCCGCTTCCGCCCAGGGTGCCACCGACGAGCCCTCCAGGGACGCCTCCGACCGCGCCGCCCGGCACTACGCCGGCCATACCGTTACTAGAGCCGTCGTCGAAACCGTCGGTCGCTCCCGACGGGATATCAGCGAGCGGGATGGTTGGGGTCAACAGGGTGTCCGGAATGATGAACGACGGCGTTGCAACAAAACTCGCGACCTCCACTTGCGGGGTCGAGGCAATTGGGGTCGAAGGCTCTGCCGCTGCCCCTCGGTGCAAAGATAGCGGAGGCGGGGGAGCGAACGCGACCACCGTCTTCGAGGGTGCGTTCGGAGTTCGCGGCTCGGGCACCGAAAAAAGCGACACGACGACGATGGCGGTGAGCGCAACCGCATGGGCTGCAAGACCGAGGGGCGCACTGAGGCCGTGGCGCACGCGCGGTTGCTCATGACTCGCTGACAACGTGTCCGAGAATAAACGCGTTTCTCCCGAGGGAGACGAGTCGCGCTCGCCCATAAGACCTCCCCTAGCCTCTATTCTAGCGCCATCCGCCTCGGGCCGCTGTTCTCACAACGGAGCCCACGGAGGGAACGCTGAGAGCAAAAGGATCCCGCGTTCTCCGCGTGTCCTCCGTGCCTCCGTGGTGAAAAACAGACGCTAGACCCGGGCTTCTTGCGCTTCGGTCTTGGTCGCGCTCTTGGCGGGGCGGCCTTTGAGCGACCTCCACCACAAGACGATCGGCGACGCGATAGCAATGGAGGAGTACGTGCCGATGACGACGCCAGCGACGAGAACGAAGGAGAAGCCTCTGAGAACCGCTCCGCCCATTGCGTAAAGGGCGAAGCAGACGAACAGGGTAAGCCCGGACGTCAAAATGGTTCGCCGGAGCGTCTGGTTGATCGAGAGATTGATAATGTCGCGCAGCGAGCTTTTGCGGACGAGCTTCCGGTTTTCGCGGACGCGATCGAAGATCACGATCGTATCGTTGACGGAGTAGCCGACCAGCGTCAGGAACGCGGCGATCAAATAGAGCGTAATCTCGAAATTGAAGATCGAAACGAGCGCAAGCGTGAGCACGACGTCGTGCAGCACCGCGACAGTGGCGCCGACGCCATAGACGAGCTCGAACCGGAATGCGATGTAGATGAGCATTGCTACGAGGGCGAAAAGCGTCGCGTTGCGCGCCCGGCGACGAAGCTCGGCCCCAACCACGGGGCCGACGATCTCGGTGCTCGAGTCCGCGAGCGTATTTCCAGGGATGTTTTGCTCGAGCGCCTGCAGGATGAGGTTCGCGGCGCTGTCGAGCTCGCCCCCGGCGTCCGTGGCCTCGCGCTCGACGCGGATCATGACCATATTGAGGTCGTCTCGGTCGTAGCGCTGGATCACCGCGCTTCCCAAGCCGGCACTTCGCAACTGGTCACGGATGACGTCGACTTCCGGAGTGGATTCGAACTTGGCGTAGACGATCGTGCCTTCCGAAAAATCGATGCCGTAGTGCAAGCCACCCTTCCGAGCGATGTCGATCGCCCCGATGACGGCTACGATGAGGGAGATGGTGATGAAGTGCCAACGGTACTTCACCCAGTCGATTTTGGTATCGCCAATAAAATCCATGGTGTTCTTGTCGTCCTAAATGCTGAGAGCTTCGACCTGACGGCGTCCGCCGAGCACGAGATCGAAGATGAACCGTGAAACGAAAATGGCCGTGAACATATTCGAAATGAGTCCGATGCTCAATGTCACGGCGAAACCCTGGATGGGGCCGGTTCCGAATTGAAAGAGAATTGCGGCGGCGACGAGGCTCGTCACGTTCGCATCGAAAATGGTCCAAAAAGCCTTTCCGAAGCCCGCCGAGATCGCCGTGCGAGGTGTCTTGCCAGAGCGCATCTCCTCTTTGATCCGCTCGAAAATCAGCACGTTGGCGTCCACGCCCATGCCGATGGTGAGGATGACGCCCGCGATGCCCGGAAGAGTCAGCGTCGCCGAGAAATAAGCGAGGGCGCCGACGAGGATCAAGAGGTTGAGCATGAGGGCGACGACCGCGTTGACGCCCGACAGCCGATAATACAGCAGGATGAACAATACGACGGAGGCGAGTCCCAGGGCGGAGGCGGTGATCCCGCTTCGAATCGAATCCGCGCCGAGGCTCGGGCCGACGGTTCTTTCTTCCTGGTACTCGAGCGACGCCGGAAGCGCGCCCGAGCGGAGCTTGAGCGAGAGGTCGTAGGCGGATTCCGCGGTGAAGTTGCCGGTGATTTGGCCGCGGTCGTAAATCACGCCCTGGATCGTCGGGGCCGAGATCACGGATCCGTCGAGCACGATCGCGAGTTGTTGGCCGAGGTTCTCTTGGGTGGCCGAGCGGAACTTGCTTGCCGCCTCAGGCTTCAGCGTAAAGTTGATGTCGGGTGAGGCGGTTTCCTGATCACGACCGGGGCTCGCGTTTTTGAGGTCGCGGCCGGTGATGACGGGGACGCGATCGAGCGCGTAGTAAATGACGTTGCCGCCTTCGTCGGCTTCGCCGGGAAAAATTTCCGTTCCCGAAGTTTGGCTGAGCTGTTCCTCCGATAACCCAGCCGAGCGAACGATGCGCAGCTCCAGTTTCGCGGTCGATTTGATGACTTCTTTCGCTCGGGCCACATCCTCGAAACCTGGGAGCTGAACGAGAATCTGAGAGCCGCGCTCGCCGTGAGGCGCGATGACCGGCTCGGCCACGCCGAGCGCGTCGACACGGCGCCGTATGGTCTCGATCGCCTGGGTGACGGTGTCGTCTTGGAGGATGGCGAGGTCGGGTGGCCGCATCTCGAGCTGCCAGCTGCCCCCGGTGAGGCTTCGGACGTCCCACGCAGGAAAGCTCTGTTCCATGATGCGCCGGAACGCCGCATCTTCATTAATGTCCAGCCCTTCAACGGACAGCTTGCCGGGCTCGACGTCGTCGATGGATACGAACTGGATGCTCTCGTCGTCGAGAATCTCGGACAAGTTATCCGCGACTTCGCGAGTGACCGCGACGATGGCGTCGTCGGTGTTCACCTTCATGATGAGGTGGATGCCACCTTTGAGATCCAAACCGAGCTTGATTTTCTCCTCGGGTGGATAAAACGCCCACGTACACCCGGCCACGACGGCGAGGATCAGTACGGCCTTCCAACGCAGATTCTTCTTCATGGGGTCTCCACTCTAATCGCTGCTTTTCTCACTTGGCTGTAGCCGTGGCTTCAGCCGGCGCTGGCCGGAGGGCAGGCGTTTTTGAATTCAGGAGCGTTTGGATGGCTCCTCGACGAGCTGGGTGATCGCTGATTTGGCAAATTGGATTTTGACGCTATCTGCCACTCGGACCTGAATCTGATCGTCGGTGACCCCGACAACTGTCCCGTAGATGCCTCCACTCGTCAATACGTGGTCACCGTTTTTGAGCTGGTCCCTCATGGTTTCCGTATTCTGCTGGGTCTTGCGCGCGGGTCGAATGACGATCAGGTAGAAGACTCCGAAAATGATGAGCATCAGAAAGAGAGGATTGCCAAGAGGCGACATGGCTCCCTGCAAAGGCACAAACCAAGCGGTAAACATCCGTGTCATGATAGTTCACCGCTTTTCGGGCTTCAAGCTATATAGGATTGTCGATCTCCTCGAGCTCGTGCGAGAACGCCTCGTAGCGGTCGTCCTCGATCGACTTTCGGATTCGCCGCATCAGCTCGAGATAGAAATGCAGGTTGTGGAGGGTGTTGAGCGTGCGGGCCGTGGCTTCCTTCGCGACAAACAAATGGCGGATGTAGGCACGTGAAAAATGCACGCACGTGTAGCAAGTGCATTCGGGATCCAGTGGGTCGGGATCGTCCGTGTAGCGGGCATTTTTGATCGCGAGCTTGCCGCGGCTGGTGAACAGGGTGCCGTTGCGAGCGTTGCGGGTTGGGAGAACGCAATCGAACATGTCGACGCCCCGGGCCACGGACTCCACCAGGTCTCGAGGAGTGCCAGCGCCCATGAGATAGCGGGGTCGCTCCTCAGGAAGCTCTTGCGTCGAAACCTCGGTCATCGCGCGGGTGAGCTCCTTGGGCTCGCCTACGGCGAGGCCGCCGATCCCGTAGCCCGGGAAATCGAGCTCGACGAGGGATCGAGCGCTCTCCCGGCGCAAGTCCTCGTCTACTCCGCCTTGAACGATACCGAAAAGCGCCTGGTCGGCGCGGCGATGGGCTGCGCGGCACCGGCGCGCCCACGCCAATGTTCTCGCCGCGGCTCGTTGCACTTGGGCTCGCTCCGACGGATAGACAACACATTCGTCGAGTACCATCGCGATATCCGAACCCAGCTTTTCCTGAATTGCCACCGCCGTTTCGGGGCTGAGCGCGTGAAGCGAGCCGTCCAGGTGGGATCGAAACGTTACGGCTTCGTCGTCGATGCGGCGCAGCGCAGCTAGGCTCGCGACTTGGAAGCCTCCGCTGTCGGTCAAGATCGGCTTATCCCAGGCCATCATGCCGTGAAGACCCCCGAGCGATGCGACGCGATCGGCACCCGGCCGGAGCATCAGATGGTAGGTATTTGCGAGAACGATCGTTGCCCCGAGCTCTTCCACTTGGCGTTGGGTCAAGGTTTTGACCGTGCCCTGCGTTGCCACCGGCATGAACGCCGGGGTTTCGACGTCCCCGTGGCCGGTTGTCAGGATCCCGCGACGCGCTTCTCCGGATCTCGCGGTGACCGAAAAAGTGAACGAAGATTTCTGGTTGCTCATACTTTCGTCATATATTCTCTAAAAAAATGACCTAGCGCCCGGACCCGCATTTGACGCGGTTTTTGGCGCGTTTTGAACGGGCTCTCCGGCTAACGCGTTCAATACAAAGCACCAAGTTCCCTGAGGGTCGACAAAAGGGTTGACAGGCCCAAGACCCTTCCTTATCCTACATCTAGTATGCCAAGCTCAGACGTAGACAAGTTCTAGTTGTTACTGCTCTTCGAGCAGATGCGCCCTCGGCGGCTTCTGTCCGAAGAACGGTCGTTTGGGTATTCTGGCATCCGAGTGGAAATGGTCGAGATGTCATTAAGAAATTTTGAGTTGTCAAAATGTTGTGGCTCCTCGGGCACCTCTGCTCTATCCCCTAAGGAGAGGAGGCGATAAGCATGGCGAAAAAAAAAGCTGCCAAGAAGAAGGCAACAAAGAAAAAAGCGACCAAAAAGAAGACAAAGAAAAAGGCCGCAAAAAAGAAATAGCGACTTCCTCAGGGGTATCGAGAGCGGGGGTGAGAGCTTCACCCCCTATTTTTTTGTCCAACCCGCCTAGAGCAAGGAGATATGGAGATAAGGAGGGGATTTGGCGATAAAACTTATCCTTTGAAATCCCTGGGATCTCCAAACATTGAATCGAGTCCATCCTCTCATCCCCTTGCTTCTACGAACCTGCATCAAGCGCTTCGAGTTCGACCCTAGCTCAGCTTGCTAGGACGTAGCGGTGGAGGGCTTCGGCGACGCCGCCTTCGTCGTTGCTCTTGGTTGCGGCGAAGCTCTTGGTTTTCAACTCGTCGTCGGCGTTGGCCATCACGACGCCTTGTCCCGCCGCCTCGAGCATGTCCAGGTCGTTCCAGTTGTCTCCGATCGCGATCGTCTCGCTCAGAGCGATTCCCAGATAGTCGCTCAGGAACTCGAGGCTCGTCGACTTGTTGGCATCGACTGCCAGAACGTCGAGTAGAGCCAGTTCTTCGGCCGGGTACTCGGTTCGGGCGAGGCTTACATTGTCGAGCTCAGCGTCGAGCTGAGCTGCCAGCGCCCGGATCGTTTTCACGCTCGACGCGAACCCGATCTGAACCGGATCCCGTTGGAGCTCGATCGATCGAACCCACAGCGGTGGCGGCGTGGTCTGATGCAGGTAGCGTCCCACGTGCGGAAGCTCCCGCGCTTGTTCGCGGAGGATCAGATTCCCCTCGGCGTTGGGACCATCATGCACGACCGGTTCGATATCAACGCCGGCGGCGATCTCGAGCACGAGCTCCGCCGTGGCGAGTGGCAACAAGCGTCGTCTCAGGATCGGGCCGTTGGACTCACGTTTGATGATGGCGCCACTGTTGACGACGACGAACGGGTGTATAGACAGCTGGTCCACATAGGGACGGGCGGCGGGGAAGCGACGGCCGGTAACGATGGCGACACAAGCCCCTTGCTCGACGCACATAGCGAGAGCGTTCGCGTCTTGTTCGGCGATGGTTCGGTTCGAGGTCAAGAGGGTGCCGTCGAGATCGACGGCGACTAGCAGGTATCGAGGTTGGGGCATCAGGGGATTCGGGTACGGGAACGGGAGGCAGGGCAGCGGTGGGAGGGTTCAGTCTCAGTTTTCATCGCGATACGGCGAGGTGAAACCGTCCCAGATCGTGACGCTGACGATGGTGTCGCCCGGCTCGGTGCGATCGACGACCTCGAGGCCCGAAGTGACCTGTCCGAAGACGCCGTAGCGGCCGTCGAGATCCGGGCGCGGCAGGTGGGTGATGAAGAACTGACTGCCTGCGGTGTCTCGACCGTGATCGCTCATCGCGACGCTACCGCGCACGATCGGGCGCTCGTTGAGCTCGGATCGGATCACGTAGCCCGGGCCACCGTTACCATCGCCTCTCGGATCGCCCGCCTTTATGTAGCCGTTGGGCACGACGCGGTGCACGGTGAGCCCGTCGTAGAACCCTTCGCGCGCCAGGCGGATGAAGTTACGGACCGTCATGGGCGCGTCGAGGACGAAGAGCTCGATCTCGATGGTGCCGCGCTCGGTTTCCACGAACGCCTGCGGCGAGTAGTGAGGGTTGATATAGGGACGGTAGGCGTCGAGCCCCAACGCGCTTGGCCGCGGACGAACGGCGACGTTGGGCTCTCCGCTGCGTTCCAAGATCAACGCCGCTTGCCGACGAACGAGATAGTTGGCATCGTCGAGCGCGGAAACCGCGGTGGCTCGCCCCGCCTCGGCGTCCAGTGCTACGAGCACGTCGAGGAGTCCCGCCTTGACTCGCGGCGCATCGGAATCCTCGACGAGGAACGCCTGCTTGACGGGCGCGGCGCCGTCGGTGGCGCCCAGGGTCTCGAGCGCTTCGGCCGCCGCCAGTCGTTCGAACGGATCGTCAGCGGAGAGTCGCTGCACGAGGAGCGTTGCGACGTGCTCCGGATCTCGTCGCGTCAGCGCGGTCAAAGCACGGGCACGAACTCGGGCATCGGGCTCCACCACCGGGTCGGCCATTGCCTGCAGCCTGGCGATCGCGCGCTCGTTCGGCAACCGCCCGAGCAGCTGCGCCAGTGCCGCGCGCGCTTCCCAGTCCTTGTCCGATCCCAGCCCGGCGAGTAACAACCAGAACCCATCCGGATCCTGACGTGCCAGCGCGGGCAACACCAGAGCGCGGAGCCAGCGGCTTTCACTGCCGAGGCGATCCAAGAGCGCCTCGATCGCGGCGGGTGCAGGAAGCACGGAAAGCGCGTCGAGAACCTCCGCCTGGACGTAGCGGGTATCCCGCTCGAGCATCGACAATAGGTCGGGTACCAGGTCGCTCGCACCCAAAGACGCGGCCGCACGCACGGCGGCAATGCGCACGCGCTCGTTGGGATCCGCCAACAACACGCGGACTCGCTCCCATGAAGCGCCATCGGCGAGCCCGCGGAGTCCACGGGCTGCCCAAAAACGGAATTCTGGATTTCGCATGCCCGCGTAGTAAGTCAGAAGCGGGGCGCGCTCGTCTCCGTCGAGCTCACTCACTGCCCACGCGGCCGGCCACCACTCGAAACGAGGTGTATAACCCTCCGTCGCCAGGACGTCCCAACTCCAGCGCATTTGGTCGAGGCGCGTCAAGGCGAAAATCGCGAGACGCAAGTCGTGGTGCGAATACGTCAGCGCGGAGGATCCCATGTCGTCCGCCCAGGCGTAGGGCTCAGCGCCTCGCGGGACGGAGCTCGCGATCGCCCTGGAAATGATCTCGGCGGCCGCGGGACCTCCCTTTTTCCCGAGAGCTTCATACGCGCGCGCCCGTACCGGCTCTTCTTCGTCGCGCAACGCCTCGGTGAGTGCGACGAGAGTCTCTGCGGGAAGCTCTCCGTCGAGGAGTCCCAGGGCGAATGCCGCCGATTGGCGGACGAAGCGTGCTGGATCGACAAGGAGCGGGACGAGAGAGGCCGCTGCTTCTGAATCACCGAGTCGACCGAGCGCGAGCGCAGCGCTTGCGCGAACTCGCCCCGCTGGATCGCTCAATCGCGTGTGCACTTCGCCGCCGCCGAGGGAGCGTTCGTCCTCGAGTTTCAGCAGGCGAGCAAGTTTGTCTTCGACGGTCGGCTCGACCGGCATCGGTGTCGACGCGCAGCCAACCGTCAAAGCGGTCAACAGGGTCAAAAAAAACGCGCCTTGAAGGCACCTCCGGGGGATCATGAGCGGATTATATCCTGCGGATGACGCCCTAGCGGGCGGCTCGCGGATTGCGGTTAACGGTATACGGCATACGGTGTAAGCTCGTTTGTGGGCGATCCGCTCTTTTGCGCGCAGGCACCTCGGTGAAGGATCTTGCGCGGCCGAAGTTGAACATGCTGGTTCGAGGTGTAGTCATGTGGGAATTGCGTTCCGTCCAAACGAGCACGTCACCCGTATACCGTTAGCCGCCCGCCGCCCGCTAGGGCGTCAAGATCCGGTGCGAGATGCGATGCTTTTCGATCCGGTCTTTCTGGATGTCATAGCCGATCCCGGGCCCGGTGGGCACCTCGATCGTGCCGTCCGAGCGCACTTCCACCGGCGGTTCGATAATCTCCTCGACGAAATACCGTTTGCTGTCAGAGACGTCGCCCGGCAGCGTGAAATTCGAAAGCGTCGAGAGGTGAACGTTGTGAGCTCGGCCGATGCCGCTTTCGAGCATCCCACCGCACCAAACGGGGATGTCATGCTCGGCGGCGAGTTTCTGGATATCGCGGGCACTGGATAGCCCGCCGACTCGGCCGGCCTTGATGTTGATGATCTGAGTCGCCTTCATCTCGATAGCGCGGCGAGCATCGTCGAGCGAATGGATTGACTCGTCGAGACAAATGGGCGTGCGAATCTCTTTCTGAAGTTTCGCGTGATCCCACATGTCCTGGTAGTGGAGGGGTTGTTCGATCATCATCAGGTCGAGCTCATCCATTTTCTGGAACAGCTCGATATCGGCGAGCGAATACGCGCTGTTGGCGTCGACCATCAAGAGCGCGTCGGGAAAACGCTCGCGAACTTGGCGAACGACGTCCAAATCCCAGCCGGGCTTGATCTTCATCTTGATGCGGCGGTAGCCGGCAGAAAGCTCCTCCTCTATTTTCTCGAGGAGTTGGCCGACGCTGTCCTGGATACCTATCGAGACCCCGGAGGCGATTTCGGTGCGGGTGCCACCGAGCGCTTTTGACAACGACTCCCCGCGCCCTCGCGCGTAGGATTCCCAGGCTCCCATTTCCACCGCAGCTTTGGCCATGTTGTGGCCCCGCACGTGGTGGAGCGACGGAAGAATGTCGTCCGGATGATCGTATGCGCACCCGAAGACATGGGGAGCGATGAAGTCCTCGATCGCATGGAGTGCGGTCTTCACCGTCTCCGACGAATACGCCGGGGACTCACCCGCGACACATTCGCTCCAGCCGGTAACCCCGTCAACCGTCACTTCGAGCAGCAAGAAGTGCTCGTAAGTCACTCGCGCAAAGCTGGTTTCAAAAAAATGTTTGAGGTCGAGTTTGACCTCGTGAATCCCAATCGACTCGATTCTCATAAGAGCCCGATCTTATCAGAGACGACGGAAGGCGGGACGCGTGAAGCGCGGGTTCTGTAAGCTGGAGAATCTACTTCTTGCGGGTCTTCGCGACTCCGTGTCTTCGTGTCGAAAAACCTACCAAGGAAGATACTTCCCGATAGCCTCGATTTTCGACAAATCGACGTAGATGACCGTCACCATCAGCATCATCATCATAACGAAGCCGAACTGAAGGATGCGTTCTTTGACCCGAAGGCTGAAATCACGTCCAGCCAACCCTTCGGCCGCGATGATCGCCATATGACCCCCGTCGAGCAAGGGGATGGGTAGTAAGTTCAAAATGGCGAGGTTCAAGCTCAAGAATGCCATGAACATGAAAAGCTGCCTTGCGCCCCGCCGTGCGGTTTCCCCCGAGGCTTCGGCGATCCCGATCGGACCCGACAACGTGTTGACGGAGGCCCGCCCGCTGATGAGTCGACCGAGTACGACGAACGTCAGCCGAGTGAACCGGGAGGTTTCGTCGAGCGCGGCCCCGAACGCGAGCGCCGGATTCGGGATGCGATGGATCACGGTCGGCGCCGGGTTGAACTCGATACCGATGAGCCACCGGTCGCCGTCTTTTTGCGGGGTGAGATCGAATTCCAACACGTCAACGCCGCGCAGCACCCCGATGAGGACCGGAGCTCCGGCGCGCTCTTCGATGGCGGTGATGAGCTCCGTGAAATAGAAGATCGGTGCGCCGTCGACTTTGGTGATGACGTCGCCGGGCAGCATGCCGGCGTGCTGTGCGGGAAAGTCTTCTCGCAGGCGCAGTACCTGGGGTTGGACGGCGGGGAAGACCCCGGCATACCCGATGCCGTCCTCGCCGCGGGTCTCGATGTCCAAGGCGAGCTCGACCGCCTCGTCATCTCGCAGCAAACTGACGGTGAGCGTTTCGTTGGCGTTCACGAGGAAGTGGTCCAGAGCCTCGCTCCAGTTCGCGACGGGGGAGCCATCGATCGAAACGATGTGATCGCCGGGAGCGACGCCGGCGCGACTCGCGGGCGAGTCTTCGGCGACAAAGCGGACGACGGCGGGATCGTCGAGCCCCGCGGGCCGCTCGATGCCGACCATGAACAATACGGTCAGGATCAAGATCGCCAGCACGAGGTTCATGAGCGGCCCGGCGAAGAGAATCGCAAGCCGCTCCCACTTGGATCGGCTCATGAACTCTTCCGGATCCCCGGTGGACTCCATCGGGTTATCACCCGCCATTTTCACGTAGCCCCCCAGGGGGAGCGCGCCGATTTGATACTCGGTATCGCCCCACGTTCGGCGGATGATCGCGGGGGGAAAGCCGAGCGAGAACACCTTCACCCGGACGCCGACCCATTTGGCGGTCAGAAAATGGCCAGACTCGTGGACGAATACGAGAACGCCCAGAACGAATACGAAAGCTAGTAGCGTGGTCATCGTGTTGGGGTCGATCTATCGAGTCACTACCGTTGTTTGAATGAGGCTTCGTGCCTCAGTCCTCGCCCAGCGATCGGCTTCGAGCACAGTCTCGAGATCGTGCACCGCTATTGACTGGTGACGCGAGAGCGTTTCTTCGAGGACGTCCGGAATTCTCAGAAAGCCAATTTGTTCATCGAGAAAAGCAGCCACCGCGATTTCGTTGGCTGCATTGAGCACCGCGGGAGCAGTGCCCCCTACCTCGAGCGCGTTGTACGCGAGCCCCAAACACTTGAACCGATCGAAATCAGGCGGCTCGAGCTCGAGTGTCATCGGTGCCCTCAAATCCATGGGAGCAAGACCCACATCGAGACGCTCCGGGTACGTCAACGCGTACTGGATGGGAAGCCGCATGTCGGTCACGCCGAGTTGAGCGATGAACGAGCCGTCTTCCAGCTCGATCATCGAGTGGATTGTAGATTGAGGGTGCACGACGATTTTGACTTGGTCCGGCCGCACGCCGAAGAGCCAGTACGCTTCGATGACCTCGAGCCCCTTGTTCATCATCGTGGCCGAGTCGATCGAGATCTTGGGTCCCATTTTCCAGGTTGGGTGTGCGAGTGCGCGTGCTGGGGTGGCGTCGCGCATAGCGTCTCGACTCGCCTGACGGAATGGACCGCCCGACGCCGTGAGCCAGATCCGTTTGACCGCTTGATCGCGGCCATCGAGACACTGGTGGATGGCGTTGTGTTCGCTGTCGACAGGAAGAAGTGCGTGACCGGCGGCTGCGGCAGCCCGAGTCATGAGCTCGCCCGCCATGACGAGAGTTTCCTTGTTCGCGAGCCCCACCGTTTTGCCGGCCTGGACAGCGGCGAGCGTCGGGACGAGACCCACGGCCCCCACGGTCGCGGACATGACGAAATCGGCGTCCGGGAGTGTCGCGACGTCGGTGAGCCCATCGACGCCGCTGCGCACCGTGAGATTCGGAAACTCACGCCGAATCTCCGCTGCGAGGTCGTCGGTCGCGACGCTCACGAGGGTCGGCTGATATCTGGCAATCTGCTCGCTGAGCTCACCGACCCTGCGCCCCGCGGCGAGCCCAACGACGCGAAACCGCTCCGGAAAGCGATCGATCACGCGCAGCGTGTTGGTCCCTATGGAGCCAGTGGACCCAAGAATGGAGATACCTTTCACGGGTTCCATTTTAGCTCAATCGGCATCCGGCGTCCGGTTCACGGCATACGGTTGCCGTACTCGTTTGGACTGAACGCGAGTCCCACAATCTTGCGCCTCGAAGCGGCGTCTACTCTTCGACGCGCAAGATCGTTCACCGAGGTGAGCGCCAGAAAAAAGATCGCCACACAAACGAGCATCAACCGTATGCCGTATGCCGTATACCGTATACCGTGAACCGGATACCGATCACCGTATGCCGATCAAAGTAGCCAATGCACACACAGCAGCAGCGCCGGTGCGGTGAACAAGATCGAGTCGACGCGGTCGAGGACGCCGCCGTGGCCGGGGATGAGCGACGACGTGTCTTTGACGTTCGCCGAGCGCTTCAGGAACGATTCGAACAAGTCGCCGACGACGCCGATGAGCGAGAGCACCACGCCCAATCCCGCGACGGCAATCCAGGACAGGCCGGGAAACCAGAGCTCGTTGAGGATCGTGGCGGCGACCACTGCGAAGACGACGTCGCCTGCTAGACCCTCCATGGTTTTTTTCGGGCTCAGTCGCGGCGCGAGGGGATGTTTTCCTATTGATTTACCTACGTAGTAGGCGCCGGCATCGCCGATGAAGACCACCGTCATCAAAAAAACGACCCATCGGCGCCCGTTTGGATCGGGTCCCACCATACGGAGTCCGACGAGGCTTCCGAGAAGAGCTCCAAGGTAGAACGTGGTAAAGACGGTACCCATCGTCGCTATCAGGGCCTCACGATCGGGTCGTCGGTTCATGACGACACTCGAGCCGATCAGTAGCAACGCCGCGAGGCTCGCATGAAGAAACGGAAGCCGTTCGGAATAAAACGACGTCATGAGCAGACCCACAGCGACATAGCCCATCGTTAGCAGCGGCGAACCTAGTCCATTCGCCAGCCTCGAAAGCTCCCAAAAACCAACCAAGGCGAAAATCAGAGCGATCGCGAGGAAGAGCCAAGAAGGGCCCTCGAGAATGATGATTAACAGGACCGGAACGGCGACGGCGGCCGTGAGAAGCCGGCTCATACTCTGGAAGCTTAAGCGGTGCTACGCGCCTTCGTAGCGATCCCACCGTAGCGTCGGTCGCGCTTTTGGTAGTCGATGATGGCTTCGAACAGCTGCTGCGTTCGAAAGTCCGGCCAAAGCGTATCGGTAACCCAGATCTCGGCGTAAGCGATTTGCCACAGCAGAAAGTTCGAGATTCGGAGCTCACCGCTGGTGCGGATCAAGAGGTCGGGGTCGGCGACCCCTGAGGTGTACAGATGTTCGGCGAAGAACGCCTCATCGATCGTCGGCGTTTTTCCGACGGCCACGGCCTCGTCGACGATGGCTTGACACGCATCGACGATCTCGGCCCGCCCGCCGTAGTTGAGAGCGATGTTAAAAAGTAGTCCGCGGTTGTTTCGAGTCCGCTCCATGCCCGCTTCGAGCTCGCTCACAACATCGGGCGGAAGATCCGGCAAACGTCCTAACACCTGGAAGCGGATGTCGTTCTTCATGAGGGTCGAAAGCTCGAGTCGAAGGTACTGTTTCAGCAACATCATCAAGACGTCGACTTCGCTTCGGGGTCGCTTCCAGTTCTCGACGGAGAACGCGTAGAGCGTTAGCACCGGTACGTCGAGGCGAGCGCACGTCTCGACGGTTTCGCGGACGGACGCGATCCCGGCGCGGTGGCCTTCGACTCGAGGAAGGCCACGGCCTTTGGCCCATCGCCCGTTGCCGTCCATGATGATGGCAACGTGACGTGGGAGCCGGTCGAGCTCGATTTGATCGAAGAGACGACGCTCGATGGATCCTTTGCGAGTCGTCTCAAGAATGTCCTGGCGGCTCATCGTCTGATCTCTCTAACTCTATCATAATGGGGGGAATCGCTCCCATGCTATTCTCCCGTGGTGACGACCGTCATGCTGCTCGTTGTGGGACTTCAGTCGCTATCGCTGAGCGAGCCCCATCGCGTTTTCCTGGAAGACGTCGCTCATTTTCTGTTGACCGCCGCGCAGCGGGATCGGTTCATCGCGCTCGAGACCGAAGCGTTGAGAACGAGCTTCATCGAAAGTTTTTGGACCGTGCGCAACGCTTCCGAACACGCGGAGCGACTCCGCGATTGCGATCGACTCTTCGGATCGCGGGGGCGTTGGTCACAGCGGGGACGGATCTACCAATGGCTAGGAGCCCCGAGCCATCGAGAAGATCTCACGCGCGCTGGCCATCGGCTCGTGCCGATCGAGCTTTGGCACTACACCGGGGTCGAGCGCTCGTTCCTTCCCGATTCGTTCTACTTGGTGTTCTTTAAACCCGGTGGGGCGGGTGCTTTCCGGCTGTGGAGGCCCGATGCCGACGGGATAGCGTCGCTCGTGCCCGCGGCGGAGCCGAATCGTTTCAGCCTCGGCCCTGAGACAACGCTGGGGCAAATCGATCCCGAACTGGCGTTGGCGGCCGAATCGCTCGTGCCCGGCGGGGGGCGGCGCGAGGCGCAATCGTTACTGACGAGCCTCGAGGCGCTCCCGGAGCTTGCCGAGCGCGCTTTCGCTACGAACGTGCGTGTCACCACGAGCACGGGGAAGTTGCCGTCGCGCCTCGTTTCGGAGGTTTGGCTCGATGACGCCGGCGTCGCCGAGCTGCACTACGCGCTCGAGCTCTCGTCGGGCGCCGCTTCGGATCTGCGATGGCGCGAAGAGGAAAGCGGGCGCTATCAGGCACGGTTTACACTCATCGGCCGACTCATGAGCGGTGGACTCGAGCGTGAGCGCTGGGAGGACGCCCTCGAGCTCGACGTCTCCGATGCTGAGAAGCACGCGTTATCGAGGACCCGGTTGATTTTTCAGGGTAGACGACTCGTCCAAGCGAGCGATGAGCGCTTCGAGTTGGCGCTCGTCACTGACGGAGCCGGGGCGGTGGTGGCGACGACGTTGGCTCCAGTACCCGCGCTTCAGGATCCAAGCACCAACGCCTCGCGGGCCGATTCGTTTCGCTCGGAGTTGGAGGGTGTCTCAGCTCCGGCGCGTGTTCTCGAACGATCCCGCACCCCTTTGGAGGAGGGCCGCTATCGTTTTACGAGAGGCCTCGCGCTTGCGCGTCGTGGCTCGACGGAGCGCGCCATCGCTGAGATGGACACGGCGGCGGAGCTCAGCCACGACGACGCTCGCGTGCACCTCGAGCTCGCCCGACTGTTGTATGCGTCGCACCGTCACCGCGACGTTCTCAGTCGACTCAGTGCCGTCGAACAACGTTTCGAAGACGAAGCCGACGTGTTCGTTCTGATGGCGGGGGCGGCTGAGGCTTTGGGGCTCTACGCCGACGCTGTGATGTATTACGAAAAGGCGCGTACGCTGGCCCCGGAGTCCGAAGCGATTGGTGACGCTCTTGAAAGGGCAAGCCGCGCCCGCTAGTGCTGAGAGCTGGAAGAGAAGTGTGACGCCCGTTGCGTCCCCGTCCTCACGTTCCCGTTCCCGACTGAAATTGTCGCGACGATTTCATGCTCTCGCGGTTTCTCTGTTTGACAACGATGAGTCGAGCTCGCGAGATCGTCCGCCCGTACCCAATTCGTCTCGAACCTGGACGCCGTGGCGAGCGAGGGAACAACTCGAAGCAATGAACTCACCGTTACATCGTAAGTCGGGAACGGGAACGGGAACGGAATACTGTCGGAAACACTAACAAGCGTCGAGCGACACCCACAGAATCTCGATCAAACAATTTGTTTTCAGGGAATTGCGTTGCAATCCGGAAAAACCTTTTGTGTCGGGCTGTCTTACAAAGCAGCACCCGGAAGATGAGCTTGGAAGCATAGGAAACCCATGCTCGGTAGAGGGTTACGACGAAAAACCCAGGGTGGCACGCGCGTTGCATTCCCAAAGCGACGCCGGTAGGAGAGCTTACCGACTCCGGGACCAAGAAGGACCTAGCAGTCACACCCCCCTCGGACGGTCCCTCTCCTCCACCACGGAGGGGAGGGGCTGATGCCGCCTCGTCTTGGTGCGCTCCCACTCTCCTCATACGCTGTGTGTTGACGGTTCTCTCGTCTGGCGATCTGGTTTGCGGGGCGCTCACAACGCCCCCTCTCAGACGTCGATTTCTTTGACATCGACGTGGCGATCGCAAGTGATTCCAGCAAAGTCGTTTACGAACAGTGCGGAGCTACGAGCGTCTGAATATTTTACATTTTCGTTTTGTGACGGCTGGGCTACTTCTTTTAAACTGTTGTGAAACCGCGGCTTGGTGCGGTTGTCATGATTCTTGCAATCCCTTCAGACGACAATTGGCATCAGGGGGACCGCACACGTGATAAAGAACTCGACTTTCCTCATAATCTTCTTGGCTCTGGCCCTGTTTGGGCTGGGAACGAGCTCGGCTGGGATCATCACATTCGATTCCATTGCCCATGGCGAAGAGGCAACGACTCAGATCCCGGGACTCACGATCAGCGCGATCAACTTCAGCAATGGCACCATCGACAACGCCGGCGACCATCCGAATATGGCTCTTGGGTTCGACAGCGGTGAGACCGGAACGCGGGACGACGATCTCGAAGGCCCGCCGTGGGCTGGCGGTAACCTGAGCGCCGCGGATCTCGCGACGCTCGAGCTGGGTACGATGATCATCATTGCCGAGAACAGCTTCGATGTCAGAAACAATGACACCGGAGCTCCTGGCAGCGATGGGCTCGTCGACAATCCGGACGACGAGGGCAACCGCGACGCCGGTGTGATCTCGTTCGAGTTCGATAGCGCCATCACTTCGGTCGGGTTCGATCTCGTCGACGTCGAAGGGATCGGTCCGGGGCAAGAGCCCGGAAATTTCGCAGTATTTTTCATGGGAGGCGCCGCGATCGACACGGTGTCATTCGAGGAGTTCTTGGCTGCAGGCGCCTACGATCAGGGTGCCGTCTTCGGCAACAACACGGTGAATCGTATCGCGCCCATTGGTGGCTTCGGGATGTTCGATCGGGTAGATATCACTCTGGGTGGCTCGGGCGCCGTCGACAACCTCGTATTTGGTGTTCCGGTGCCGGGAGTCGTTGGCCTGTTGGCTCTCGGCCTCGGGCTTCTTGGCCTGTCGCACCGTCGCGAGTAACGATTAGACCCCGAACAAGAAACTTCTACGAAGCGGCCGACGCTCGCTTTCTGTTCAAATGTGCTCGCAAGTAACGTCCGGTGTGGGATCGCGCGCGGCTGACCATTTCTTGCGGCGAGCCCCAATAAACTAACTCTCCTCCTCGACTTCCTCCCTCAGGCCCGAGGTCGATGACGCAATCGGCTTCGGCGATGATCTCCAAGTTGTGCTCGATGACGATCACCGTGTTGCCGCGGTCGACGAGCGCGTGCAAACCGCTCACGAGCCGCTCGATATCGGCGAGGTGGAGCCCTGTGGTCGGCTCGTCCAGGACATAGAGGGTTCGGCCCGGCGAGGGCTTAGCGAGCTCGTGAGCGAGTTTGATGCGCTGCGCCTCGCCGCCCGAGAGGGTGTTGGAGGGCTGACCCAAGCTCAGGTAGCCGAGCCCGATCTGATTGAGAAAGCGTATCGGCCGTTGGATTTTGGGGATGGGCGTGAACAACGCTTCCGCTTCCGAAAATGTCATCTCGAGAATCTCGTGAATGTTCTTGCCGCGAAAGGTGACGGCAAGGGTTTCGTTGTTGTAGCGCCGCCCGCCGCAGTTCTCGCAGTGCACGTAGACGTTGGGGAGAAAGCTCATCTCCATTTTGATGGTGCCCTGGCCGGCGCAGGCCTCGCACCTCCCGCCTTTGACGTTGAAAGAGAATCTTCCAGGCGCGAACCCTGCCATGCGCGCTGCGGGTGTTGCCGCGAACAGCTTGCGGATCTCGTCGAAAAAACCGACGTACGACGCCGGGATCGAGCGTGGCGTCCGGCCGATGGGGGTCTGATCGACTTCTAGAATTCGATCGAGTTTTTTGACGCCGCCGCTGTCGACGATACCGTCGATCGTGTCGTGGTCTCCCGGCAGGGCGCTCCCACCCAACGCGCGGCGAACGCCTTTGCCGAGAACGTCTCGCACGAGGGTGCTCTTGCCCGACCCGGAGACGCCAGTGACGACGGATAGCCGGCCGAGAGGGAATCGGACGTCGAGCTGTTTCAAATTGTTCTCCCGTGCGCCGAGGACTTCGAGACAAGCGACGTCAGCGAGAGGACGGCTAGACGTGCGCGGGGCGGCTTTGTGGCGAAGGTAACGACCGGTCACGGACTCGGGATTCGCGAGGACCTGTCGCGGGGTTCCCTGGGCAACGATTCTCCCGCCCTCGGTGCCTCCGCCCGGTCCGAGATCGATGACGTGGTCCGCGCTTCGGATGGTCTCTTCGTCGTGCTCGACAATGAGAACGGAATTGCCGGCGTCGACGAGCTCGCGCAAGGTCTCGAGCAGCCGATGGTTGTCTCGAGGGTGGAGCCCGATCGTGGGCTCGTCGAGCACGTAGCAAACACCTCTCAGGCGCGAGCCGAGCTGCGCGGCGAGGCGCACCCGCTGTGCCTCGCCGCCAGAGAGCGTCTCGGCGCGTCTCGAGAGCTGGAGGTACGAAAGCCCGACCTTCAAGAGAAGGTGCAGCCGGGACTCGATCTCCTTGAAAAGCGACGAGGCTATAGTGAGTGTTCGCTCGTCCTGTTCGAGCGCCCGGGTACGAAAACCATTGAGAAAATCGAGTACACCGTCGGGCGTAAGCGCTCCGACTTGGTGGATTGCGAGACCGAGCACTCGCACCGCGCGAGCCTCCGCGTGGACGCGGCCGCCGCCGCACGCCCCGCAAACTCGTTGCGAACGAAACTGCGTCAGAAAATCTCGAAGCTCGCCTTGAGAATCCTCGTAGAGCCCGTCGAGTAGCGGGAACAGGCGTTCGAAAAAGGCGTTTTGCTTTGCGCGGGCAATCCGTCGCCATGGCCGCGACGGGTCGATCGCGAGCTCACGGACGTGGTGCTGGGCGCGCGTGCGGGGAAGACCCGGCAGCCGGGTCCGCGCCTTGGGGATCACGACGAGTGCGCCTTGCACGAGGCTCAAGGTGTCGTCGGGCACGGCGAGCCGCGGGTCGAAAGACTCCAAAATTCCCAGGCCGGAGCACTCCGAGCAAGATCCGTAACGGCTGTTGAACGAGAACATTCGAGGGTCGAGCTCCTCGTAGCTGCGCTCGCACCGCGGACACGCTCGACTCAAGTTGTAGTAGCGGGACTCGCCTCCCGCGACGACGAGCATAGCCCCCTTCCCGAGGGACAAGGCTTGGCCGATCGCCTCTGAAAGCGTGCTCGGCGCGCCGGATGCGACCAACGCCTCGATGTCGTGCTCCGCGTAGCGCTGCAATGGGCGAGCTCTGGCCGCACTGACAATCCGGCCATCGATTCGAAGCTTTCGGTAGCCGTCCTTCACTGCACGAGCGAGCACCTCGCGGTGGGACCCTTTACGCGCTCGGATCAGCGGAAAGTAGAGCGAGACCGTCTTGTCGCGAAACCGAGCCTTCAGGTCCGACCGGATCTGATCTTCCGTTTGCGGGGTGATGGGGATGTCGCAGTCGACGCAATACTGCGTTCCGACTTTCGAAAACAGGAGTCGGAGGTAGTGGTAGATCTCGGTCACCGTAGAGACCGTCGAATTTCTTCCGCCCCGGGTGAGGCGCTGTTCTATGGCGATGGTGGGCGGGAGTCCGGTGACGAGATCGACTTCCGGTTTGTCGAGTACACGGATGTACTGGCGTGCGTACGCGGAGAGGCTATCGAGGAATCGTCGCTGTCCCTCGGCGAAGACGATGTCGAACGCGAGACTACTCTTTCCCGATCCAGAAAGGCCGGTGATCACGACGAGTTGATCGCGCGGGATGTCGACGTCGACGTGACGCAGGTTGTGTTGTCCCGCCCCTCGCACCACGATGTCATTTCCTTTTGGCCGCGATCGTCTCAAGGGCACGGGCGTGAGACGCGGCGGTTGTTTGCTGAGGTACGGCGCGAGGAATTTACCCGTGTGCGAACGTGGCTCGGTGACGATGTCTTCGGGAGTGCCGGAGGCAACGATGTCGCCGCCGGCATCACCTCCCTCCGGGCCGAGATCGAGTACCCAGTCCGCGTCTTTGATGACGTCGAGGTTGTGCTCGATCACGAGCACACTGGCGCCCTGATCGATGAGTCGATGAAATGCGTCGAGGAGTAGGCGGATGTCGTCGAAATGGAGTCCCGTCGTTGGCTCGTCGAACAAAAACAGCGTGCCTTCGTGCTCCGCCCGTGCCATCCGCGCCGCGAGTTTCA
The DNA here is from genome assembly GCA_947259165.1 of uncultured Acidobacteriota bacterium. GTDB lineage: Bacteria > Acidobacteriota > Vicinamibacteria > Marinacidobacterales > SMYC01 > CAMYKY01. Next base: position 7,950 of record CAMYKY010000026.1, on the reverse strand, counting down.
ACCGCTGCGCTTCACCTCCCGAAATGGTATTGAGTGGTTGTCCGAGACGGAGGTAGCCGAGGCCAATGCTGCTCACGATCTCGAGCGGTGCTGCGATCTTCCGATCGTGATCGAACAACTCGAGCGCCTCGGCGATCGTGAGGTTCAACACGTCGTGGATGGTCTTTCCGCGATAGCGAATCTCGAGCACCTCGTTCGTGAAGCGTCGTCCGGCGCACGCTTCGCAAGTCACGAACACGTCGGAGAGAAACTGCATCTCGACGCGCTCGAAACCTTCCCCCGAGCAGAGGGGGCAGCGTCCGTTGTCGACGTTGAAGCTGAAGGTGCTCGCGGTGAAACCGCGTTGCTTCGCTTCGGAAGTCGACGCAAACGCGCGGCGGATGCCGTCATAGGCCTTCAAGTACGTTGCCGCGTTCGCACGCGGGGTGCGACCGATAGGTGATTGGTCGACGAGCACGATGTCGCGGACGAGCTCGAACCCAGAGATCGCGTCCCGCACGCCGGGCTCACCGGTGCTCTCGCCGAGAGAACGCCGATAGCTTTTGTACAAAACGTCTTCGATGAGCGTGCTCTTGCCTGAGCCGGAGACACCGGTTACGGCAGTCAGGAGATCGAGTGGGATAACCGCGTCGATGTTTTTCAAGTTGTTCGCCCGCGCGCCACGAATGCGAATCGCCCGGGCTTCGTCGACCGATCTCCTCTGATTGCGAAACGAGATCCCCCTCTTTCCGCTGAGATATTGGGCGGTGAGCGACGCCCGCTCGCGGGTGAGCTTCGATGTGGGCCCAAAGTAGACGATCTCACCGCCGCGCTCACCCGCGGCGGGGCCAAGGTCGAGGACGTAGTCCGCGCGGCGAATCACCTCGGCGTCGTGCTCGACCACGACGATGGTGTTGTCGCCGTCGCGGAGTTCTTTCAGGATCTCCATCAGACGATGGATATCGCGCGGGTGCAGTCCGATGGAGGGCTCGTCGAGTACATAGAGCGCGTTGACCAGGGTTGAGCCGAGAGCAGTCGTCAGATCGACGCGTTGAACCTCGCCGCCGGAGAGCGTTCGCGATTGGCGATCGAGGGTGAGGTAGCCAAGCCCGACACGCTCGAGGTAGTCGAGCCGCGCTTCGATCTCGGAGAAGAGCAACTCCGCCGCAGGATTTTGTTCGGGCCTGAGAAACTTGTGCAACCCGCGGAAAAAAGCCAAAGCACTGTCGATATTGAGAGCGTAAACGTCAGCGATCGTCTTGTCTCCGAGCCGGTACGCAAGCGTTTCCGGCTGGAACCTTGCTCCGGAGCAAACCTCGCAGGTGTGATAGCTGCGGTATCTCGAAAGCAGCACCCGGACGTGCATTTTGTAGGTGCGTCCTTCGAGCCAATCGAAGAATCCGTGGATGCCGTAAAAGCTCTCGTCGCCTTCGATCACGAGCTGCCGGTGTGCGGCTCGCAGTTGCGTCCACGCGCGATCCACGGGAATGTGCCGCTGTCGGCAAAACGCGATGAGATCGTCTTGCCCTTCGGCGTAGCTCTTGCTCTGCCACGGTTTGATTGCTCCGTCCGCGAGCGAGCGGCGTGGATCTGGAACGACGAGATTGAGGTCGACTCCAATGGTTCTCCCAAACCCTTTGCACGTCTCGCAGGCGCCGAGTGGGCTGTTGAACGAGAACAGGTTTGCCACAGGCTCGCGATAGTTGATATCGCAGTTCGGGCAATGGCGTTGATCGCTGAATTTGATTTCCCGGAAACGTTTGCCTGCGGACTCTAGCCAGACGCTCACGAATCCTTTCCCGTAGCGCAGCGCCTGCTCGAGAGAGTCGACGAGCCGAGATCGCGACTCGGGCCGTAGTTGCAGCCGGTCGACGAGTACGTTCACGGATGCTGCGTCGAGTGCGTCCGGCGAGACGTCCTTGACCTCGCCGTTGCGGTCGAGCAGTCGATGAAACCCCATCTGCTCGAGCTGCTCCGAGACGGACTCGGGCGCAGCCTCGCCGGTGAGCCGCAGCGGAAAGCTGACCATCGCGCGCGCGTCGTGATACCGATCGGTTTTCTCCGCGATGGTGTTGGCGTCGTCCCGTTCGACCGGCTCGGCACATTGCCGGCAATGGAGTTGCGCCAGTTTGGAGAAGAGGAGCTTCACGTGGTCGTTGAGCTCGGTCATCGTGCCCACGGTGGAGCGGGAGTTCTTGACCGGGTTGCTCTGATCGATGGCGATGGCCGGGGGTACGCCAAAGACCGCGTCCACCAGGGGTTTGTCCATGCGATCGAGAAACTGTCGCGCGTAGGTGGAGAAGCTCTCGACGTAGCGCCGCTGGCCCTCCGCGTAGAGGGTATCGAACGCCAGCGACGACTTGCCCGAGCCCGAAACGCCCGTAACCGCCAGCAGGCTTCCGATCGGGATATCGATGTCGAGGTTCTTCAGGTTATTCTGACGAACGCCTCGGAGGTGGATCGCGGCGGGCCGCGCTCGGCTCTTCATGTTGCGCCGCGATGGGCAGGGACCAAGATGTGGGTGCAGCAGGAAAGAGCTAACGCAAAGTCGCAAAGGCTTAAATACGCAAAGATTTCTGTCACGTTGTTGGACTCGACTCGGGTTGTTTGCGCCTCCGCGCCTCCGCGCCTCCGCGACCTTTGCGTTGGTTCTTTTTTGGAAATTTCTGTCACGGATAGTCGACGCGAATTAGGTGGAGGCCCTTGGCCGCTGCGGTCGGCCCGGCCTGGGTGCGATCGCCGCTGGTGAACAGGTCCGGGATTGATTGGATGGGCCTTTTGCCGCCGCCGATCTCGAGGAGCGTCCCGACCAAGTTCCGGATCATGTGGTGCAAAAACCCAGTGGCGGCGACTTCGAAGATGAGCTCACTCCCGTCGTCGAGCCATCGTGACTCGAAGATGCGCCGGGTCGTCGTTTTGGCGCCGCACGACGACGCACGAAACCCGGCAAAATCGTGCTCGCCGATCAGCAGGCGCGCGGCGTCATCGAGCGCGGCACGGTCGAGAGCGTGAGGGTAGTGAACGGCGAATCGGGACCGAAACGGCAGCAAGACTGAACACCGATCCAGATGATAGCGATAGGTCTTCGAGCGGGCGCTGTAGCGCGCGTGGAAGTCGGCAGGAGCTTGCTCGACGGCGCGAACGCGAATATCCCGTGGGAGCATCGTGTTGAGCCCTTGGAGGATGCCCTCGGTGGGAATGGCGCGGTCGAGACGAAAATGTGTGGTTTGCCCCAGAGCGTGGACCCCGGCGTCGGTGCGCCCTGCGGCGACGACGTCCACCGGCGTCTTCGCCATCCGCGAGAGCTCCTCCCGCAACCGCGCCTGAATCGTGTTCTCCCCGGGCTGGACCTGCCACCCCCGATAGGCTGTGCCGTCGTAAGCGACCACCATCTTGTATACCGGCATGGGGCCCGCATTCTAACGCGCCCCCGCCGACTACTGCCGCCCGTCCCCGTCCCGCTCCTGGTTCCTGAAACCCCAAACTGTCCCGAAACCCGCGTTTTCAAATCTGTTACGTGATCTAGCCTGCGTTGTAGCGTCGAGCGTATTAAAATGGCCCGTCTGGGGGAACTTAATCGTCGGACGTCGCGTATTTTCGTAGCGAGGTCCGCACTAGCTAGAGGAAAGGCATTGTCCGTACTGAGCTTCAAGAGGGAAACCATGAAACTGTATCGCCTTTTTATCGTGCTATTGGTCTACGTTGGCCTCTTCGCCGCCGGGGCTGGGGCGCAAGAGCAAGCCGAGCACCCCGGCGTCGATCCCAATGCCATTCGCCTAACGCTCCAGCAGGCCGTCGAGATGGCGCTCGAAAGCAACCTGGATATCGTCGTGTCCCGCTTGGAGACCCAGGTACGCGCTGAAGGCGTCTCGTTCGCTCGGGGCGTCTACAAGCCGTTCATCTCGCTCGGCATCAACACGTTGAACAGTGCCTCTCCTGCTCAAAACCAGCTCGTTGGCGCCCAGACCTTGACGAGTACGCGATCGAACTACAATTTCGTGTGGCAGCAGCAGGTGTCCACCGGCGGCAACTACTTTATCCAGTGGGCGAATTTGCGTTCGACTACGAACAGCGCTTTTGCAGGATTCAATCCGCTGTACGACACGAGTGCTCTCGCGCAGATCACCCAACCATTGATGGCGAATTTCGGGACCGATGCCAGTAAACAACAGATCCTCGTCGCTCAAAACGTGGAGCGCATCTCGCGGAGCCAATTCGAGATTCAGGTGATGAACACCGTCCGTGACGTCGAGTTCGCGTACTGGGATCTCGTCTTTGCGATTCGGGATCTCGACGTCGCCCGCGGCTCGCTCCAGCTCGCCCAAGATCTATTGCGCAACAACCGAATTCAAGTCGAGGTTGGCACCATGGCGCCGATCGATGTGCTCGAGGCCGAAGCCGAAGTCGCCGCCCGCGAAGAGACCGTGATTCTCGCGGAGGAACTGATTCGCGTGACCGAGGATATTCTCAAACGGCTCATCAACGATCCCACGTCTCCCGATTTCTGGGAGAGTTCCTATGCCCCGGTGGATCAGCCGATGATCGGCGAGGTCGAGGTCGACGTCGACGACGCGGTTCGCATCGCGCTGTCACGTCGCCCTGTCCTCGAACAGTCGCGTGTCGAGCTCGAGACGCGCAGCTACAACCTACGCTATGCCAAGAATCAGCTGATGCCACAGCTCGATGTCGTCGGTTCGCTGGCCTTCAACGGCATCGGCGGAACCCAGCTCGTTCGTGAAGATTTTGCCGGGACGCCGAGTCTCATCATTCCCGGAGGTTATGGCGACGCCATCAACCAGGTCTTCGGAGGAGACTTCCGAGATTGGTCGATCGGGCTCAATGTTTCGTACCCGCTCGGAAACTCGCAGGCGCAAGCTCAGCATGCGCAAGCCCAAATCGCCGCGCGACAACAGCGGGCGCTCATTTCGTCGAACGAGATCCTCATTGCGCAAGAGGTTCGGCGAGCGGCAGGAGCTGTCGAGACCAACCGCAAGCGTATCGACGCCACCCGCGTCGCGCGCGATCTGTCGCAACGCCGGCTCGAGGCTGAGCAAAAGAAATTCGAGGTCGGGATGTCCACGAGCTTTCTCATCGTGCAAGCCCAGCGCGATCTGTCGCTGGCGGCCGCTAGCGAATTGAGAGCGTTGATCGATTTCGTGAAAGCGATTGCCGCCCTCGAGCGCGCAAAAGGAACGATCCTGGATCGCTCGAACGTCGCTGTCCGCTAAGCTCACCATAACGGCATACGGTGGACCCGATCCCTCGCCGCGCAGCGGCTCTAGAGTTGCGCTCCGCTGCGTCGCTACGGCTCAACACGACCGAGTTGCAATGAGAGGCCGTATGCCGTATGCCGTATGCCGTGAACCGATCGTAACCCGATCGCGATGGGTTGACAGATCCGGCTCCCTCGCATAAGTTTGTACTCGCCTCATGCAGCTTCATCCAACGCGAAGGGAGTTTGACATGGCCAAACCCAGCAAGACTTCGAGCCGGGATTTTCTGCTACAACGTCGCAAAGCAATCGCCGAAATGGCGAACAAGCGAAGACAACAAGAGGTCGTGCGCGGGTCGGGTATTTCGGTCGCGGACTCGAGCCCGAAGACGGCGCCGATGTCGCTCCGGGGCGCAGCGCCGCCTAGCCAAAACTAACGAATACCTCGCTCCGTTCTGCCCTTCTTCCGCCTCGACCGAGGCCCAAATTTTCACGGCTAAACGAAAAACCTAAAGTAGAACTGTAACTATCTCCTTTAAGTTCACGTCACTTGGAATCAATCTCTTGTAAAAATGCGAGCATCCGGTCTGCGGCCCAGAAGAATCGAGGAGCTTTGGACGAGCCAATGAAACCAACGTGGCCCGCGCCGCTTGTGATTTCGACGCGCACGGTTTTCGTGTGGGGCCAGTGCGCGATATCTACACTGGGGATGAACGGATCATTATCGGTACCCAGCACCAGTGTTGGGCGATCGATCTGATCCAATCGCGGTCCCGAGCTCGCCGAACGGTAGTAGTCCTCGGCGTTCCCATAACCACCGTAATACGCCGTGATCACATCGTCGAATTGACGGAGCGTCGTGACGTTCCGCTCGAGCCCTTCCTTGTAGTGCGTCGGTGCAAGCGCTTGTCGCGCGCGATAGGAGGCGCACAAAGAGCGTGTGAACCGCTGGTGGTAGATCCAGTTGTGTCGAAGCTCGAGTGCGTCGGCGCAAGCCGACATGTCGAGTGGAGGGCAAACTGCGACCGCGGCAATACATTCTTCGGGAAAGCGATCGCGTTCTCGAGCGAGCGTGAGGAGTGTGAGTCCGGCGCCGAGGGAAAAACTGCCAATAGCAAAGCGCGAAACTCGGCGTGCTAGCCATTCAGAAACAGCAACGAGATCGGTCGTGAGCCCTGCGTTGTAGAGTTTGGGACACAGCTCGAGCGAATCGCCGCAACCACGCATGTTCATCCGGACGACGTGCCACCCGGACCGATACGCGAGCATGCCGGTGCTGATCATATAGCGGGCCTCGTCGGAGCCCTCGAGGCCGTGGACCAAAAGTAGTGCAGGGCGGCGCTTCGGGCCCGGCAGCCACGATGCTCTTACGAGGAGCCTGACGTCGTCGTCGGCTTCGACGATCACGTCCTCCGCCCCAAACGGCCACCGTAGGTACGAGCGCACGAGTTGTCCGCCGATGGTTTGTAGGTGCCCTCCCGGTACGTAGGATCGGAACGGCCTCACGAGTTATTGTATTTTCGCTTTCGATACGACATTGAGCTTTCCGAGAGTTTCCGTTTGGAACTCGGCGTCATGTTGGACGAGCTCATCGACCGTGCGGCCGAAGTCGGTATCGTTACCGTAAGCGAGTAGTAGCGCACCGCAGCCGTCGCACGTCGCGACGTCCCGATGGCGGAGGAGACTCTGTTGGGCTTCTTTGAGACAGCAGAGCTTCAACGCAATTTCCTCTCGAGCGCACACAGCTCGCACCTCCTCGAATCACGATGACGCGGACAGTTCTCGACGATGCCCATCCGCGACAGTGCAAAGTCGTATTTGACTGGATCGTTTGTGTCGGCGCGAGCGAGAGCCCGGGTAATGTCGACCGCTGTCCGGAATCCCGGCGTCCTTCGTTCACTCCAGCCCAGGTGGCGGCCGATGCGGTAGATATGAGTGTCGAGGGGAACGATGAGATCCCGTGTTGGGATAAACGGCCAGAGTCCGAGGTCCAGGCCATCGTCATCGCGCACCATCCATCGCAAAACCATGTTCATGCGTTTGCACGCCCCTGTGGATGGGTTGGTGAAGAAAAACCGCACCCCCGCTTTTGCGGGAAGCCCTCGTGAGTGGTAGAGGCCGCCGTGATCGAGAGCCAAAGCGCGCCGCGAGAACCGGGAGATGCTTTGGGCCATGTCGCCGGGCACGTAGCTCTCCGCGAAGAATTGACCGATGCTCGTATGGCTGTCGAGCATTTGGCCCGCGTAGTGAACGAGGCACGCGACGTCGCGCGCCTTGCTCCAGCGGTGTTTGAATCTTCCCAGCGAGCGGAGCGCGTCTTTCGGAGAAACCTGCCGTGCGAACGCCGCGGGTTGGGGGCCCATCCAATCGAGGCACCGCTCGACGCTCGCCGCAATCGACTTCACGTTGCCGTACGCGAGGCCGGACGCCAGGAGCCCGACGACTTCGCGATCGTCGGCGCGCTCGAAGCGACGCGGAAACGCTAGCGGGTCGGTTGCGAGAAAGCGCTGGTCGTAGCGCTCGCGCAACCCTTCCAACCCCTCGCGAAGCAGTGAGTCCCGACGGGTGGTTTGTTTGGTCATTGTTTGCTCAATGCGACCTCACTCTTCGTTCGGCCGCCTGCCGCCTCGCTCCTCGCTCGGCTTTCTGTCTTCGGCCCACTCGGGCCGGGCTCGCTCCGCTCGCACATGTGCACAGTGTTTGCTCAATGCGACCTCACTCTTCGTTCGGCCGCCTGCCGCCTCGCTCCTCGCTCGGCT
>CAMYKY010000025.1:35042-46590 GCA_947259165.1 uncultured Acidobacteriota bacterium | reverse complement strand
ACGAATTCATATCTAGATATTCGGAGGAGGAGCAACGCTGTCAGCGCCGAAAAGGGCCAGGAATTTACGGCAGGATCAGCGGGTTCGTGCACTAGTCCCCGGTTGCCATTTCCGCGACGCGCCGAAAGTAGTCGGCGAATGCGATCATGCCGCCTTCGGCCTGCTGCCAATCATAGTTCTCGTTCGGCGCGTGGTATCCATGTTCGGGTAGCGAGAGTCCAAGAAAAAAGACCGGCACCTTGAGCACTTTCTCCATCGAGACAACAGCTCCGATGGAGCCGCCCTCACGGACAAAGACCGGATCCTTCCCGAAAGCGAATTTCATCGCTGCGCGGATCGCATCGGGGTGCGGGCCTTCGGTTTGTCCTTGGTAGGGGGGGAGGGCGTGCTCTGCTTGAACCTTGACGTCAGGATTTCTTTCTTTGACGAACTGTTTGACGAGCTTGGCGATAGTGCGGCCGTCCATGTCCGGGACGAGCCGGCACGAGACGATCGCTGTGGCCCGAGGAGGAACGACCGTCTTGACGCCCGGCCCGTGGTATCCGCCGGCGATGCCGTGGACTTCGAACGTTGGCATGCACCAGATGCGTTTCATGACTTCGACAGGGTCGGTGACCCGAAGCGACTTGAACTGATGATCCTTCTTGAAGGTCGCGGTGCTGAACCCGGACTTCTTCAAGTCGCGAATCTCCGCTGGTGTGGGTTCGACGACGGCGTCGTAGAATCCGGGAATCTTGACCTCGCCGGTTTTGGCGTCGAAACACTCGGCGATGAGTTGGCACAGCTCGGCCACCGGGTTGCGTGCCGCGCCGCCCGAAGTGCCCGAATGTTGGTCGGTCTCACCGGTCTCGAGTGTGAATCGGAATCCTTGAAGACCTCGTAAACCCGCGGGACAGGCGGGACGCGAGCGCGACACCCACACGGTGTCGGACACAACAACCGAATCGGTTGCGAGGCGATCTTTCTCTCGTTTGATCGTGGCTTCGAAATTGGGACTGCCGATCTCTTCTTCCGCTTCCCACAGGAAATTGATGTTCACCCGCGCACCGTGAGCGAGCGCGTACTTGGCGCCCCAGAGTGCAGTGAGCGCCGGGCCTTTGTCATCGGTCGTGCCGCGGCCCCAATAACGATCGCCTTGTGCGATAAAACGAAACGGTTCTGTGTGCCAGCCGTCGGCAATCTCTGCGGGTTGCACGTCGAGATGGTTGTACACGGTGACGGTGGGGTATTCGGGGTTTTGTTCGAACCGGCCGTGCAGCATCGGGTGGCCGCCCGTGTCGATCACGCGTGCTTCACCACCCATCCGTTGCATCAGGTCGGCCGCGCGCGAGACGACTTCCGCGACGTCGGTCTGGTGCTGCGGATCGGCGGAAACGCTCGGGGTCTCGACGAGCTCTCGTAGCGTTTTCTCGAAACCGCTGCGTTGGGACGCCACGTAATCTAGAAGTGATTTCTTTGCAAAACCTGTTGGGCCGGTCGAGCTTGCTGAGCCTTTCGGGGTCGCCATGGGTTTGTTGCGGTTCCTTGCCGCGGGCGACAGCATACCGGCACGGATCGGGTGTCGTCAACGTGGCATGTGCGGTTCTCGGTTGGCGGGAAATCCCCCTACTCTGGGGGCGTTCCACCCCGCGCTCGAAGGCGGATGCCTACGTCGGGCCCCCCGAGCCTTCGCTATAAATCGTTATTTGCTATTGAGTTGCGACATGCTTCGCCCGTCGGGGCGGGGGTACGATTCTTGCTAGGTTGATTCGTGGGGTTGTGTCATGAGTCCTCCAAAGAAAGATCCGCTCATCGGAAAACGCCTTCGTGAGTACGTCATCCTTGACCTCATCGGTAAGGGGGGCATGGCGAAGGTCTACAAAGCACGACACGCCCTTCTCGATGAAGTGCGGGCGATCAAGTTCTTGCGGCCCGAGCTGCGCGAGCGCAAGGAATGCACTGCGAGGTTCAAGCGCGAAGCACAAATCCTGGTCCGCTTGCGCAACAAACACCTCGTGATGCTGCATGAATTCGGAACGGTGGGAAACGAGCTGTTTTTTCTCGTGATGGATTATCTCGAAGGCGAGAGTCTCCGCAAACGCTTGCGCCGCAATAGCTGGCTTCCGACCGCGGAGGCTATTCGCACGGTGCAGCAAGTCGCGCTCGGCCTCGTCGATGCTCACAAGCTAGGCATCGTGCATCGCGACATCTCGCCCGACAACATCCTGGTCGTCTCCGAAAATGGCGAAGAGGTCGTCAAGGTCATCGACTTCGGTATCGCCAAGAGTATGTCGCCTGACGTCGGCAAGATCACCCAAACGATGAAGCTCGTCGGCAAGGCCGAATACGTGGCTCCGGAGCAGATCTGCGCACCGACAGGCCTCGATGGCGAGGAGACGATCGACGGGCGCACGGACATCTACTCTCTCGGGGTGACGTTCTACGAGCTGCTGACCGGTGCGAAGCCTTTCGAGGCAAAAAGCTCGAAGGCGTATTTGGCGAAGCACCTCACCGAGACACCGAAGCGTTTGTCGGAGACGAACCCGCTCATCCGAGTCTCGCCAGCTCTCGAAGACCTCGTGCTTCGGATGCTGGCCAAGAAGAAGACCGATCGCCCGGAGTCGATGGATGCCCTCTACATGGAGCTCGCAGCCCTGACCCACGAGGCACCCGTGCTCACGCCGGTTTAGCCGAGCTCTGGCCGGTCCTAGTGGGCGCTTCCGCCCATCCCGGCGTCGGACATCGACGATGCTTTGTCGCGGAAGGCGGTGATGTCCGCTTCGCTGAGACTCAATCCCATTTGAAGCACGTTGCCCTCCACCCCTACTTCGAGTCTGTCGGCGTCAGCGTCAGCGCCGTTTTCGGCCATCGCCGACTGGAGCATCGGCACGACCATCATTTGGAGAAAAGCGGAAGCCTGCTGAGCTGCGTTCTCGTTTCCGAGATCGCCGACGAGCTGTACCTGCAATTCGACATCGAACGCCATGCCCAACGCGATGCTCTGAAGGTCCTTCAGCGGAGACAACATCCCGCTGGCCATGCCGCCTGACGGGTCGTCGACTTGCTCGCCGATCTTGGCGCGCCACGAAGGCGGAGCCAGGAAGGCCATGCGCACTTGCGCTTCGGGAGAAAGCGACGTTTCGGCAGCTTCGAGTGCGGGGGGAATCGATGTCGGTACGCCCGAGGCTTCCCGATCGAGCGCACCTTGAATGCTCGTTGCGTTCATCGAAAAATAGACGGTATCGCCTCGACTGGACGGTGCACCGTAGACTACGCGCGTTTCGGTTTCCTCCTGGACTTCGATTCTCACCATCCGGGCTCCGGCATGATCGACGATGGACGCGTTGGCTTTACCCTCGGCGTTGGCGGATACGACACCGGCCACGATGTCCTCGTGGGTCAATGGGGTGTCGAGGCTCACGGCAAGGACTGCGATCGCTGCTTCCATTTGTTGGTTGCGCGATCCGTCCGAGGAGGGATCGATGCTGTCGAGGTCCATGGAGACCAAGAGCCCTTCGAGGCTCTCGGCGCCGAGCCCAGTCGTCTCGAGGAACTTGGCCCAACGATCTGTTGGTGTAGAAGTTGTTTCGGTGGCCTTGAGCTTCTCGAGGACCTGGCTTTGCGTCATCGCGCGGTAGTCGATGCGCATCAAGAAGTCTGCCCCCGGAACGACCGCCGCCTGAAGACCGTTTCCGGAAGCGCCCTCCGTGCCGCCGTTCGACCGACACGCGACCACCGTGAGGCAGAGCAGGCCAAGGGCCGTAGATCGAAGAGCTCTTAGGTATCTCAACGCGGAACCTCCAAGATTGTTTACCGCAAGATGCTTCCGGCAAGCCGTCCTGTGGTTCTGGCATAGCCGTAGCAACAATAGTGAATCGATTGAACAGGAAACGATCCAGTCTAACAACCGGACGCCCCGCCGTCGATGGAAATGGTCGAAGCGCGCGGACTAAACCAGGGTCTGTGTGGCTCGATGAAGATTGCTTGCGATTTGCCGAGTAGATACGATGGCGCCGAGGGCCGGTCAGACCCTCGCCCGAAGCATCGGTTATGACTTCGCGGCCGACAACCGCTACCTGCATTTCGTGTCGCGCAACGCCGTAGGCGACATTTGGGTCATGGATGTCGTCGCGGACACGCCAGACTGATCGAGGACCAGCCAAAACCTATAGAGAATCCTGATACGATGGGATCACTGTGTCGACGAGTTTCTCCCGTTCCCTTCGCTCTCTCGAGGCCGATCGTTTTCGGTGGAGTTTGCTTGGGATCGCGGGCGGGGGTTTTCTGCTCGCGATCTGGCTCGGATGGTTCTTCCTCGCGAAGGTGGCGCTGTACGAAGTCTCCGTCGCGGCTCGGCTCGAGGTCGGGCAAGAGCCTCATGAGGTGATGAGTCTTGTTTCGGGACGCGTGTTGCGCAGTACCGTGGAGCTCGACCGCGAGGTCGACGTGGGAGACTTGCTCGTCGAGCTCGACGCCGAAGAGGTTCGATTCGAGCTGGAAGAAAAGCGAGCGGAAGTATCCGGGTTGTCCGAGCAGCTCGTGCAGGTCCGGCGGGAGATCGTTGCCCAAGATCAGGCTCTTGCGGATTCGAGACAGACGGCGCAAGTGGCTCTGGAGGAGTCACGTGCTCTTTATCAAGAAGCGCTCGAAGCGGCGCGCTTCGCTGAGCAAGAGACGCAGCGCCAGGAAAGCCTCCGTGACGAGGGGCTGCTCTCTACAGCCGAGGCCGACGCCGCGCAGACGGTGCATCGCCAGAAGCTCAAGGCGGCTGAGGCGCTGCAGCGCTCTCTCGATCGAATGGAAGGCGATCGCCGTATCGAGATCAGCGAGAAAGAGGCGGAGGTCGAGGCGGCTCGGGGCCGCGCGGCACGATTCGAATCGGATGCGCGCCGGCTGGAAGCCAACATCTCTGGCCTCGAATACGACGTGTCGTTGCACACGGTGCGGGCGCCGGTTGCTGGTCGCATCGGTGACCGAACGAGCCTGCGCGTGGGCGAGTTCGTCGAGAAGGGGCAGCACTTGGGGACGGTGATTCCGTCCGGCGATGTCCGTGTGGTGGCGGAGTTTGCGCCGTCGAGCGCGCTCGGACGAATTCAGCCGGGCCAGAAAGCGAAACTGCGACTGTCCGGGTTCTCTTGGGTGCAGTACGGGAGCGTTCCGGTGACGGTGAACCGCGTTGGAAAAGAGCCTCAAAACGGGACGGTTCGCGTTGAGCTTGCCTTGGACGATCCAAGCGCGTTTCCCGTTTCACTGAACCACGGGCTGCCTGGAACGCTCGAAGTCGAAGTCGAGCGCATCTCGCCGGCGGCTCTTGTTCTCCGTGCCGCGGGAAACATTGTCTCCGCGCCGGTGCCTTCCGAAGCGCGTTAGAATCGTGTACCTTTGAGGATGCTATGAAAAGCCCAATGTTCGCTTCTTTGTTGCTGCTCGCGCTTGCGCCGGCGCCGACCGATGGGGTCCACCGGCTCGAGCTCGACCATCAGCCGTTTGTCGAGGATTTTCGCGCTGCCGACGGTCGAGTTCGACTGGTTGCCGTACTTTCGCCTACGTGAGGCCGCTGTCGACATGGCGCCCGGGTGGTGCAACGTGTGCTCGAAAAGCTGAAGGGCGAGCCCATCGATATGTTTATCGTGTGGATTCCCGCCATCAATGGGGATCGGTATGAGGCGACCGAGAACGCAATGACGCTCATCCCCGACGACCGCGCCCGGCATTATTGGGACGGTGGCCAGGCGTTAGGTGAGGCGTTGTCGCCGACGCTCGGCATCCGAGCCAAGATGGCATGGGACGTCTACGTTTTGTACGACAAGGGCGCCGTATGGCATGACACACCTCCGGCACCGGCTGCGTGGATGCATCAGAAGTCCGGTGAGGACCCAGCACTGGAGCTGAACGAGGAGCAACTCGCCGACCACATTCGCAACGCTTTGAAATGACTAGAGGAGGGACGCGTTGTCGCGTGAAGGGGATCTAATCTACGACTGGAACCTCATCGACGAGGCCGCGAGCGCGAAACCAGAGCAAACGATCGAGCTCAACGACGAAACGTTGCGCGACGGGCTCCAAAGTCCATCGGTTTTGTCTCCCCCCATCGAAAAGAAGGTCGAGCTCCTTCATCTCATGGCTGCCCTCGGGATTCATGGCGTCAACATCGGCCTTCCGGGAGCCGGTCTCCACGTTCAAAAGCAGGTAGCTCGTCTCGCTCGCGAGATCGTCGACCAGAAGCTCGCGATCGCGCCAAACTGTGCGGCGCGCACGCTCGAGGCTGATATCCAACCCATCGTCGCCATTTCCCAGCAAGTCGGCATTCCGATCGAAGCCGCCACCTTCATCGGTTCGAGCCCGATCCGGCAATACGTCGAGAATTGGGAGCTCGATCGGCTCGTGAAATACACGGCCGACGCGGTGAGCTATACCGTCAACAACGGGCTCCCTAACATGTTCGTCACCGAAGACACGGTCCGGGCGCGTCCCGAGACGATTCGAAAGCTCTACACCACGGCAATCGAGTGCGGCGCGCGCCGCGTGGTCATCACCGACACCGTCGGTCATGCCACGCCGTCCGGCGTGACCGCGCTCGTGAGATTCATGAAGGAAGTTGTCGCGGATACTGGTGAGGAGGTCAAGATCGACTGGCACGGACACCGGGATCGGGGGCTCTCGATCCCGAACAGCGTCGCCGCGCTCCGCGCGGGAATCGATCGTGTCCACGCCTGCGCGCTTGGGATCGGGGAGCGATGCGGCAATACGCCAATGGACATTCTTCTGATGAACTTGAAGCTTCTGAACTGGATTGACAACGACCTGGGTCGCCTCGCGGAATACTGTCACGTCGTCTCCGAGGCGACCGGCGTTCCCATTCCCGCGAACTATCCGGTCGTGGGCGAGGACGCGTTTCGTACCGGCACGGGTGTGCACGCGGCCGCGGTCATCAAGGCGTTGAACAAAAACGACGATTGGCTTGCCGACCGGGTGTACTCCGGAGTGCCCGCCGGCGAGTTCGGCCTCAAACAGACGATCGAGGTCGGCCCGATGAGTGGGCTGTCGAACGTCCAGTATTGGCTCAGCTCTCGCGGCTATCCCGTCGAGGACGAGCTCGTCCGGGCCGTGTTCGACAAGGCGAAAACGTCGAATCGCGTTCTCGAAGACGAAGAAATCGAACGGCTCGTTCGGGTGTTCACGGACCGAGCTGAATGACCATCCATCCGACCGCCCTGGTTAGCTCGAAGGCGCGCATTGCCGCGGACGTTGCAATCGGTCCGTTCACAGTGATTGAAGACGATGTCGAAGTCGGTGCAGGCTCGTGTATCGACTCCCACGTCGTGCTGAAATCGGGGCTTCGACTCGGCGAGCGAGTGAGCGTCCACGAAGGCGCAGTGCTGGCAGGCCCGCCACAGGATATGAAGTATCGAGGCGGCCGGAGCTACGCCGTGGTGGGCGACGACAGCGTGATTCGCGAGTTCGCCACCGTCCACCGCAGTGTTCACGACAATGGTACGACCCGGGTCGGTCGCGGGTGTTTCGTCATGGGCTACGGACACATCGCTCACGACTGCGACATCGCTGACGGTGCGATCATCGCGAGCTACGCGGCGCTGGCGGGGCACATTCATGTTGGCCGAAGCGCGTTTATCTCAGGGGGCGTTGCGATCCACCAGTTCTCTCGGATTGGAGAGCTCGCCATGGTGGGTGGCGGCTCCAAGGTCAATCTCGACGTGCCGCCGTTCATGACGGTAGACGGCAACCCCGCCCGAGCGGTGGGCTTGAACCAGGTTGGTCTTCGTCGTGATGGTGCATCGGATGAGGACCTGCGTGCACTCAAGCTCGCCTACCGGATGCTCTACCGCGAGAAAAGATCGCTGTCGGAGGCGCTCCAGCTTCTCGAGCGGTTGGGGAATGACTCTGTCGGCGCGCTCGTCGCGTTCATTCGCGCAAGCGAGCGGGGTGTTTGCCGAGCGCGCGCGCGGTAGGGGTTAAACCGTCCCGAGGACGAACGTCGTGGATTCGGCGAGGGTCTGAAGCTCGGTGGCCGCAGGGTCGTTCTCACGTTGCGCGAGAACGGCCTGGTACGCATTGCGGATCGCGACGTTTACGTCGAACTTCTTGGGCACGGGAATATACGGCGCGGGAAGCATGACGGGTCCCGCGTCGGGACCGGGCGGTGACAACAGTCCCACGGCTTGAATACTCTTCAGGAATTGCTCGGCGGCACGGTCGGCTTCCTCGAGCTGTGAGTACGCGATCGCGAGCGATAGCGAAATGGCCGGGTCTTCAGGAGCAAAGCCGGACGCACGTTGCATTTCCTCCGCGGCTCCAACAAGGTCTTCACCAAGCGCTTTCGATTCCGCCAGCGACAGATGTACTGAGAGCGCTGCAGCGCCGTGGTCGAGCGACTGGCGCAATAGTCGTTCAGCGGTTTGCAGGTCACCCTCGGCGAGCGAGACTTGCCCAAGTGCGAGAAGGCGTTGTCCTTCGTGCACCCCGGACGCGCTGGCCAAAACCTGTCGGGCTTTTGCGAGATCTCCGCTGTCGCCCCGAGTTCGGCCGATCGCGAGCCAAGTGCGGCCGAGGGCTATCTGTGCGCGAGGTTCATTACGATCGGTCCGAAGTGCTTGGATGAGCTGCGCGCGCGCCTGCTCGTATTGTCGCCGATTCAAATAGACCTCGCCGAGGACTGAATGTGCACGGGCATCCGAAGGGTAGTTTCGGATGTAAGTATGTGCGATTTCCTCAGCCTCATCGAGTTTGTCTTGACCGAGTAGTGCGAACGAGAGCTCGGCGAGAAAATCGCTTCCTGCCTCGACGTGCGGCTCGGCCGTACGAAGCGCCGTCTCGGCCTCCTCGAACCTCCCGCGCTCATTCAGGAGATCGCCGTAAAGAAACTGTGCTTCTCCGTGTCGCGGGTTGCTCGAGATCGCGGCGACAAGGTGCTCGAGCGCCGCGTCACCGTTGTCGCGTTGCACGTAGCTCGACGCGAGCCGGTAGCGCGCTTCGGCGCTTCCCTGGGCGTTCGCGAACGCCTTTTGGTAGGAGTCGATCGCCTCGGAATAGTTGCCGCTCGAGTAGTACACATCTCCGATCTCCTCGGCGATGGCCGTCACGGACGGGTCCAAGTCACGCGCGCGTCTCAGGTCGGTGAGTCCACCGTCGGTGTTGCCGGCAGCGACTTTCGCCCGGCCACGACCCCAGTAAATCTCCACGTGATCGCCAAACTCCGTGAGGAGGGCGTCGTAGGAGTCGATGGCCTCGGCGTACTGCCCGGAGCCTGCATAGCCGGCGGCTTGCTCGAGGCGACTCGATGGGATCGTGCTTCCACCCGAGAGTAGCCACACGGCTAGTACCCCGATGAGAAGGACGGCGGCAACGCCACCACCAATCCACGGCCACGGCAGTGAACGACTCTTGGCGCGGCCCATCGGACGTCGTGCGGTGGGACGTGCGGGGGACGGCATCGGTGCGCCGGTATCTGCGGCTCCAGCATCGATTCCCGGAGGTGTCGGTTCAGGATCGATGATGGCTGGTGGCGTCGATCCCGCTGCTGGCGGCGGCGCCGAGGCTACCGGCTCAGGCTCAGGCCGTGCAGGCTGCGGGGGCTCAGGCGGTGCAAGCTGCGGGGGCTCAGGCTCAGGCGGTGCAGGCTGCGGGGGCTCAGGCTCAGGCGGTGCAGGCTGCGGGGGCTCAGGCTCAGGCGGTGCAAGCTGCGGGGGCTCAGGCTCAGGCGGTGCAAGCTGCGGGGGTAGCGCCTCTGGAGGCGGCTGAATCGGTGGCACAGGCAGAGCAGCTACAGGCTCCATCACTGCGGGAGCCGCTTCGAATGGCGGTGACTCTATAATGGTGGGTAGATCCCAGTCCGGCGCAGGGTCGCCAGTAGCGATCGACGCGGGCGTGTCGGTCGCGACGACCTCGATCTCCGAGGCATCGGGCACGAGCGATTCGAGGTTGGCCTCGAAAGGGTTGGCCGAGGCCGGTGGCGGTGGCTCCGGTAGCTCCGGTGACAGCGTGCTCATCAGGTCGATTTCGGGCGTCGGGGACGCAGCGGGTTGTGGCGGCGCGCTCGGGGGAACTTGCGCGCTTTCGACGGTTTGTGCGATTAGCAAGAGCGCTTGCGCCTCTGATGAGCGTCCCGCGCTCAGCGAGGCGCTTCCCGCGGCGAGCACTTCGTTGGCGTAGTGCTCGCGTCTGGTTTGAGACCAGGTCGTTGCGAGCATGACCAGCAGCTGCAACAAGCGGTTGCTCGGCTCCTCGATGAGGCATTGCTTCCAGGCCTCGATCGCGTCGCGCTGTCGACCGCCGGCGAAAGCTTCGGTACCGTTTCTGAGGGCTTCGTCGAGGTCGATGGGAAGACGGGTGCCAGACGATGCTTTGTAGGCAACTTCGAGAAGCTCCCGTGCTTCATTGCAATTAGGGTAGGTGTCGAGCACAGCTCGAAGCGCGGCGGTAGCTTTTTCGAAGTTCCCCGCGCTGAGCAAGGACACGGCGTGGTCGAGTGCGTCGGATTCGAGGTCCGGCGAGCCGATCGCGGTCGTTGCGGCTGCGGTTTTCGAGTCGTTCAGCCGGCCCTGTTTCAGCTCGTTCACCACGTTTTGATGCTGGGCTTCCAGGCGTGCGAACACCTCCTGGGTATTTTGAAATATAGGACGCAGTGCAGATATATCCAGGGACGTTTCGAAGACGACCGAGCCGTTGCTGGCAAGGACCTGCGTCCGAATGGACTGAGACGCCTCGTCAGTCAGCTCCGTGTGGATCACGTAGGACGCAGAACCTACGGTCAACTCGCTTTTTTTGCTGAGCTCCATGTCCTATTGCCTGATTTTGCAGGATTTACTTGATTAAGTATACCGTAGAGGAGGCAGCCTAGCTACTGTGGGCGGTTGGTTGCCGGTCGAGGCCAACCTTGCTACAGTAAAGGTAAGATCCTTGAAAATAGTCAGTTAACGTCGAAGAGGTGGTTTTGACGCCGCCTCGGTCGAGGGAGTGTTTCACATGGCTGCGAACCCCGAGCAGTCCGAGGCGATCGGAACGGACGAGCTTCGTGCACTCGAGGCCTCCGTGCTCAAAGCGCTCTGTCTCACGATCAATACCGCGGGATCGGAGCTGAAGTACAAGATCCTGGACAGTCTTTCCGATGAAGATTTTTACTTCCCGCTGAACCGGGCGGTGTTCCAGACGCTCGCCGAGCTGCATCGCCGCGGCGAGTACGTGATTTCCTCGAACTTGGACGAGGAGCTCCAAAAGACCGGACAAAACATTCCCGGCGATTCCATGATGGATGAGCTCTTCAGCGGGACGCTTCCTGGGTTGTCGGACTTGACGTCCTGGGTGGTCCGGATGAAGGAGCGCTCGCGGACGGGGATGGCGCCCACGGTAACGCCTCCCAAGTCGGAGCCGGCGGTCGTCGTTGAAGAGAAAGCCGATGCGACTCAGGTTCGCCCGGTGAGCGACGTCAAGAAAAAGATCGCCGAGGAACATCTACGGAAATCGAGCCCGGCGATCGTGCCAACGCCGGAAGTGTCGTCTCCGGATATAGAGATCGCGTTCGATATGAGTGAGCTCGAGCAGTCGACTCCTG
>CAMYKY010000025.1:0-35031 GCA_947259165.1 uncultured Acidobacteriota bacterium | reverse complement strand
CCATCGCGGTTGCCGGACCCGGTGGCGTCCGCGGCTCCGGTCAAGGCGGCGCCGCCGCCTAAGAAAGCTCCCAAGGCCGAATCGGCGGTGAAAGCGCGGGCGAAATCGTCCCCGGCGGTGGCTTCTCCAAAGAAGATCGTCAAAGCCGTCCTTTCGTCGGAAGGCGACGATTGGTCCAACTACATGGACGAGCTCGCCGCGACACAGGGCAAGACGTTCGCTACCGGCTTCGCCCAGCTCGACGCGGGATTGGGAGGTCTCAGTCCCGGGCTCATGCTGCTCGTCGATGAAGATCGGGAACGCCTGTTCACGTTCATGAAACAGATCACCGACCAGTTTGCGAGCGGCGGCGACTTGCGCTGCCTCTATATCGCGAGTGAGCTTCCCAAGTCGGCGTTGCGGCTGCGAACGTTGGCGCGGCTCGCCCGTGTTTCCATCCGCGAGCTGGAAAAAGGTCGGGTCAAGAAAGACTCGCCAGAGTGGCAGCGCATCGACACCGAAGGCCGTAAGGCTTCATCGTGGCTCAAGCGAGTCTTCGTCTTCGAAGTCGAGGCGGAGCTCGAGCTTGCTGTTGCGCGAGAGCTCGTCAAGAAACTAATTGATGCCGACGCCGACACATCGTGCCTCGTCGTCATCGATTCTCTGGAGAAAGTGTCGCGTGATGGCGGCGCTGGTAAAGTCGTCTCTCAGCTCAAGTCTCTTGCGGACTCGCTCGATGTGTTGATACTTGCGGCGACCACCGACCCGACGCTCCTTGCTTCGCGCGATGCCGATCTGGCTGCTGTTTTCCGCGAGTCGGCCACGAGCGGTGTCGAGCTCGAAGTGCTGCAAGCCGGCAACGAGAGCTCGACGGTGGTGACGTTCGACTACGAACCGGACTTCTGCCGTTTTACGGAAACGTAGATCTCACTGCGCTAGCCTGTGGTTAAAGCGGCTCTTCCAGTTGGATTTTCTTGCCGGTGACTTTTTCCACTGCGATGAGGATCTTTTCTCGCAGGATCAGGCGGGCGCGGCGCTCCTCTGCAGTGATGAAGCTGTAGACTTCCTTGGTGATGCGTTGCAGGAAATCGACCTCGGGGCGCATGAGCTCGAGGACGATCAGCCCTCCACCTCCTGCGGTAGGGACACCGAAGTTTATTTCCAAGAGCTTGTCTCGCAGGGCGAGTCGTGCCCGGCGTTCTTTGGGCGACGCCGCCTCGATGTCCTTACCCGTGATTTTGCGAAGGAAATCGATCTCGGCGTAAGCGAAGACGATCTCGGTCTTTTGTTCGCGTTTGCGAGCGCTGCCGGTTTTCTTCGCAGCTTTTTTTCCCCGCTTGACGGGAGCGTTTCTTTTGGTCGGGGACTTTTTTTTCTTTTTCGTCGTCTTCTTGGCCACGGGTCGCTTATCCTCTCGAACTGCTTCCAGCAGGCCTATTATGGCGCGTTTCGCACCATACGTTGTGGCGGCCCGTCTCCGATTTCGAACTCACCGTCGAGTTGACCGCCCTCCTCGACACTCAGCTTCTTGGCTCGGAACGTACCGGTCGCATGCGCTGGCCCCAAAAGCCGAAGAGATTCGGTGTTGATGTCACCTTCGAACTTGCCACCGATCTCGACCATCGCGGCTTGGACCTTCGCGTTGACGTCCGAGCCTTCGAGGATCCGCACGACGCCGCTCGCCTTGAGATCGCCCCGAAAACGACCCTCTAGGGTGATGTTCACGCCTTCGAGCTTTCCGTCGAAACTCGCCTTGGCGGCTAGAACCGTCTCTTGTTCGTGTGCCACTTGTTAAGCTCCTCGACTGTGTCTTGTGCGCAGCGGCCCGCCGGTGACAGGAGAGCCGCAGGTCTTCAGGAATTCAAACGGGACTGATGAGGTTATCGAGGGTGATCGATATCCTAACAAGAAATATACAATGATGCCGCGCTAAGTGCTAGTGACTTAGTTGCCGTCGCCCCCAAGATGCCCCCGTGCCCGATTGATTGAGGCGACGCGATGCGAGCTTCTTCTCGTGGATGTCCCTTTTTGCGGTGGCGGGGGAAAACCGGGCACGGGCACGCGGGCACGGGCACGACTTGGTATTGGGCTCGGCGCTTAGTTGGCGGGTTGCTCTTCTAGGACGCCGGTGCGGATCACCGTCCTCACGTCTTCAGCGAGCTGTTCGCCGATGATCCCGAAATAGCGTTTGACGACGAGCCCATCTCGGTCGATTAGATACTTCGTCGGGTAGCCGAGAAAAGGACCGAAGGCTTCCCCGGTGTCGTCTTTGCCCAAGACTTGCGGGTAGGTGATTTCTTTCTTTGCGAGGAATTCGGCGATCTCTTCGCGCTCGCCGGATTCGAGAACGATGCCGAGCATCAGGAAATCCTCGTCCGGAAGCTCCTCGGACAACGCCTGCAGGTGTGGCAGCTCGGCGATGCAGGGGACACACCAAGTGGCCCAGAGGTCGACGAGCACGACCTTGCTCTTTTGTTCGGAGAGCGACACGATCCCACTGCCGTCGACCTTCTCGAGAACGAGCGCCGGCGCCGCGTTTTCGGGCGGAGACTCAGAATCGGCGGTCGGCTCTGACTCCGGCTGCTGACATCCGCCGACGAAGGAGAGGCCGAGAACAAGGGCTGCCGCGGGCAGGAATCTCATTCGATTACCCATTCGATGGGTCAGTTGGCTTGAAGCGCCCGCACGAACAGCACGACCTGCCACCGCTCTTCTTCGGACAGCTTGCGCTGCATGGCGGGCATCGGTCGCTTGCCAGTCGTGATTTTATAGAAGATGTCGCCGTCGGTGTTGGCGTCGCGGACTTTGGCGGTGGTCATATCGTGCGGCGCGGGTTTGATGAACTGGGTTGCGGCCCCATCGCCCTTCCCGATATCGCCGTGGCACATCTTGCAGTGTTTTCCGTACGTCGCTTCGCCAGCGGCCACGGCTTGGGGGGTGTTCTCCAGAGGGTTCTCCACAGCTGACGCCTCGGGCGGGATTTCCCAGGGAGCGAGTTCCTCCTGCGCCAATGCCAAACCGCCGAACAAAATAAATGCGACTGCGACCAGAGCCAAAGTCCTGTTCATTTCTTGGAGCCTCCCTCGAGGTTGACAAAAACGTCCATATATTAGCACGTAAAGAGTTCGGTCGAATGCGCCAACCAAAGGTGCCAACGTCCGTCTACCCGGCGGAACACGTCGGTGAAGCTTCCCGACGACGTCACCGTTTCTTTGTCTGCGAGCTGCACTTGCACGTTTTGAATCCCTACGACAACGGCGGTGTCGTCGGTGAACTTCACTCGGAGTGAGCTCAGCGAGATGTCCACGATCTCGTAGGGCGCGGTCGTGATCGCGTTCACGAACGCTTGTTTGTCCTGAGGTGACGACGGCTCGGTGGCCGATGCGAGGTGGACGAAATCGTCAGCGAGGACGGCTTCGAGTGTCTTGCCATCCCGTCCCGCAATCGCCGGCCACGGTTCGAACGGTGGCGCACTCGCCGGTGCGGTTTGCACTCCTGGGAGTGCGTTCAAGTGCGATGCCGCGGCGCCGAGCCCTCTACCTCGACCGGCGATGGCGATGGCCGGTCGGTGCTCGACCATTTCATGGGCAAGGCGTTCGACCCCGAGGCTCGGCTGGATGGTTTCGATGAACGCACTGAACTCGGCAAACCCTTCCGCGTTTTCGCTCCCTGGCAGCTGGTACAGACCATCTCGGATCAGAACGTGAGCGATGCCAAGTGCCACGTCGAGCTCTTCGCCGGCACGAGTGGGAATCCACTCGTCCGCGTTCGCCCCCGTCAAGGGCAGCCGCGGGCTCACCATGACAAATTTTCCGCGTCGCCCGGGACGAGCTTGGTGAAGGGCGGCCAGGCCGCGTCCGAATCTCACCGGTGACGTGTGGGATTCCAAGAGCTCTGCGCCGAACGAGACGAGGTAGCCCGCGTTTTCGATATCGACGTCGCTCACCGGGCGATGGAGGGGAGACGGATCGTGGACGAAGTGACGCGTCGAGCCCAACGCTTGAAGAAATCGCAGGACGATTTCACGTCGGTGACCTGTCGACGCTCCCGTCAGGAAAGCGATGTCGGTCGCCCCTTCGAGCGGGGCCGCCACTCGGTCGAGAGCGTCGTCCCAGCCGAGCTCCGTAAAACTCCCGTCGCTTTGCTTCTCGAGCGGTGTTTGGATGCGATCTGGGTGGTACATCGCTTGCGGGATTGCCTGCCCGCGCGCGCAGAGACCGCCGCGGCTCACTGGATGCTCGGGATTCCCTTCGACTTTGACCAGCCGCCCATCGATGCGCCGCACTTCGATCCCGCAGGTGGCGGTGCATTCAAAGCAAGTCGAGCGCGTCCACGTCTGCTCACCGGGAACGAACGGCTCTTCAGGAATGAGAATCGGAATCAGCTGGCTTGCTTCGGGCGCACAGGCGTCGAGAGCGAGACCTGCGGTGGCCGTCGAACACGCTTCCTTTCAGGAACTCACGTCGATCCATTCAATGCCTACTTGTGGCAAGCCACGCAGTCAACCGAAGCTTGCTTCGCTTCATGGCAGTCGAGGCACCACTGCATCTCCAGGACCCGGTGGCGCGTTGCCGTCATGCTTTCACCAATCGTGGAGTGACACTCGGCGCACTCGATGTCAGCGCGGACGTGCCACTTGTGAGGAAAGTACGTGTACTGCGGTAGCTCGTAGAGCCGGACCCAGGGAATTGTCTCCTCGGCGTCGACGTACTCCATCGTTTTTTGCGATGCCTCGCTCTCCTGGGGCATTGCGCTATGGCAGCTCCCGCAAAGCTCCGTCCGGGGCATCCCCGCTGCCGCCTGGGAATCGGTGAACTCGTGACAAAACACGCAACCGATCTGCGCATCGGCATGTGGCTTGTGCGGAAACGCAATGGGCTGCTCGGGGGAAGCGCCAGCGTTGCTGCAGGCACTGACGCCGAGGGCGGCGAGAACGAGCAGCAGCGCGATACCAAACCGCATGAGTTGCGAGGAATTATCGTGATCGGGCGCTGGGATCAAGTGGAAACGGCATACGGTATACGGCCTCGTTTGGCGTGGCGCGCCTGTCCGGCATGGTTGCGCCTCGATG
The DNA here is from genome assembly GCA_947259165.1 of uncultured Acidobacteriota bacterium. Classification (GTDB taxonomy): domain Bacteria; phylum Acidobacteriota; class Vicinamibacteria; order Marinacidobacterales; family SMYC01; genus CAMYKY01. Next base: position 29,981 of record CAMYKY010000025.1, on the reverse strand, counting down.
TGACTTCGGCCTGTTCGAAGGTGCAGAAACCGCACCGAGGCGAAAGTGTTTGGGATGAGAACACAAATTCAAACGAGCATCGACCGTATACCGTATGCCGCACTTCACTGCGCGCCGATGCTCCTTGAAGTAAAATGACCCCACTATGCGCATTAGATTCTTCGCCGCACTTGCGCTGCTCGCGCTGCCCGCGACCGCTGTGACGCAGCCGGGTCGCATCCAAGTGGACGTGGCGCCGGTCTTGGCGTCTGACGGTGTTCACGCCGGCACCAGTGCCCGAGCGGCGGTGCAGGTTCGTTTGCAGCAGGGTTTTCATGTGAACTCGAATGAGCCTCTCGAGGAGTACCTGATCCCGACCTCGCTCGAGTTCGTGCCGCTCGATGGCGTGGGTGTCGACGGGCTCGCGTTTCCCGAAGCCATTCACCTATTGACGGGTGGCTCGGAGACTCCGCTCGCGGTCTTCGAGGAGGAGTTCGCCATCGGAGTGGTGTTGAATCTCGGTCCGGACCTCGCTGCCGGGGAGCACGTGCTTCATGGGCAGCTCAACTATCAAGCGTGTGACGACAAAGTCTGCTATCGACCCGACAAGATGTCGATTCAAGTGGCGTTGTCTGTCGTCGGTGGCGATCAGCCGATCAACCCCACGAACGCCGCTGTGTTCGATGCGATCGATTTCACGAAAACGACGCCGGCGGGCGTTCTCGCCGTGGCACCGGTGTTGGATCTGTCGAACGCGCCTCCGTCGTCGAGCGATGGGGGCGACGTCCTCGTTGCGCTCGACGACTTCGCGGTGGTTGGGACCACGGGCGGATTTCTTGGCAGCGCCGATTTCGTCACCTTTATCGACGACGCTGAAGCCGGGCGGGTCCAAAAGGGCTGGTTCGAAGGGAGAGGCACGGTCGCCATCGTCGCGATCGTCCTGCTCGGGGGACTCGCGCTCAACTTGACGCCGTGCGTTCTTCCGATGATCCCGATCAACCTCGGCATCATTGGTGCGGGTGCGCAGGGAGGAAGCCGCACGCAGGGGTTCGCGCTCGGAGGGGCCTACGGTCTTGCCATGGCGCTCGTCTACGGCGTGCTCGGGCTCATTGTGATCCTGACAGCAGGCACGTTCGGCACCATCAATGCCTCACCGTGGTTCAACCTGGGTATCGCGGTTTTGTTCGTCGTATTGGCGCTTGCGATGTTCGACGTCATCGCGATCGATTTCTCGAGCCTGCAGTCCAAAATACAGTTCTCTGAAAAAAGTGGGAAGTTTCTCGTCGCGTTCGGCATGGGGGCTGTCGCCGCGCTCCTGGCGGGGGCGTGTGTTGCCCCGGTGGTCATCCAAGTCGTGGTGTTCTCGAGCGACCTCTACGCCAAAGGGCAGGTGCTCGCGCTGGCGCTTCCGTTTTTGCTCGGCATCGGGATGGCCATTCCGTGGCCCATCGCAGGTGCCGGCATTTCGCTCCTCCCTCGACCGGGTATGTGGATGGTTCGGGTGAAGCAGGCGTTCGGTGTTTTGATATTGGGTTTCGCTTCGTATTACGGATATTTGGCGTACGAGATCGTTAGCCAGCGATGGGTCGATGCGACCCAAGTGGCCGATAGTGTTCAAGAGAAAATCGACGAGGGCTGGGTTCCGTCTCTCGCCGACGGACTCGCTCAGGCCAAGGCCGAAAAGAAGATGGTCCTAGTCGACGTTTGGGCCACTTGGTGCAAGAACTGTCTGACGATGGACAAAACGACCTTCAAAGACGATGTCGTCATGTCGCGCCTCGACGACTACGTTAAGGTCAAGTATCAAGCGGAGGATCCCGAGGCCTCCCCGGCTCACGAGGTGATCAAACACTTCGACGGTGTGGGGCTACCGGTGTACGCGATCTTGAAACCGCGGTAATCGGCGCAACTGAGTCCGACCCTCACCCCTCGACGGGGAGCGTTTCGGCCTTCCTTGACGCTTGTCACTCCTGTCGATAAGATCTCAATAGCTCTATCTATCTGATTTTCAAAAGCATAAGAGGCAACTTCGTTGGTTTTCTTCAACTACACGACCATGCAGGTGTCTGCCAAGATCGTGTACTACGGTCCTGGGCTCTGCGGGAAAACCACGAATCTCCATCAAATTCACTCGCGGACCGACCCAGGATCCCGCGGGGAAATGGTCAGTCTCGAAACCGAAGCGGATCGCACGTTGTTTTTCGATTTGTTGCCGCTCGAGGTCGGAACGATCGGGGGGATGCGGGTCCGGCTGCAGCTGTACACCGTCCCCGGGCAGGTCTTTTACAATACGACGCGAAAGCTCGTTCTCAAAGGCGTCGACGGGATCGTGTTCGTCGCTGATTCTCAGGAGCCCGCTCTCGATGCCAACATCGAGAGCTTTCGAAACCTCAGGAAGAACCTGGACGAGTTAAACCAACCTCTCGGCAAGATCCCTTTCATTTTCCAGTACAACAAACGAGATCTCCGCAACATACTCCCGATCGAGGCGCTCGACCGGCATCTCAATCCGGATGGCTTCGATTCGTACGAAGGAGCGGCACTTCACGGAGTCGGCGTCTTCGAGACGCTAAAATCGATTTCGAAGAAAACACTGGCCGCGGTCCACCGGAAGATCTCTGGGAATGCAGAGCCGCCGGTGCTCGTCGCACTTGGAGGCGTGACCGAGGAGACGGCGACGTCCAAGACCGCGGAGGTGCTGAAGTCAGGCGCGTCGTCGCCGCAAGTCGGGCCTCCACTCGAGCCTCCACTCGAGCCTCCACTCGAGCCTCCACTCGAGCCTCCACTCGAGCCTCCACTCGAGCCTCCACTCAAGCCTCCACTCAAGCCTCCACTCAAGCCTCCACTCAAGGATGAACCGCCCCTTCCGGTCATTGATGCACTACCGCCGAGCGACGAAAAAGTGGCCGCAGGTGTGCGGGAGGCTGAAGCGAGTAATGAGCTCTTCTCCGAGCTCGAAGATGAGCTCGACCCGCAGGCGGTTGACATCACGCGGGGCCCGGAGTCGATGCGGGAACCCGAGGCCGCATCCGAGCCGGCGCTAGCCGTTCCAGAAGGGAACGTGGGGACGGAAGCCTCGACTGCGGAGGTCAAAATCGAGTTCGCCGCGAATCCCGAAACGATGCAGGGGGTTGATGTTGCCGTGATTCCATCGGCTGCGGCACTGGGGAAAGTCGCGACGAAGTCATCCCCTGACATTGAGCGCGAGCTGTCGAAGCTCCGCGAGATGGCGTTTGGCGGCCCCCGCGTCAAAGGGGGTGACACTGCCAAATCGAAGACGATCGTCTTCGCTGAGGCAGAAGCGGCGGCGAAACTCCCCAAGGGCGTTCTTGGGCGGGCTACGGGCATCCTTGTGGATTTGAAGCTCGTCGGTGACGACGCGAATCACTTTGTTCCAGGGGCGATCAAGGTGGAGCTTCCGCCGGTTGAGCCAGGGGCGAGTGCCAGGATTCGGTTGGAGATTGAGCTTTCCGAAACCGACGAGGATTAGTTGCTCGGGCTCGGAAACGGGACAGGAAACTAATACGGCTTTGCCGAATCAGGTTCCTGTATGCGTATCCACATAAAGGTGGTGGACTCGGAGGCCGAGCTCTCGAGTGTCGTCACCGATGTTTTTTTCGGTGGGCACGAACGACTCGCTGTTGACTAGTCTCAAGTCGACCCAATCTTCGTCGCCGAGGGCGTCGGCGGGGATCTTTATTTTCTTCAGGAACGGGTTGCGGTCTTCAACCGTGAATTTGGTGATCTCGTTGTCTCCAACCATCACCGTGACCTCGAGAGGCTCTTCAAAGGCGGTTACGTTCGTATCGGCTTCCAGGTACAAAACGCTTTCCTTCTTGGGATTGCGGAACGAACAGACCGCTTCTCGCTTGGTCCACTGCCACTCCCTGGAATGATTGTCTGGATCGTTTTCGAGTTGGTGCCACCCCTCTTTGTAGACCAGAAAAATGTTCTCTTTTTGATCCAAGAGCTCGATCTGGCCGACCTGAAAAGCGAGGTTGCCGGTTTCGGATCCGCTGAGCCCCAGGCGCTCGCCGGTCTCGGGAATGTACAGGCCGAGTTGGATCGTGGCGGTCCCGAGGTACGGGTACAACGGGATGAATACGGTTCGCTCGTACGCTAACTCGGCGCCTGCGCTCCAGGAGCTCGTGGGCTCCGGCGGATCGTGATCGTCGTTGAAGAGCAGCGCGTTGTGCGAGTCGAGAAAATGCACAAAAACGCGGTAGTCCTTTTCGATCGGTGCAGAATCGGCACCGACGTCGAAGCGGTAGCTGATCGCAATCGGGCTACCGATGGGCGCTCTCGCCTTGTTGGTATCGATACTTGCGGTGATGGGACGGCTTTCAGATGGTGTTTCACTGCCGCAGCCGGCAAGGCCGAAGCTAACGGCTAGTCCAAGCAACAGAGTCGTTGCCGAACGAGTGGTCTCGAATCTCGAGTGGTGTCGTTGCATGCCCCTCATACTCCTGGTGGTGCCGGTAGGCACCCGTGTCGTTTGCGCGCAATTCCCCGCAAGCAAACCCGGGAGTATGTCACGCGAGCTCTGACCCGTCAACACCATGAAGAGTTTGCCGCCTTCGGCCGGGATTCCTTGACCTTATTCAAACGGCTTTGCTATAGTCTCACGAGATCGGGTCAGAGTTAGTCCTTTGAACAACTTAGCGAGAGCTCCCCGAGTCCGACCGAATTCTGGATGATCTCTAAATAAATGTCAGCGAAGGGCGGCGCACTCGGTATGGTGGAGACGCGAGGACTGATTGGCGCGATCGAAGCCGCTGACGCCATGGTGAAGGCGGCCCGGGTCGATCTCATCGGTTATGAGCGTATCGATGCTGCGTTCGTCACGGTGATGGTGCGCGGCGACGTCGGCGCGGTTAACGCTGCCACGGATGCGGGGGCTCATGCCGCCCGCCGGGTCGGTGAGCTCGTTGCCGTCCACGTCATCCCCATGCCGTTCGACGACGTCGAGTCGATTTTGCCGGATGAGGTCTGAGCTGCGTAGCGTCGACGCTCACGAGAGCTAGATTCGATAACGTACCCATGACGCGCGACAACGATCTCCGCTCCGTGCAACAGGCGAGAGACCTGGTTCTCGCGTCGCGGAAGGCATGGGAGAGCTACTCTCATTTCACGCAAGAGCACGTCGACCGCATCGTGGCCGCGTGCGCTCGCGCCGCGTCCGACGCAGCGTCCGAGCTCGCCAAATTAGCTGTCGACGAGACCGGCTACGGCGTCGTCGAGCACAAGTTCATCAAGAACAAGTTTGCCTCGGAGGACGTTCACGAATTCATCCGTGACATGAAGACCGTCGGGATCATTCGGGAGTTTCCCGAGCGGAAAGTCTGCGAGATTGCAGAGCCGGTCGGGGTTGTTGCTGCCATAATCCCGTCGACGAATCCGACGTCGACCGCCATTTACAAGATTCTCATTTCCCTGAAATCACGAAACGGCGTGGTGTTGTCGCCGCACCCGTCAGCGAAGCGCTGCATTTTGAAGACGACCGAGATCATGAAGAAGGCGGCGCTCGATGCGGGCGCGCCTGAGGGAATCGTCGAGTGCATGAGCGAGGTCTCGCTCGAAGGCACGCGCGAGCTGATGAGTCATCGTCGCACCGCGGTCGTGCTTGCCACCGGTGGCATGGGTCTCGTCCGCGCGGCGTATAGCTCGGGAAAACCAGCGTTCGGTGTCGGCCCTGGGAACGTTCCCGCGTACATCGAGTCGACCGCCGATGTTCCCAAGGCGGTTCGCGACATCATTACCGGGAAGAGCTATGACAACGGAACGTTGTGCTGTTCCGAGCAAGCGTTAATCTGCGACACCTCGATCCAGTCTCGGGTTCGCGAAGAGGTGACCCGGCAAGGTGGTGCGTTCCTGAATTCCGAACAGGCGCAAACACTGGCGCGCGTCGCGGTCTTGCCGTCGAGGCTCGCGAATCCGGAAATCGTCGGCAAGAGCGCTCGGTTCATCGCTGAGAAGGCTGGTTTCTCCGTGCCCGAGGGGACGCGCGTTCTCGTCGTCGAGCTGGACGGCGTGGGTCGTGACTACCCCCTGTCGATCGAGAAGTTGTCGCCCATCCTCGCGTTTTATGTCGTCGGCGATTGGCAAGAGGGCTGCGAGCGCGCCAAACAGATTCTTCGCTACGGCGGTATGGGGCACACGCTGTCGATTCATTCTGGAAACGACGACGTCATTCGCGAATTTGCGCTCCAAAAACCCGCGTCGCGCATCGTGGCGAACTCACCTGCGACCCACGGCGCTGTCGGGTTCTCCACGGGCCTGGCTCCCGCGATGACGCTCGGGTGCGGCTCCTACGGAGGCAACATCACCTCGGACAACATTACGCCGCTTCATCTCATCAACGTGAAGCGGCTCGCGTACGAGGTGAGGAGCGTCGATATCAATGCGGCTCTAGAAGCGTACGGTTATCGAGGCGAGCGTACCGCGCCGGCGTCGGCTCCAGTCGCATCAGGCATCGCCGCCGGGGCGTCGTTGGTGGCGAGTCGGTCGGCAGATAGTCTTCCGCCGCTCGAAGATCGGGTTTCCCGATTCCTCGACGCGCGTGGTTTGGCACCTGCGAAGGCCGACGTTTCGTTTGAAGGCGAGGGCACTTCTGGGCCATCCTTAGAAAGGATCTTTCCGCCTGCGGTGAACGCTCTCGACTTTGTTTCCGAGGACGACGTTCGTTCTGCGGTTCATGACGGTCGCAAGCTTCCCGTGGGGTCGTCGACAGTCATCACGCCGTCCGCACGTGAGCTGGGGAACGAGAACAACATTTTTTTGCGGGTCTAAAGAGGAGGTTCGAGCGTGCCGGTAATTCTCAACCGACGGGTATGTGTGCGCGTTTCTCGTATGGTCGCTGTCGTCGCGATCGCGGCGGTGTTCGCTATCGGCTGCTCGGGGAAGAAGACCGCCACCGAACCGGTGACACCCCCGCTTCCAGATGTCGCGGCGGGGTCTCAAGAAGACATCATCCGTTCGGCGCGCGCCGCGCTGGAAAGAGGCGAAGGGCTTGCGCTCCAAGGCCAGTGGATCGGCGCCCGGCTAGCGTTCGACCAAGCGGTTGACCTGCTCCTGAGCTTAACCGGCGGCGTCCAGTCGAGTCCGGAAGCTCAGAGCCTTTATGACGATCTCCTCGCGACGATCCACGACACCGAGAGGGCTGCGCTCAACGCCCAAGCCGACGATGCCGCCGCTTCCGAACAGGCGGAGAGCGCCGCGGTCGACGAGCTCACCAGCGATGCGTTGCTCGCGGACCTCAGCAGCGATCTGAACGAGTCCGTCGCGGCGAGCGATTCCCCGGAGATTACCTACGACATTCCGATCGAATTGAACGCACGCGTGCGATCGATTATCGAGATGTTCCAGTTGCGGCGCCGTGATTGGTTCCAGGAGGCCCTCGACCGCTCGGGCTACTACGCTCCGATGATCCGGCGGGTGTTTCAGGAAGAAGGCATCCCCCAGGACTTGATTTATCTCGCGATGGTGGAGAGCGCGTTCAAGTCGCGCGCCGTATCGCGGGCCGGAGCGCGCGGTATCTGGCAGTTTATTCAAGGCACGGGTCGGGCCTACGGGCTGCGTCAGAATTTCTGGGTGGACGACCGGTTCAATCCCGAGAAGGCGACTCGCGCCGCGGCGCGACACTTGAAAGACTTGTACGACGACCTCGGCGATTGGTACCTGGTCATGGCAGCCTACAATTCGGGTCAGAGGCGGGTCGAGCGCGCGATCCGTCGCACCGGGAGTCGCGACTTTTGGGTGCACGCGAAAAAAAGAGTGCTGCCGAGAGAGACCCGTAGCTACGTGCCGTTGATTATTGCCGCTACCGTGATCGGCAAAAACCCCGAGTCTTACGGCTTCGTACCCTCGACGACCGCGCCCATTGAGTATGACGTGGTGAGACTCGAGTACGCGGTCGATCTCGCGACCGCCGCCAAGTCGGCAGGGGTCGCTCTCGACGACATGAAGTTCTTGAACCCGGAGCTTCGCCGGTGGGTAACCCCGCTCGACGCCGACAGCTACCCGCTACGCATCCCCAAAGGCAAGGCCGAGGAATTCCGGGTCGCGCTCGCGGAGATTCCTGAAGCTGAGCGCGTGCGGTTCGGAACCCATGTTGTGCGCCGTGGTGACACGCTGTCTCGTATCGCGTCTCGATATGGGACGACGATCGATGCGCTCACGGCAGCCAACAATATTAGCCGCCGCTCGCTCATCCACCCGGGACAAGTTTTGACGGTGCCGGTACCACCCGGAAGTGGTGGCGAGCGGATCCGTTCGGTGCAGCGGCGCGAGGCCATTGCGGAGAATGGGGAGAGCGTCTATGTCGTTCAGCGCGGCGACACCCTGGGCGAGATTTCGTCGGCGTTTCGCATGTCGCTTCAAAAGCTCCGGGCTCTCAACGGGATGGCTCCGAGGGCGACACGAATCTACCCCGGCCAGACGATCATCGTAACCGAGACCGCCGCAGCTTCACTGAGTGCGCGGCGAGCTAGCCCCGCACCCGCACCCGCGCCGAGCGGCGGTGCGACCTACACGGTCCGCCCTGGCGATACGTTGGGTCACATCGCCGAAGAACAAGGCGTCAGCATCGCGACGCTTCGACGAGTCAATGGTTTCTCGAACCGGCGGACCCGGATCTATCCGGGCCAAGAGCTCTACTTGCGAGAAGGCACGACCTACGCGCAAGCCGACGCCGGGCCGACGAGCTACCGAATCCGTTCCGGTGACACCCTCTCCAGGATCGCACGCCGCTTCGGTGTCACCATCGAAGACATCCGCCTGTGGAACAACATGAGCTCCGACCACATCGTGGCGGGCGAGAGGCTCACGATCCGAATCGCGTCGGGAACTAACTAACTAGCTCGGCATACGGCATACGGCATACGGCATCCGGTCCAGCTCCCCGCCGCTCCGGAAGACGTTCCCCCGTGCCGAGCTGTGCCGGTAGGGAGCATCCTGGCGTGACCCCGTTCCGGAGGCAAACGCTCAATTGAAAGCCATGGTGCCCGTGCCCGGGCGCGTGCCCGAACCTAACGACTTCGAGTTTGGCTGAGCTGTCCAGTTCTGCCACGAATCCCGTACGCCGTAAGCCGTATGCCGAATACCGCTCTTCAGAGGGAGGGTTGACCCTCCCGATCACGTCTATAGAAAGCATGCTAGCAAGAACGAAGACCGGCACCGTGCTCGGTGTCGACGGGCTCGTGATCCAAGTCGAAGTGGATATTGGGCCCGGAGTCACGGGCTTCCGCATGGTTGGGCTTCCCGATGCCACGGTGCGTGAGGCTCAAGTCCGGGTGCGATCCGCGTTAGCCAACAGCGGCTTCGGTAAGCTCGAGGGTGCGGTGACCGTCAATCTCGCGCCCGCCGACGTGAAGAAGCAGGGCTCTGCGTTCGATCTCGCGGTCGCGATCGGGCTGGTTGCGGCTAAGAAGCAAGCCCCTGCACAACGACTCGAGGGCGCGTTTTTCCTCGGTGAGCTTGCGCTCGACGGCAACCTTCGTTCGGTGCGGGGTGTCCTCGCCGCGGTCTCCGAGGCGTCGGCCCAGGGAATCGCCCGCGTCGTCGTGCCGAGCGCGAACGCTGCCGAGGCGGCGCTGGTCAAAGACGTGGCGGTATACGCCGTCGACTCGCTCCGGGAGGCCGTCGATCTCGTTTCGGCGGATTGGGGACCGCCTTCACCGATTACGCCGCGAAACGGGACGCGCACGACCGAGGGGCCGGATCTATCCGACGTCAAGGGGCAGCGCGCGGCGAAGCGGGCGCTGGAGATTGCTGCCGCAGGAGGGCACAACCTCTTGATGAGTGGGCCCCCGGGAGCGGGGAAGAGTCTTCTCGCGATGCGGCTGCCGTCGCTTCTTCCGGTGATGTGTTTCGAACATGCGCTCGAGGTGACCAAGATCCACTCGGTGGCGGGGCTGCTCGACGATGGTGCGCTCGTGTCCGACCCTCCGTTTCGCGCGCCGCACCACACCGTCTCGACTGCGGCAATGGTCGGCGGTGGCATCGGACCCACTCCTGGGGAGGTGAGCCTGGCGCATCGAGGGGTTTTGTTTCTCGACGAGCTCGCGGAGTTCGTTCGACCCGCGCTCGAATCGCTGCGTCAGCCGTTGGAGGAGGGGCAGGTGCGGATTCGTCGCGTCGACCGAATGGCGACCTTACCGGCGCGCTTTACGCTCGTTGCGGCGATGAACCCGTGCCCGTGCGGCTATCGCGGCGCACGGGCGAGACCGTGCGATTGCACGCCGGGGATGATCCACCGGTATCAGGCGAAGATCTCGGGGCCGTTGCTCGATCGAATCGACATGCGAGTTGCCGTCCGAGCGCTCAGGTCCGATGAAATGCTCGATAAGGCTGAGGGAGAAACTTCCGCGCAGGTTAGAAGTCGCGTCGCCCAAGCTCGGCGCGTCCAAGCGACGCGGTTTCGTCGGGGACAAACGAAACTCAACGCGTTCATGACCGCGAAGCAGATTGTCCGCTACTGTCGTCTCGACGACAAGACCGAGATGATTCTGAAACGAGCGACGGAGCGACTCCATCTTTCCGCGCGGGCATTCCATCGCGTGCTCAAGGTCGCCCGAACGATTGCTGACCTCGCCGGTGCAGCGTCTGTCGGGCCAGCTCATCTACAAGAAGCCGTCACTTATCGCGCGAACGACCATGCCGCATCGACATAAGGCGCACTCGCTATTGGAGAATCTTACGACCGCTCCCGGCGGCGTCCACACCGACCGCATGTTCGGTTAGAACAATAGTCGCCGCGGCGATGCTACTGTGGTCTCGATGACCCACGGGACGAGCGTAGTTGAGGGCGCCCGGTGAGCACTCGTGAACTGCTAGCCGAAGCCGCGAGGCTGTTCAACGACAAGCTGTATTTCGAATGCCACGACTATCTGGAAGACGCTTGGCAGGGGGCGCGGGGTGACGAGCGAGCCTTTCTTCAGGGGCTCATCCACGTCTCGGTCGGTATGTATCACGTCGCGGCGGCGAACCATCAAGGAGCCGTGAACTTGCTCTCGCGCGGCGTGGAAGCGCTTGGACGGTTTACTCCGTCGAGAGAAGGGCTCGATGTCGAGGCTCTTGTCAGCAAAGCTTCGATCTGCAGGGACAAATCGAGCCGCATGCTCGCAGGAGACGCGATCGAATGGGCCGTCGAAGATGTTCCGCGCATGGAATTCGTCGTCGCGTGAAGTAGACTTTGACGATGACACGGATCTGGCTTGCCTTGGGTGGGGTGCTCGTCGTGGTCGTCGCCTACCTTGGAACGGCTGGGGCTCGGCCGGACATCATGCAACCGGCGTCGTATCCGGTGATGATCCTGGGTTTCGATGGGATGGACCCGGAGTTTTTCGAGTATTTCCTGTCGCAAGGAAAGCTTCCGAATTTCAGGAGGCTTGTCGACGAGGGTGCCTACGCTCCTTGCCAGACATTCAAGCCCACCAAGTCCGTCGTTTTGTGGACGTCCGTCGCAACCGGCAAGACGATGGACAAACACGGCATCGTCGACTGGCAATTGCTCTCCGAAGATGGTCAACGCAAAGTCTTGGCCTCCGGTCAATCGCGTCGTACCGAGGCACTCTGGAATATTGCCTCCAGCGGCGGCAAGAGCGTTCAGATCCTCAACTGGTGGGCGACGTGGCCTGCCGAGGAGGTCACGGGCGAGATTGTCTCGAACCACTTTCCGCGTTCGCTCAATGAAGATGTCGCCGAGGTGACGTTTCCGCTCGAGCTCGCGGAAGAGCTCGAAGGGCTGAGCCTCCCGGGTCGGGTCGAGGCGAACAACGCCCTGGCAGCAGCCGGGATGCCGGTATTCTCACGAGAGCTCGCCGACAGTGGGTTCATGCCGTCGACGAACTTCCGGGCGCGGTTTCAAACCGCTGCCGGCGTCTTCAACGACGACATGATCACAGAGCAAAGCTTGGCCCACCTCCTCGACTCGCGCGGCCAGGCGGATCTCGTGACAGCGTTGTTTCGAACCATCGATGTGCACACCCACTACATGTGGCGTTTCATCGAAAGGCGGGTGGCTCAAAGAGTCTACGAGGAGCTTCGCGGGGAGGGGCGTCCGGTCACCGAGGCATTGTCGCACACGATGGACGAGGCCTATGCGCGGGTACTCGAGCCGGTCTATGTGCACGAAGACCGGCGACTCGGTCGTCTCATGGAGCAGGCTGGACCCGACACGGTTTTGCTAGTGCTGTCAGATCACGGTTTTCAGTTCAGGAATTACGGTTTCAACCACTACGATGACGGCCGCGGTGGCGTCCGTGCGCCGTCAGGCGTCATGTTCCTTTGGGGACCTCCCGTCCGAGCGGGGGTTCGTCTCGACACTCCGACGCTTTTCGATGTCGCCCCGACGGCGTTGTACCTGATGGGGCTGCCCGCTGGGCGCGATATGGACGGCCGCGTGCTGACCGAAGCGCTCGATCCTTCCTTGATGGCGTCACGCTCGCCGAGTTGGGTGGCCTCGCACGACGACGGAAGCCGTCTAGGCGGGACGGCGGAAAGTCCCGTCGATGAAGAAGTTCTACGTGAGCTCCGGGCTCTCGGCTATATTCGCTGATCTAGGGAAAACGCCTTTTTCTCAACGGTTTACCTTTCCTTGCCCATATGTTATCCTTGACACAATCATTCGGCCGTAGTAGAACTTGCGCACTTTTGCTGACCGGATGACTCATCTTCAGTCATCTCTCACGCAATTCTTTTAATTTCGGCAATAACTACGCGAATTCATCTATGGGTCCGGAATGATGAAACGTTCCTACACGGTAATTTTTGTTCCTCACACGGGGGAGCGGCATAAGAAATGGCGTCTGACTGCGGGGGCCCTCAAGACGCTAGCCGTTCTCGCCGGAGTCGCGGTGATCGCTGCCGGGGCACTGACGGTGCACTACTACGCTTTTTTCCAGGAACTGACCGAGCTGCGCGAGCTTCGGCTCGGCAATGCAGAGCTCAAACGGCAAAATCTCGACTACGAAGTCTCGGTCGAGCATTTGAACGAGCAAGTCGCGTCTCTCGAGGATTTCGTCATGAAGCTATCCGTCATGGCGGGGCTCGGTAACGGCGGCGAGGTTGCCGAAGGTGGAGTCGGCGGCCCGGTTGACCTCGATATCGGGGCGCCTGTCAGCGCCTATGGTCAGGTCAAGGACGAGCTCTCCCGGATGCGCGGCGAGCTCACGGATTTGGAAGAACAGAGTCGTGTTCTCGAGCGTTTCTATGAGGAAAACACCGTGATGCTGGCTTCGACACCGTCGATCTTCCCGGTGAGAGGCTATTTTTCTTCGACCTATGGGACGCGGAACGACCCGTTCACGGGTCAGCGGGCAATGCATTACGGGATCGACATCTCGACGCCCATGGGGCGCCCGGTCGTGGCGACCGCCGATGGCATTATTCTGTATGCGGCGAGGCGCGGTACTTACGGCAACATCGTCGTCATCGACCATAAATTCGACATGATGACGCGCTACGCTCACCTGTCGAAGTTCGCCGTCAAAGCGGGAGCGCGGGTGAAGCGCGGCGACGTCGTTGGCTATGTCGGCAACACCGGCCGAAGTCGGGCACCGCATCTCCACTACGAGGTGTGGGTCGACGATCGAACCGTCCATCCGCTCGACTACATTCTCGAGTACTACCGGTCGTTCGACCCGAGAAACCGTCCCATCGCAAGCGCGACCGCACCGTAAGCTCGATCAGGCGGGGCACGTCGCTTCCGCGACGTCTTGGCGCGCGCGTGCCTGCCCGCGGCGTCCTACCGAAGCACGAAGAACAGACCCGCGCCTACCAGGGAAATCACTATCACCAGAGAGCCCTTCGTCGCTCCCCGCGACAACGTGCGGCCGTGGAGCAAGAGCCCCCCATCCCACCCACCGAACGTATGCCCTCGGCCCTTGAAGATCGACCACGCCATCGACACACCTATGGCGGCTAAATACGCCACCAACACCGCGAGGTAGATATCGGCCACCCTCGGAAATTTAGCACGTTCGCGTCCTTGTGGAGCTCGTCGACCCGTTTTCTGGATTCACTCGGTCAGGATCGAGTTGCTCAAAGTAATAATCGAGGTCGTGGCACACGTGCGCCACCAGTTCAGCCGCACGCCTCGCTCGCGCTTTTCCGATAGAATCGCCGCATGTCGCTCGCCCCGGGAACACAGCTCGGCGTGTACGCAATCCTAGAGCCTCTCGGTGCGGGCGGGATGGGGGAGGTCTACCGGGCGCGAGATACGAAGCTCGAGCGGGAGGTCGCGATCAAAGTGCTTCCCGAAGAGTTCTTGCGGGACCGTGAACGTCTCGCTCGATTCGAGCGAGAGGCGAAGCTACTGGCCGGGCTCAATCATCCCAGCATTGCGACCCTGTATGGGCTCGAGAGCATCGATGAGCGGCAGTTGCTCATCATGGAGCTCGTTGAAGGCGAGACGTTGGCGGAGCGCATCGCGCGTGGTCCCATCCCTTTCGATGAAGCGGCTGGGCTGTTCGTTCAGATTGCCGAAGGGCTAGGCGCGGCGCACGACAAGGGCGTCGTGCATCGCGACCTGAAACCGGCGAACATCAAGATCACGCCGAACGGTGGCGTCAAGATCCTCGATTTCGGTCTCGCTAAAGCCCTCGACGAGGACGATGCCGCGAGCGACGAGGACCTTTCACAATCGCCGACGCGGACGAAGGCAACGGCGGTGGGCGTTATCCTCGGCACCGCGCCCTACATGAGCCCCGAGCAAGCGCGTGGAAAGCGTGTCGACAAGCGCACCGATATCTGGGCGTTTGGTTGCTGCTTGTTCGAAGCGCTGACGGGAACGAGGGTTTTCGAGGGCGGAACAGTGACCGATACGCTCGCCGCGGTCGTGAAGAACGAGCCGGAGTGGGTCCGACTTCCCGCACAGACGACGTCAGGCGTGCGTACGCTGCTCGAACGATGCCTGGCAAAGGACGCGAACGAGCGGATGCGCGACGCGTGGGACGTGGCGCTGCACCTTCGCGACGATCGCTCAGACCAAGCCCGCGCGGCGGCTCCCACCAAGAGTCGGGTTTTCGTTCCCATTGTCGTTGGCGTGAGTCTCGCGATTCTCGGCACGCTGTTGGGTTGGTCCGCCGGACGCTCGGGCAATGGGAACGCGGCCCCCACGACGAGGCTCGAGATTTATCTGGATGACCAAGAGCTAGTGTTCGGCGGCATCGCCCTGTCGCCGGACGGCTCGAGTCTGGCTTACACGGCGAGGGTTAGCCAGTCGTCGCAGATCTTTCTCCGCCATCTGAATGAGTATGCCTCGCTCCCGGTCCCGAACACAGACGGCGCGCTCGGCCCGTTTTTCTCGCCCGATAGCAACTGGATCGGCTTCTTCGATTTGAAGCAGTCGCCTTCCACGCTCGAGAAGGTGTCGCTCCGAGGCGCTGGTCGGACCCAGATCGCGACGGGCGGCTTCGGCGGAGCAAGCTGGTCGGACGAGGGCATGATCGCCTACGACTCTATTGACTGGGAGGAGATTCGAAGCGTGCCCAACGGCGGCGGTGATCCCACCGTCGTGATCCGTGCCAGCGAGGAGCGTCGCGAGCTACTCACGAATCCCGACCTACTTCCACGGGGTGCGGGCGTGCTCTTCTCTTTCGTTTTGGAAGGCGCGTCCCGCATCGCCGTCTCTGGTGCGAACGGAGAGTGGAAGATCCTGGATGCCCTCGGGGAGGGAGATACCCCCAAGTATCTTCCCACCGGACACCTCCTGTATGCACAGAATGGCACTCTCCTCGCCGCGCCATTCGATTTGTCGGGTCTAGAAGTCGCGGGTGCCCCGACTCCGGTTGTGGAGGGTGTGGCGAGTTCGTCGAATCGTTCAGGGGATCGCACGTTCTATGCCGTGTCGAGCTCGGGGCATCTTGCCTACGTGCCCGGAGCCACCACAATTCAACGGCGGTTTGTCTGGGTCGATCGCTACGGTCGCGAGACAGCGGTACCCATGGAACCGGGTCCTTATGAATACCCTGCCGTGTCGCCGGACGGCACGCGCATCGCTTTCACCCGTCATGACCGAGGACACGATTCCTGGGTCTACCATCTCGAGCGGCAAACGGAAACGAGACTGACGACCCAGAGCGGTACCGCGATCGCCTGGACCTCGGATAGTCGAGCGCTCGCGCTGAGCTCCGGTGTCCAGCTGAACCAAATCATCCTCCAAAGCGCCGATGGAGGCCCTGGCGCGGAGATTCTCGTTCAAAGCTCGCTAGGCCTCTACCCGAAGGACTGGACGCGTGACGGCACGGAGCTTCTTTACGTGGCGGAGGCGGAAAGCGGCGACCGTCACATTTGGGTTCGGCGCGAGGATGGCACCACCCGCCGACTGTTCGATGAGCGGTTCGAGAACCATCTACCGGCTCTTTCCTCCGACGGTCGACTTCTGGCGTACGTGTCGAACGAATCGGGTATCGAAGAGGTTTATGTCACGCCCTACCCCGGGCTCGAATGGCGGCGACTCGTCTCACGCGATGGCGGTCGAGAGCCGCTGTGGTCTCCGAGAGGCGACGAGCTCTATTACCGACACGACCAGCAAGTTCTCTCGGTCCCGATCCAACGAGCGCCCCAGTTCGCTGCGGGGGCACCCGACGTATTGTTTGAGGGCGACTATCTTGCCCGAGCGCGTCTCGACAACAACAATCCCGACTACGACATCCATCCGGACGGCGAGCGCTTCCTCATGATCCGCGACGAGGAGCCGAAGAAGAAGATCCGCGTCGTGCTCAATTGGTTCGACGAGCTCGAGCGGCTCGTTCCGATTCCTTAGGTGATGAGCCAGCTCTAGTCTACGAGGTCCATCGCGTCGAGTGATTCGGCCACGAGAACTCGATCGAGCAGAGTGTCGAGCTCCTCGCCAGTCGCCAAAGTGGTGACTCGCGTTTCGAGCTCTGGAGGAAGAGCTCCGAATTTCTGGGTCAGCTGCCTGACGAGTGTCTCTCGTTTCGCTTTGAGAGCGCCCTCGTTGCGGGCTTGTTCTTCAATCCTCTCAACATGGGAAGTGGCCATCTTTTTCGCCTCCTTGAACTCAGGGCGTGCCAACGCTTTTCGAAAGCGTTCAGCTTCATTGTCCCCGAGCTCGAAATAAACCTCAACTAGGTTGGTGAGAAGAAACTTGCGGTGGCGGTCGTAGGAGCTCCTGCCGATGCGGTCCAACATCGACAACCGAAGCTGAAGCGGCCTGGCGACTCGGGAGCGGTCCATCAAAGCTGCCAATCCCGCGAGGAGAGCTTCGTCGCTGTTCACGTGCTCCTCGGCGTCGAGGTGGGCGAGCGCTAGGCAGTGGTATCGGAACCTCAACGTTTCGATGCCGAGGACTGTGTCCCGGTACTCTTCTTGGGTCAAGCTTCCATCGGCTCCCCGAAGGTAAATCACCAGCGGGACCGCCGGCAGTCGATACGTGCGCCGAAGCAACGTGTAGTAGTCGAACATGCGCTCGGGAATCTCTTGCCGCCGTTCAGCCTGGACCTCGATATGGATGAGCAATAGCTCGGGCTCGCCCTCACGAGTGCTCACCCGAGCCACCAGATCGGCGATCCGCGCGGCACCCTCCGGCGGGTCTTCGAAAAGCTCCTTATCCATGAACTCCGGAGTCGTGAGGTCGAGCTCGCGCGCTATTTCCGGGAAGAAGTACTCGAGGAACGGCCGCAGAAAAAGCCGCAACAGTTCCTTGAATCTGGTCGTGTCCCATGTCTGGCCTCCACCGATAGAGGACGAGAAACAGAACCGTTAACCTCCTTCGGTGTGACGTTTTTCTATAGGATTGCTCCTGCATGCCACTCCGCGCTGAGACTCATCTAGGTGTCTACGAGATCGTTTCGCCCTTGGGCGTCGGAGGGATGGGAGAGGTCTACCGCGCACGGGATACGAAGCTCGAGCGCGAGGTTGCGATCAAGGTTCTTCCGGAAGAGTTCTTGCGGGATCGTGAACGACTGGCGCGGTTCGAGCGCCTGGTTCCGATTCCATAGCTCGGAGCGTCAGAAAGAAGAGGGTGTATTGCAATACGAATCTCGCGCGCGCGAGATTTGTTCCGCTCGTGTCGTGCACTGGCGAACGTACTCGTCGGGTACCAAGAACTGCACTGCAAACGTGTTACAATGCAGTGCAATGGAATCTCAAGTTACAGTGCGAATACCCGAAGACTTGCGGACCGCTCTCGAGGCGGCGTCAAAAAAGCTGAATGTGAAAGTGTCCGACATTGTGAGGATGGCGTTGAACGAGTTCTTGGGTTCGTCTGAGGCTTCGAAATCGAGATCGGCCGAGCGGGTTCGTGGCCTCATCGGGTCGCTCGAGTCCGGCATCCCCGACCTTGCCGAGAATCACCGCGCTTATATTTTGGAATCTCTCAAGAATGGCGAATGAGCTCCTTTTGGACACGGGAGCGCTCGTTTCCTTGCTGGACCGGAGCCAGACGCGCCACGAGGAGTTCGCACGCTTTTTTGACAGTTGGACCGCGCCGGTCGTCAGCAGCGAAGCGGTGCTAACGGAGGCCACGCACTTGTTGGGGAGGATTCCGGGCGGCCGGCGCACCTGTCTCGACTTTTTCCTGGCGGGTGGTGCGCTCCTCGTACCGTCAACTCTCCCTAGTCTGCGTCGATGTCGGGAGCTTATCGATTCGTACGACGACTTGCCGATGGACTTTGCCGATGCGACCTTGGTCGTGCTTGCGGAAGAGCTGGGTACCGACTGTGTCTTTACGACCGACCACCGAGACTTTTCGGTTTATCGCATTGAAGGACGCAAGCCATTTCTCATCCAGCCGTGATTTCGTGGCGGGTTTGCCCGCTTCAAACCCCTCTGCTAGACTGGTGGTTTTTAACTAGGTCGTATTCCCTCTTATGTCAGTAGTTAACACGATTCTCACAAAGGTCTTCGGGAGCAACGCCGAGCGCGAGCTCAAGAAGATGTGGCCGGTCGTTGAGGTCATCAACGAGCTTGAGGCTTCTATCAAGCCTCTCTCAGACGATGAGCTCGTCGGCAAGACCGCGGAGTTCAGGAGCCGTTTGGAGTCGGGCGAAAGCCTCGACGACATTCTGCCCGAGGTGTTTGCCGTCGCGCGCGAGGCGAGTTGGCGCGTTCTCGAGATGCGTCATTTCGACGTCCAGCTCATCGGTGGCATGGTGCTCCATTCGGGCAAGATCGCCGAGATGAAGACCGGTGAGGGCAAGACCCTCGTCGCGACGCTCCCTGTCTATTTGAACGCGCTCACCCGCAAAGGCGTCCACGTCGTCACCGTCAACGACTACTTGGCGCGCCGCGACGCGGAGTGGATGGGAAAGCTCTATAAGTTTCTCGGACTCAGCGTGGGCATCGTTCAGCACGACATGACGGACACCGAACGGCAAGAGGCGTATGGCTGCGATGTGATCTACGCGACGAACAATGAGCTCGGGTTCGACTACCTGCGCGACAACATGAAGTTCGATCCGTCGCTGTTCGTGCACAAGCTGTACCCGAAAGTCACGAAGTCGGCCGACGGGAAAGAGGTCGAAAAGCTCTTCCATTTCGCCATCGTGGACGAGGTGGACTCGATCCTCATTGACGAAGCTCGGACTCCACTCATTATTAGTGGTCCGGCGGAGGAGTCGACGGATCTTTATTACAAAGTCGATCGGATCATCCCCAAGCTTCGCCGTGATCTCGACTTCACCGTCGACGAGAAGACACGCACGGTAACGCTGACTGAAGAAGGGGTTCCGAGCGTCGAAAAGCTTCTCGGTCTCGACAACATTTACGAGCCGTCGCAGATGCACCACTTGCACCATGTGTATCAAGCATTGAGGGCTCACACGCTCTATAAGCGTGACACCGACTACATGATCAAAGACAACCAGGTCGTCATCGTTGACGAGTTCACTGGGCGTCTCATGCCGGGCCGGCGTTGGTCGGACGGTCTGCATCAAGCCGTGGAAGCGAAAGAACACGTCAAGATCGAGCGCGAGAACCAGACGCTCGCGACGATCACTTTCCAAAACTACTTCCGCATGTACGACAAGCTTTCGGGCATGACCGGAACCGCGGAGACGGAGGCGGCGGAGTTCGAGAAGATTTACGAGCTCGAGGTCATTCCGGTCCCGACGAACCGCACCCTCATCCGCCACGAGTATGCGGATTTGGTGTATCGAACGGAGCGGGAGAAGCTCAACGCCATCGTCGAAGAGATTCGAGAGATGGTTGAAGAAGGCCGCCCGGTCTTGGTGGGTACGACTTCCATTGGTAAGAGCGAGAAGCTCGCCCAGCTGCTCAAGCGAAGTGGCGTGAAGCACGTCGTCTTGAATGCGAAGTACCACCAGATGGAAGCGGAGATCGTCGCGCAGGCGGGACGTCCGGGTGCGGTGACCATCGCAACCAACATGGCGGGTCGCGGCACCGACATTCTGCTAGGTGGCAATCCCGAGTACGCGGCACGCAACGCTCTCAAGAAGAAGAACCTCGACCCGATGGAAGTCGAGCCGGCGGTGTGGGAGCAAGCTCTCGAGTCTGCAAAAAAAGAAGCCGAAGACGTGCACGTGGACGTCGTCGAGGCCGGAGGGCTTCACATCCTCGCGACCGAGCGGCACGAATCACGGCGTATCGACAACCAGCTTCGCGGCCGCGCCGGTCGGCAGGGGGATCCTGGGAGCTCTCGCTTTTTCCTGTCTCTCGAAGACGACTTGATGCGGATTTTCGGTAGCGACCGGATTAGCGGGCTCATGCAGAAGATGGGGATGGAGGAAGGCGTTCCCATCGAGCACAAGATGGTGACCAACGCCATCGAGCGCGCGCAGAAGCAAGTCGAAGGCCAGAACTTCGCGATCCGCAAACACCTTCTCGAATATGACGACGTGATGAACAAACAGCGGGTGGCCATCTACCGTCTGCGTCGCGACATTCTCGAAGGCAAGGAACAGCGGGACTATATTCTCGAGCTCGCCGACAACATTCTCGGCTCCATCCTCGACCTGCACATGGCGGAGGAGCTCAACGCCGAAGAGTGGGGCCTGGACAGTTTTCGGACGGCGATCTCGGCTCAGTACGGGCTAGATGCCACGACGCTCGCAAAGATCGATTGGGAAGGTCTCAACCGCAACGAGATCCGTGAAGAGCTCTCGAAGAAGCTTCACGAGAAATACGAGAACAAGGAACAGGCCATCGGTCCTGATCTGATGCGCACCCACGAGCGCATCATCATGTTGCAGGTCGTCGATTCGCAGTGGAAAGACCATCTATACGCGATGGATCATCTCAAAGAGGGGATTGGGCTGCGGGGCTACGGCCAACGGGATCCTCTCATCGAGTACAAGAAAGAAAGTTTCAGCATGTTCGAGGATATGTGGGACCGCCTCGAAGACGAGATCGTTCGGATCCTGTTCTTGCTGCAACCTGTTCGCGAGCCTGCGTTCGCGGCGCGCCCTGCCGCGAGGCCATCGCGTTTGACGTTCAACGATCCCACTGCGACGCCGTCGGCCTTCGAAGGACCACAACGGTCGATCGGCCCGCGCCGGGAATCGCAGGGTGGCGCCGATGCCGCCGTCTCGACGGTCAAGCGGACCGAGGCGAAAGTCGGCCGGAATTCGCCATGTCCTTGCGGAAGCGGCAAAAAGTACAAGAAGTGCTGCGGTGCGGCCGGCTGAACGGCACGTTAGCGTCAGCGTGAAAAGGTGTCTGTGAGCGAGAACTTCAAACAAGCCCTTACATTCGAAGACGTTTTACTGGTCCCGCAGAGATCTGACGTTCTACCGTCCCAGGTCGACGTTAGCACCCAGCTCACGCGTAACATTCGCCTCGGGATCCCAATCGTGAGCGCGGGCATGGATACGGTGACCGAGTCGCGGCTCGCGATTGCGATCGCGCAGCTTGGTGGGCTCGGTGTCGTTCATCGAAACCTCGAGCCGGAAGTCCAGGCAGACGAAGTCGACAAGGTCAAACGCTCTGAGAGCGGCATGATCGTGGACCCGATCACGATCGGTGCTGATCGGCCAATCGGAGACGCGCTGGCGCTCATGTCCAAGTATCGCATTTCCGGCGTGCCCATTACCGACAACGGACGACTCCTTGGTATTCTGACCAATCGGGACCTACGTTTCGAGACGAGACTCGAGCTTCCTATCTCCGAGGTCATGACCAAGGAGAACTTGATCACGGTCCCGGTGGGCACGACGCTCGACGAGGCTCGGGCTCTTCTGCACAAACACCGCGTCGAGAAATTGCTCGTTGTCGACGAGGACTTCCTGCTGAAGGGACTCATCACCGTCAAAGACATCCAGAAGGCGATGAAATACCCGAGCTCGGCCAAAGATGAGCTCGGGCGCCTGCTCGTCGGTGCTGCCATCGGCGTCGGCGATGCTGCGATCGAGCGTGCCAAGCTTTTGCTCGATGCAAAAGCCGATGTGATCGTCGTTGACACGGCTCACGGCCACAGTCGCGGGGTGCTGGAAACGGTCGAAAGACTTCGAAGCATGGTCTCGGGAGTGGACATCATCGCTGGCAACGTGGGGACGGGAGAGGCGGCGGAGGATCTGATCCGTGCCGGCGTGGACGCGGTGAAGATCGGCATGGGACCCGGCTCGATTTGTACGACCCGCATCATCTCCGGAGCGGGCATGCCGCAGATGACCGCTATTCTCGATTGCGCTGAAGTGGCGGCGAAGCACGACGTGCCCTTGATTGCCGACGGCGGGATCAAGTTCAGCGGTGACGTCGTCAAGGCGATAGCTGCGGGCGCTCAGTGCGTGATGATCGGAAGCCTCTTCGCGGGCACGGCCGAGAGTCCCGGTGAGCAGATTCTCTATCAGGGCCGGACGTTCAAGACCTATCGCGGCATGGGCTCTCTTGGCGCGATGAGCGATGCGACCAAGGATCGCTACTCCCAGCAGGATGTCGAGACCGAGAAGCTCGTGCCCGAAGGGATCGAGGGACGAGTCCCTTACAAAGGCGCCCTTCACGGTGTTGTGAACCAGCTCGTCGGTGGGCTGCGCTCTGGGATGGGCTATTGTGGCGCTGGGAGCATCCCCGAGCTGCAACACAAGGCCAAATTTGTCCGCGTGACCGCTGCGGGCCATCGTGAAGCCCACGTCCACGACGTTATCATTACCAAGGAAGCTCCGAACTACCAGCTGGACTAGACAGAAGATTGATATGCGCGTGCTGGGTCGGACTCGGGTTCTGATCGTGGCGTCGCTTTCGCTGTTCGTCGTTGCCGGATGCGAGCTACGCAGCACCCCCGCGCTCATCACCGTCTACAACCCATCGTTGAGGGTCTCGTTCCCTCTGCCACAAGGCTGGACGTCGGATGCGGCACGGTTGCAGGCCGGCTTCCACATGCAAACCTTCACGGGCCGCTCCGTTGACGTGCCGGAGCGCGCTGGGATTCGCGTCCAGATACTCGCCGGTCCGATGCCGAGCGGCACGGTGGACGCCGTCGCCGAGAGGTTCAAGGGGGAGCTCTCGGTTGAGGGTGAGCAACCGTACCAGCTCGAAGGGCAGGAAGGGAAGTTTTGGAGTTTTGTTTCCGACGACGGTGAGGAAAGCTCTCGGTTGATGCTGACGGGCGTCGATGACACGCTGTACGGGTTGTACGTGCACGGCGAAGCCCGGACGCTCGAAGCCTATGACGGCGCGGTCACTCGAATGTACGACGAATTCTCGGTCGAACGTCCGAAGTTCTTCGACGCCTATGAGGCGCCCGGTGGTGACATCATCATCAGGCACCCGCGCAGCTGGGAGAGAACCCACACCGCGGTCGAGGGAGGACAGTCGCTGTTCGTCGGTTTTCGCAGCACGCCGCTGGCGGTCGAAGCGGAAGGGGCGACGGTGCACGCGACGCTCGAGGTTACCGTCAACAAAGCGGAGCCGGGCACGACGGTGGAGAGCTTCTATGCCGCGCGGACTGAGCTTCTCGGGGACACCTACCGTCTCGTTCGTCACGAGGTTCTCGAGGAAGTCGGCGCGGTCTCGACGCTTTACTCCGTCGAGACCCAGCTTGCGAGCTACCTGGAGCGAACCGTGTATTTCGTCCAGAGCGACAAAACCTACATTTACAAGTTCAACGCTCGGAACCAAGTGTACTATGCCATCGAGCCATGGATAGACGACATCGTGGCCAGTTTTTTTGGAGTGGAGACGGAGGGTGACGATGGCGACGCTTCTTGATCGTGTTCTGGGGAGGGCCCGGGACTCCTTCGGCGCCGAGATCGTTCTCCCCGAAGAGAGTAGCTCGCAACTCAGGCTCGTCAACGAAGGCGATGGGCGCTACGACATTGTTGAGAAAGACGGCCGAGCAGCTGTCACTCCCGAGGCGTGGTCGCAGTATCTCTATTATTGGGTTCACGAGGAGTTGCGTCAGCGACTCGCAGTCCGCGCTGTCATCGAAGTCGACTACTACGGTCGGGAATTCGCACCTTTTCGTCTGCAATATGTTTCCACGGATCGCGACGCGCCGTACGACGGGGTTTACAAGGAGGCGGAGCAGCGTTGGGACGGTGTCACCCTTGACGAGCCGGCGTGGAAGCAAGCACTCTTTGTTATCGAGGACTTCGATCCCGAACGCGTACAAAACGTCGGCGCCAGCTTTCGAATGGAGATCCGTCAAGACTTCCACATCGGACGGGTCTTGGTGGCGGCTCCGGGCGGGGACAATCAGGAGGCGATCGAGGGTCTGACCGCGTTTCCCGAAGTTGCGCCGCTGCCTTCGATCCGGAAGTCTCCGGATCGTGTGTACCCGATTTGGTGGCTTTTCGTCGAAATCACGAATCTTTGCAACTTCCATTGCACGTTTTGTCCCGACGAGATCATGGAGCGCCCGCGCGGCATGATGGACTTCGACGACGCGCGCAAGATTTTCGACCAGGTTGCGCGGGAGAAGAACCGGTTGGGTCCGTTGTACCCGATCAAGCTTCATCAAATGGGTGAGCCTGCGATCCATCCACGCCTCGTGGATATCGTGCGCTACTCCGAGCAAGAGAAAGGCCTCCCGATCGAGCTGAACACGAACTGCAGCTTGCTCACCGAAGAGCTCGTCGACGGCTTGTACGACGCCGGCCTCACCAGCTTCATTCTCAGCTACCAGACGCCCGATGAAGAGTCGTTCACCACCCGCAAAGTTAAGAACAAGAAGCTGACGTTTGAGATCTATCTCGAGAAGGTACGGATGGCGGTTGAGCGGAAGATTGCCAAAAAAGCATCGACCAAGCTCGAGATCGACATCATGAACACGCTCGGCTCCTCGGGCATCCAGATCGTCGGCTCCAATAGCCAGGCCGATCGCGTCATGCTCGACTGGATTTCGTTCGCTCGCTCCATCGAGCGCAAGTACGACTTGCCGCCGAAGAATCACGACTTGAACTTCGTCGATGGAGGGTTTCGCTTTCTCGAGCACGACGCCGACACCGGTCGCTACGAGATCCTTCCGGGGGTCGATATTCTGTGGAAAGAGCTCCACACTTGGGGCAACATCATCCAGGGCGAAGCGGTGAAACAAAAAGTCGACGGCTACTGCCCAGCGCCCAACGAGCAATTCGTCATCCTCTGGGATGGCACCGTCACCGTGTGTTGCACCGACTACGAAGGCACGCTGAACATGGGTAACGTCCACGAGCAGTCGATCGAGGAGATTTGGACAGGCCCGAAGTGGCGCCGCTTGCGAACCACGATGTGGGACGACGTCCTCGAGTCCAAGACCTGCCGCGTGTGCAAGGGGGTCGAAGAGCCTGAGTTGGTCCAGATTCAGATTTAAGTCAGCCACCCGCTTTCCGCCACCTTCGATCCACTGATGAGCTAAATCGTCTAATTGAATGATGCGAGAAGTGTCATACCGTTAAGTTTTTTTTCGCGCAAGCGGCACCAGTACCGAACCGAATTGAGGTATGGTTTAGTACCGGATCATGCCTGCAGAGGGGCGGGCGCGGTTGTCTCAGTGTTTGCGAGCGCGAGATCGGAAGGCGCGTCGGTTGAACCGGTGACAGCAATCCCAGAATTGAAATGAAGAATCGAAGGGTTCTCCAATGAACAGTATTTTTCTGGCCGCGTCGGGGCTGTTGAGCCTCTTCGTCGGATATCGCTTCTACTCGAAGTTCATAGCTCAACGCATCTACCAGCTCGATCCGGCCTTCGAAACGCCGGCTCACACGATGCGCGACGATATCGACTACGTGCCGACGAACCGCGTCGTGTTGTGGGGGCATCACTTCACCGCGGTCGCGGGTGCCGCGCCCATCATCGGTCCGGCAATCGCGGTGATTTGGGGATGGCTTCCCGCGTTTCTCTGGGTCATCTTCGGCACCATGTTCTTTGCGGGCGTTCATGACTTTGGTGCGATTTGGGCGAGTGTCCGTAACGACGCCAAGTCTGTGGGGGCGCTCACTGGAGAGGTCGTTGGCCACCGAGCGCGGAACCTGTTCATGGTGGTCATATTCCTGTTGCTGCTCATGGTGAACGCCGTTTTCGCGGCTGCGATCGCGGAGGCGTTTCAGGAAACGCCGAGCAGCGTGATCCCGGCGTGGAGTGCCATCTTCGTGGCCATCATCATCGGTATCTTGATCCACAAGGTCAAAGTTCCGATCTTGTGGCCGACGATTGTCGGCACCATCGTTCTCTACGCGGTGATCTACCTTGGAGAAGCATTTCCGATCGAATTGCCAGCGTTGGTACTCGGCTTGGCTCCCGGCCCACAATGGGTGATTATCCTTTTCGTGTACGCGATGATTGCGTCCCTGCTACCGGTGTGGCTGCTGCTACAACCGAGGGACTTCATCAACGGTATTCAGCTCGCCGTTGGCCTCGTCCTTCTCTACGGCGCCGTTTTCATCGCCGCACCGACGCTGGTGGTTCCAGCGATCAATTTGGATATGCCGGCTGGGGCGCCGCCGCTGGTTCCGCTCCTGTTCGTGACCATTGCCTGTGGCGCGGTCTCGGGCTTTCATGGACTCGTTGCCTCGGGAACGACCTCCAAGCAACTCGACAAAGAGACGGATGCGCGTTTCGTCGGCTATCTAGGGTCGTTGGGTGAGGGCGCTCTGGCTCTCGTGGTGAT
The DNA here is from genome assembly GCA_947259165.1 of uncultured Acidobacteriota bacterium. GTDB lineage: Bacteria > Acidobacteriota > Vicinamibacteria > Marinacidobacterales > SMYC01 > CAMYKY01. Next base: position 2,998 of record CAMYKY010000025.1, on the reverse strand, counting down.
CGTCGCGACCACGGCGGGGTTCTCCTCGTTCGAGGCGTGGCAGGGTACCTATGAGGAGTTCGGTCAGGGCGGGCTCAACGCGTTCGTGGCAGGTGGCGCGACGATTCTGGCCTCCGGTTTCGGCCTGAGTGTGAAGTTTGCCGCGACGTTGTTGACGGTGATGGCGGTGCTGTTCGCTGGTACGACCATGGACGCCGGAGTCCGGTTGCAACGCTACATCATCCAGGAATGGGGCGTCATCTACGATGTGCGACCGATGCAAAACGGGTACATCGCTACTTTCGTCGCTGTGGCGGCGTGCCTCGCGCTCGCATTCGGTGCCGGGGGCGCCGAGGGCACGGGAGGGATGATTCTTTGGCCGCTCTTCGGAACGACCAACCAGCTACTCGCCGGTCTGACGTTGATGGTCATTAGCGTCATGTTGGTGAAGCTCCATCGCCCGAGCCGCTACACTCTGGTGCCGATGATTTTCGTGACGACGATGGCATTTTTCTCAGCGCTGTATCAGCTGTGGAGTTTGTACACTTCGGGTAACTACTTTTTGCTCGTTTTGGACATTCTCATCATCGTTGCCGCCGTGTTCGTGATGCTCGAAGCCCTCTCCGCCATGGCGATCGCGAGGCGAGCGCGCTCCGCGGCGACGACCTAGTGTCATCTCAATTATCCGTGGGCACGAGACGCTTCAGCTCTTCGAACCAGTTGAGGACGACGTGGAGCCTGGTGGCGTCAGCCTCCTCGTCCTGGATCATCAGGAACCGCTGGCCATCCGGTGAGACATCATAGGCGGGTGTTCTACCGATTGGAGACGAGTAGTATCGGCCCTCAAAGACCACTTGTGTATTCCCAGCTGAGAACTCTGGCCCGCCCCGGAGCGTAACAGCCAGCAGGGTGTTCCCGTCGGGGCTTCGGTAGAAAAGCTCCTGACCATCGGCTGACCAAACCGGCTCCTTCCCACCTCCTGTTGAGATCACTGTTCTGGCCCCGACTTCGGGGTAGGCGCTCACGTAGACCTCCTCTCGACCCGTCTCGTTGGAGATGTAGGCCACGAATCGGCCATTGGGTGAAAACGCTGCGCCGAACTCGTCGGCCGCCGTGGCTAGCCACGGTGCGGGATCGCGATCGCCGTCCGTCGGCAGCAACCAGATGTCACGCCCCGTCGTAGCCTCCGATGTTTCGTAGGCCAGGACGCTTCCATCCGGATGCCACGAGGTCGGGAACTGAGCATTCTCCGCAATGAGGAGGGGTTCCGCCTCGGCGCTGGCGTCGACCAGCTTCCAGTAGAGATCGTCTGATCCCGCAACTTGGGAGGCAAACGCGACCCGCGTTCCGTCCGGCGTCCACACTGGTGTGTTGTTGTGGGACGATGTCGTCAGTCGCGACCGCGTGCCGCGGTCAACGTCGTAGATCCAGATGTCGTGGCTCTCTCCGGCGGGATGAACGCTCATCGCGACGCGCGTCCCGTCCGGCGAGATACGAGGAAATGTGAACGCGTCGAGAGTCTCGGTCGCCGGTGTCGATCGTCCCTTTCGACCCACCCACAGCATCCTGTTCAAGGTCGGTGCGCCTGCGGCGTAGATGAGTGTTCCTTCGCCGGCAAAGTTGAATTGGGCGGCGCCTCGACCCAACATCATCACTCCTTCGACAACCGGAAAGGGCTCTCCTGCTAGCTCGAGCCGGTCGAGATCGAAGGGGGCCGCCCATAGCGTTCCCGTTCGCGCAAAGACCAAGTGCCCCGTGGGCGTATAGCGGGGATTGGAGCCCTCTTCGATGAGGAGCCTGCGCTCTCCGGTGGAGAGTAACTGGACGACGATGTTTCCGTCTGGTGCGCCGGACAGACGGCTCGTAAACAGGATCGTTTCGCCGCCTGGAAGAAGATCGGGCCAGTCATGGGCGAACTCGTCCACCGTCCTAGCGGTTAGAGCCTCGATCCTGCCTCCCGAGGCGAGAACCCGAAAGATTCCCGAACCGTTGCCCCTACCAAAAACAATATCCCCCTCCGGGCCCCAAGTCCCGTACCTACCGTTGCTCACCCGCGCCACGCTCACCGGTGTGCCTCTCCGAACCGAGACCTTTTTCAACTCGGTAGACGTGAAAAAACCGAGCCATTCGCCGTCGGGCGAGAAGAAGGGACAGCAGCCGTCTTCGGACGAGGGAATCGCAGTGGCTGCGACCGCGTCCGTCGAGCGAAGATAAAGCTGGCGGGTGGTGGCATAGGCCAAGCGTGCCCCGTCGGCGGAAACGGCAACCGCGGGCGTGTCGCTGAGCAGGGGCTCATCGGAAGGCAGAGTGATGTCGAAGCGTTTGACCGAAAGGGCGACGTCCGGCTCATGGTTTCGGCCCGCCAGCCAGGACAGGAAACCCACCAGAAACAGCGACACCAGCACCAGCGGGAGTGTCCGCCGGCGCACGGGCACCGGATTCTCGGACCCGGCGCCTTCGGTGATCCACTGCAGCTCGGTCCTGAGATCGTGGGCGCCGTGCCAGCGCTCGTCGGGATCTTTGGCGAGACACTGTTTGACGACGCGGTCGAGCGTGCGTGGAGACGTCGGCTCGAGCGCAGAGACCGGCTTGGGATCATCTTTCAAAATCGCGCCGATGAGACTCGCCTGGCTCTTGCCTTCGAACGCTTTTCGTCCTGTCAACATCTCGTACAGCACCGCACCAAAGGTAAAGACGTCCGAGCGTGCGTCGGCTTCTTTGCCTTCGAGCTGCTCGGGCGCCATGTACTGCACCGTGCCCATGATGGTGCCCGCGTCGGTAAGCGGCTTTTGTCGTGTTTGCTGCTCGGAATCCGACGTCACCGACCGATCGTCCCGAAGCTTGGCGAGCCCAAAGTCGAGAAGCTTCACCCCGGGCTTGGTGAGCATGATGTTGCCCGGCTTCAGATCGCGATGGATGACACCATGGCGATGAGCTTTGTCCAACCCGTCGGCGATCTGGATGCCGTATTCGAGCGCTTGCGTCAGCGGCAACGGCCCTCTCGACAGGCGGTCGGCCA
>CAMYKY010000024.1 GCA_947259165.1 uncultured Acidobacteriota bacterium | reverse complement strand
GTCGACGTCTTCGGCCCGGACGGCCACCTGATTCTGCGCACCGCCGGCCGGGTCGAGATCGGCGACGGGTTCGAGGTCGGGGTCGATGGCCGGCTGACGGTCGAGATCGACCCCGGTATTGTCAGGCCGGCGGGGCTCTAGAGCCTTCCAGGAGTTGCGGTTCTTCCGCAAGCCACGCCGCCGCCTACGGAGCGTGGCCGGCTGTGCATATCGGAATGTGCGAAGCCCTACTGGACCCCGGGCGCCAAGTGTCGGAGAATAGAGACTTCTTTGCTGGTTTGTCTTGGCTGTAAGCGTCCAGAGAGCTACTCGGAGCGGGAGAACCATGACTCACAGATCGAAACGGCTGGGCCGTCAAGCCCGGAGTGTGCGTACCGCACACCTGTTGGTGATCGCATTGCTCGTACTTCCCCATCCGGTCGTGCCGGCCACGATCACGGTGGATGGACAGACCGGGGATCCTCCGGGAACGTCGTGCGACCTGGTCGAGGCGATCGAGAACGCGGAGGACGACGCCGCCACCAACCCCGACTGCGCCGCCGGCTCCGGCGACGACGAGATCGTGCTGACGGTCGACGTGGTGGTGACGGATCCGTCGTTCGAGAACGCCGACACCGGTCTGCCCCGGATCGCCGGCGACAACGGCGCGATCACCATCGAAGGCGGCAACTTCACCATCAGCCGCGACCTCGGCGATCCCGACGAGTTCCGTCTCTTTGCCATCTCGCCAACCGGCGACCTGACCCTCAATGAAGTCACGGTGACCGGCGGCCTGGTTCGCAAGCCGGACAGCACCGGCGGAGCTATTCGCAATCTGGGCTTGCTGACGCTCACCCACAGCACCATAACGGGGAATACGGCCTCGGCGATTGGCTACCTCGCCTACGCATACGGCGGCGGCATCTACAACGCGGGCACCGCGACGATCATCAACAGCACGATTTCCGGCAACCGCGCCGAGGCGCTCCAGACGACTGAGATGGACGTCAAGGCATTTGGCGGCGGCATCTCCAACTGCAGCTTCTTTGGCTGTCCCGGGAACGCCACCGTCATCATCTCGTACAGCACCATCTCGGGGAACACCGCGGAGGCGGTGGCGCCGAACGACGTGGTCTATCCGAGCGCGTACGCAGGCGGTATGTATCTGTCTACGGGGAACGTTTCGATCACCAACAGCACGTTCTCGGGCAACACGGCCACGGCCGTCGGGACGGCCCCACCTCTCGCCACCGGAGGCGGCATCCTGACCGGGGAAGCCGACTTGATCCTGAAGAACACGACGCTCTCTTCCAACGCCTCTTCCGGCAACGGTATCCCGGGCGACGCGGCAAATCTGGACTACTTCGGCTTCGGGTCGGGTTCGGTGAGCATCTACGACAGCCTGATCGGGAACCCTCAAGGAGGCGGAGACAACTGCGCCGGTCTCGGGGTCCCGGGTTTCTTTGACGGTGGCAACAATCTGGCCGACGACACCTCGTGCGAGACGATCCCGGACACGTTGACGAATCTCGACTCGCTCCTCGCTGCCAACGGTGGTCCCACCCAGACGCACGCGCTGCTGAGTGGCAGCACCGCGATCGACGCCGCCGGCACCTGCGGCCTGGCCACCGACCAGCGGGGTGCGCCGCGCGTCGCCGACGCCTGCGACAGCGGCTCGTTCGAGGTTGCGCCCTGCCAGGCGGCGAATGGCGAGACTTTCGACATTCCGGACGGGACCATGGTCCCGGACGAGCAAATCTACGAGACCTGCTCGAGGATCACGCTCGCCGACGTCGACGTGTTCAGCAGCGGCCACTTGATCCTGCGCACCGCCGGCGCGGTGGAGATCGGCAACGGCTTCGAGGTCGACGGCCTCGCCGCCCGGCTGACGGTAGAGATCGACTCGAGCATCTTCATGCCAGAAGACAACTAACCCGCGTCGTATCCGCCATCGAGAGTGGCGATCTTCGCGCCGGTTCTCCTCGGATTCGGGTGGGGCGAGGTGAGTGGGCAGGACCGTGAAACCCGACTCAGACCGATAGGAGCTCGACAACTCATGACCCGTAAGGGCGCCCTTCCCCTCACCATCCTGACGATCGCGGCGATGGTCCTGCCGCTGCCGGCGCTGCCCGCGACGATCACCGTCGACGGGCAGACCGGTGATCCCCCCGGAACCTGCGATCTGGTGGAGGCGATCGAAAACGCCGAGAACGACGACGGCGCCAACGCGGACTGCGCGACCGGTTCGGGCGACGACCAGATCGTCCTCACCGTCGACGTCGTGCTCAACGAGTCGGTGGATGGCGGCGCCTTCGCCGGCAACGGCCTGCCTCCGATCACCGGCGCCAACGGTGCGATCACCATCGAGGGCGGCGACTTCACGATCGAGCGCGACCCCGGCGCCACCGACCGCTTCCGCCTCTTCCTGATCGAGGCGGCCGGCGACCTGACGCTCAACCAGGTGACGCTCACCGGTGGCCGGGTCAGCGATCCCTTCGCCGAGAGCCTCGGCGGCGCGATCTTCAACAGCGGCTCGTTGACGCTGACCAGCAGCACCGTTTCGGGGAACACCGCCTCGGCGGTGGACCCGTACCCCTTCGCCTATGGCGGCGGGCTCTACAACCTGGGCGCGACGACGATCATCGACAGCAGCGTGTCGGGGAACCGGGCCGAGGTGGTCGGTCAGTCGTCGGGGTACTTGAACATCGCTGCTGGCGGCGGCATCAGCAACTGCCTCCTGCTCGCCTCCTGCCCGGACATCCCGCTGCTGACGATCGAGAGCAGCACCATCTCCGGGAACACCGCCGAAGTGGCGACGGTCTCCGGCTCGGTGGAGCCGCTCGGGTACAGCGGCGCGCTTCACGCGATCTACGGGGACGTCTCGGTGACCAACAGCACCGTCTCGGGCAACAGCGCCGAGGCCATGGGAGGGATCAGCTCCGTAGCGCTGGGGGGTGCGTTCAAGCTGTCCGAAGTCACGCTGACGCTGACCCACACCACGATCGCCAGCAACTCGGTCGACGCCAACGGTGGCTATGCGAACGGCGCCGCGATGGACTACTTCGGGCTTTCCGGCGGCTCCATCAGCATCTACGGCAGCGTCATCGGCAATCACCTGGGCGCCGCCAGCTGCTCGGGCATCGAACCTGGCGCCGACGGCGGCAGCAACCTCGCCGACGACGACAGCTGTGGCAGCATTCCAGACACCCTCACCGGTCTGGATCCGGTTCTGATGGACAACGGCGGCCCGACCCGAACGCACGCGCTCCTGGCGGGCAGCACCGCCATCGACGCCGCCGGGAGCTGCGGGCTGCCAGTGGATCAGCGGGGCGTCGTCCGTCCGGACGGATTCTGCGACAGCGGCGCCTACGAGCGCGCTCCCTGCCAGGCGCCGGACGGCGACGCGTTCGATATTCCCGACGGTACGATGGTGTCGGACGAGCTGACGGTCGAGACCTGTACCTTGATCACGCTGGCTGACGTCGACGTATTCGCGAGCGGCCACCTGATCCTGCGCACCGCGGGCCGGGTTGAGATCGGCAACGGTTTCGAGGTCGACGGCCTCGCCGCCCGGCTGACGGTCGACATCGACTCCGGCATCGTGAGGCCTTCGGGCGGACAGCCCTAGCCTGGGCGCGGGGGGAGACGCTCCCCGGCCGGGCGCTCCCTGGGAGTGCATCGGATAAGCTGGGGTATGAGTCTCTCCGACCGTTGGCTGATCGCCATCGCGCTGGTCCTGGTGGATCTCTTCATCTTCGTAGTCCCGCTCACCGGGCTCCTTGCCGCCTACGTTCTGATTGCCCGTCCGGCCTGGTTCAAGGGCTGGGTGGACGAGCTCTATTCGAGTTGAGGGTGCCGTACCGCACCGTCGCCGCCTGGGACGGACCCATCGAATCCCGTACGTGGGGCGCCTCGCGAAGGTCCGACATCCGGCACCCGCTGAGCCGTACGGTGCCGTTTTTGTCACGCTGGCTCGACATGCCGTCACGGCCCCTCCCCGGCGACTCTCACATGCCGAGAGTCCAAAACCGAACTCACGGAGCGTCGGAGCGACTCGTCGTGTCACCAGGACGTGAAGACGAAGGCTTGTTCCATATGCCCGGAGGCCAAGCCGGCCACCCGCTGTCCCCGTACTACGGCGCTGGCCACGAGGACTGGGAACAAGGCCGACCCACGTCGCTGCTTCCCGGACCCACACGGTACACGCTGACTTTGCGGTAATTGAGGAAAGTGGCCTGCCGCATGGACAAGAAAGTAAAACTCGGCTACTCGATCGGCTTCGCCATCCTCATCGCCATAGGACTCCTGGCAATTTTGAGTCCATCGCTCGCCGACGACTATATGGCGGTCGGGCCGCGCGCCGGCCTCAAGCAAATGGTCGCGGACTACTGGGGTTCCAAGCTGGGGATGGGGATGATCGCTCTCGGAGCCCTGGCGCTCGCCGGCGTTCACACCAGCGAGTGACCGAGTCTACTCGCACACAAGAGTGCGAACGACGCCGAGTACGGTGTCATCACAGAAAGATTCGAAGTCCTCGAGCTTGCCCTCAAACGACTCCGACCACAACACCGAAGAGTCGGCAAGTCGAAGCAGACGAGCAAACAAGACGAGCTCACCGTCCACGACCGAAACGCTGGCATCCAAAACGAGATCGGCACCAAGGTATCCACCCAACGCCAGCGAATCGCGCTCTGGCTCGAATATCTCGGTGCTATCGGGGTGAACCAAAACTTCGAGGGTGTCGAAGCTGCCGAGGCCGGAGAGCATCGCCCCCAACCACTCTGTTGAGAGCGGACTGGCTCGGTCAAGCACCACGAGAGGGAGCAAAGCGACCCGTTTCCGCTTCAGCGTATCGCTGATCGACGGCAGTCGCTTGCTCCACTTCGTTTGAGCCGCCGCAAGGTACGCCCACCCGGCGAAGGGGTTGAGCAGACAAAAAAGAAGCACTGTGACCAGCTTGGCCCGGCCAAGTCTGTTTTCGGGTCCTCGCGCCTCTCCCAAAGGCATCACCCAGTATGACACGGTAGGTGCATCCGAACGCTTGGCGGTCGGTGGGTGCTACGAGGTCCCTAGCCTGTCGCGTCCTTTTTGGTGCCGCCGCTGAAGCTCACCGTTCCAGGGCGGGATCGCAAGGGTCACGTCGCCGTAGCACTGCGATTGGCACGCGAGGCGGATCAGTGGGTGCTTGTCGGTGTTGTCGTTAATCGTGTCGTAGCCGAAGTAGGCGAGACGCTCCCGTTCGAACTCTGAAATCTCCGTCAAGGATCCGCGTCCTTCGAGCAAACCAATCCAGCAGTAACCGCACGAGCCGACACGACACTCGACGGGCACCGGCCCGGCCGTACGGCGGTAGTCGAGGCTGCGATACTCCTGCTCCACGGAATCGCCCGCCATCGCAATGTCTTGTCCCGTGATCGCGCGGAAGGTCCCGTTTTTCGTGCGTTCGTTCCAACGTACGTCCCAACGACGATTGATGCCCTTCAAGAAGGTCAACAGTCCGTCGCTGCTCTCTCGTTTTCGCTTCGCGACCACGCGCTCCGGATTCTTGGGAAGGAGCTCTCCTCGCGCGGGCGCGTCCACGACTTCGTCGAACGCTTCTTGACCCACTTCACGAAACGTCATGAGCGCAACGGCTGTGATCCCGAGGACGAGCGCGACATCGACTTTTTCATGGGCGGCAACGCCGATCGCGATCGCACGGATCGTCTCGGCGAGCGACGCGCTGCCTTCGTCATGACGCGACACCGCTTTCTTGACGGGAGCCCAGAAGTGCGCGCCATAGAGAAAGGCGACCGCAGAGTCGATCTGAGCCTCGAGGCGCCACTCCCCTTCGAGATCCATGGAACGAGCCATCGCTTCAGGGTCGCCAGATGATTCGAGAGCGGCCTTGAGCTCGAGCGGCCAAAACGCAAACCAAATCCGAGTCGCATCGCGATCGACGGGGTGCATGGAAGAGCCCAGCTCATCGAGCGCGTCGAGCCACGCCTGCTGAGATTGCCCTTCCAGAGACCCAAGGAGTTGACTTTTTTCTAACACGGCCATGATCGCTCCTCTAAACGAAGCTCCTATCCTAGCACGAGCTTTTGCCTGTCACTGAGCGCTGTGCTAACGTGCGTTCCATGCCGTTCGAGAGACACTTGAAGATTCTCGCCCACCCCGTCTTCACGGGACTGAACTTCCACATGCCGATGGTGGTGGATCTCTCGTATCCGCTCGTCATGCTCAAAGGCGAGAACGGATCGGGGAAGTCGACGCTTCTGCACTCGCTGCACTACGCGTTCAAAGGCGAGCAAGTCGAAGGCTACGTCTACAAGGCCGAGTTGGGCGACATCGATTCCGAGAATATCTACTTGTTCGATGCCGAGCAGCACAATCCCAGGAACCAGCTGCACTTGTTCGACGACCAGCCGGAGATGAAGGAATTCCTCCAGCAGGCTAGCCACGGCCAGGTGATGCTCACGATGTTCAAGGACAGCTTCCCCAAGCTCCCGGATAACAGCGTGCTGCTTCTCGACGAGCCCGAGATGGCTCTCAGTCAGTCGAACCAGCGACGTATCTTGAAGATGCTGATGGAGCTCGTCGACCAAAAGAATTTCCGGATTATCACGGCGACGCACTCCCCCATCCTTCTCGAGGCGAAAGAGACTTACGTCATCGACCTAGACCGCCACGTCAACAAGAACGTGATCCCCCAGGATATGGGCGTCGAAGGGCACAGCACGCTCCACTAGTGGGCTGCAACAGTTACTCGTCGCGCAAATCGCGTAGGTTATTTTGTGTGCTGGCAAGGCGTGATGACGACGACGTATCTGGATACTTCGAGGAATAGCAACGCAGCCAGCGCGCAAAAGAACCCGCGATTTTGGCGGCGAGTAACTGTTACAGTCCACTAGCAACCCCCTAAAAACAAATAACTTGCAAGCCAACACGGCGCTGTTTCGAGCGTCTCAGAGGTGCCCGTTCAGTCCCAGATCGGGACCAAACAGCGCAAGAATTGGCTAATTCATTGATAAATGTTGGCTTAGCGTCGATTCTGTACCTATTCTCTAGCCTGGAATCCAAGTTAGGGTTCCGCCTACTTCAATCACGTCGGAGAGCCTAATGCACCCACCCGTGAAATATTTCGAAAAAGCCCTTAGCGTTGTCGCCAACGGCGCATGGAACGTTTTCGAGCGCTTCAATCGGATCAGCCCCAACCCCACGTTCACGCCAAAGTGGTCTGACAAGCCGCTTCTAAAATCCTGGCAGAAGACCAAGCCCACTCTCGGCTGGCCCAGAACCACGGACTCGCTCTGCCCGAAGTGCATTCCCGAGGCGAGAGATCAGATTCTCAACGGCGACGATGACGTCAAAACTCTGGTCAACGAAAAGGTCGGCGAGATTAAAGCCCAGGTCATCGAGCGTGACGGCGAGATCCGAATGATCAAGGACTGCCCCATTCACGGGCACTTCGAAGATCTCATGGCCATCGATGTCGAGTTCTTCAAACATCTCGAGGACGTTTTCCCGGGGCGCGACATCCGCGCCCACAACGACGAGAAGCTCCACGACCACGGCAGCTCCACGATCAAACACGGCCGCGGCTCGGTGCTCACTCTCGACCTCACGAACCGCTGCAACATGATGTGCGACCCATGCTTCATGGACGCCAACCAAGTTGGCTTCGTTCACGAGCTCACGTGGGACGATATAAAGACGCTGCTCGATAACGCTGCCACCATCAAACCGAAACGGCAGATGTCGGTTCAGTTCTCCGGCGGGGAGCCTACGTTGTCGCCGTACTTTCTCGATGCGGTTCGCTACGCGCGGAAGATCGGCTACATCAGCACTCAGGCGGCGACGAACGGCATCGAGTTCGCGAAGAGCGCCGAATTTGCTCGCGAAGCGGCCGCGGCCGGGCTGCGCTACGCCTATCTCCAATTTGACGGCATCGGTAACGCAGCCAACTCGCACCGCCGCGTCGGCAACCTATTCGACGTCAAGCTCCAGGCGATTGAGCACCTCTATTCGAACGGTGTCGACATCGTACCGGTCACGACGCTCATCAATGGCGTCAACAACGAGCAGGTCGGCTCGCTCGTGCGCTTCGCCCTCGATAACCCGAAGAAGATTCCGTTCCTCGCGTTCCAGCCGGTGTCGTTCACGGGCCGGGACGAAGAGGTCACCGATGAACGTCGCTTCGCGCAGCGCTACACTCTGTCGCATCTCGCCCACGACGTAAAGGACATGACCGGTCTCGGCGAGCCGGCGCGCGATTGGTATCCGATCTCGTTCCTGGGAACATTCTCGGATTGGGCGGATCTCACCCACGGACCCGGACGCGACTGGGGTCAGTTCAACTGCGGCTGCCACCCGAACTGCGGTGTCGGCATGGCGGTCATGGTCGACAAGGAGACCAAGGAATCCGCTCCGGTAACGTCGTTTCTCAACGGCGACCGACTCGCGGAAGACGTGAAGAAGCTCAACGACGCTTCCCGCGGGCGCTTCCTCTCCGGTCTCGGGATGGCGCTGTCGGTGATGCGCAACTACAACCCGTTCAAAGCGCCGACGCACTTCACGCTCAAATCGCTGCTCGAGAAGTTCGACAAGACATACGGCGTGACGGGTCGCGATTACGGCAAAGTCACTCCCGATCGCACCTTCGATGACATCGAAAAGCGTCGGCAAGATCGCTGGAACTTTCTGTTCATCGCAGGCATGTGGTTCCAGGACCTCTTCAACTACGACTTCCGCCGCACTGAGCAATGCATCATCCCGTACGCGACCCAGGAAGGCGAGATCTCCTTCTGCGCTTACAACACGGGCATCGGCTGGCGTCAGATCGTCGAGAAGATGCACATGAGCGCGACACTCAACAAATGGTATGAGGAGCGCGGCCGTCACTTTATCTACGCCGGCAACAAGGACGTCAACCTGCCGGAAGTCGATCACTCGCTCTTGCTACGGCAGGACGACGTCGACAAGGGCGTCCAGACCGATCTCGACGAAAAGGGCATTGCCAAAAACGCGCGCGACGAGCAGCGTCTCGCCCGCGATGTCCAGCGCACAGCAGAGGACGAGCGGATGGAAAAGCTCTACCGCGAACAGATCATGAACGAGCAGCCAGCGGCCGCAGAGCCGACGGCTCCGATCATCCAGATCGACGTCTAGTTTCTTCAAGAAGAGCCCGTTCCGTCTTCGACGGGGCGGGCTTTTTTTGTTGCATGTTCATTCCCGGAGTTGGAGCGTTCGTCCGACTCGAACAGTATCCTATCGACGTGCGCGAGGACGCTCGCGTCGGGCTAGCGGGTCCGCTATGGGGACTCGGAACCGCCGTGGCAGCTTGAGGTCTCTTTTCTGACGGGAAGCCCGATATGGGGCGCTATCGCCCGTATCATCAGTTCGTCGTTCTTGTCGTTGTCCTGTCGGCGCTCGCCACGATCCAAGTCCGGATCTAACGCGTCTCCGTGGTGAAAAAGCGGTTCCGGGGGCCTTTCCCCGCGATCGACCGTTCGTCAAACCCCACGGCGCAGCTCACAGTCTGGAAGGCCCCCACCTCGTACAATCTTCAAAAGAAACAGTGACCTCGCTCACGAATGCACGGTGTCGCCTGGTTTTGCACCGTGACGAGGAGGTGTGGGTGCCATGCAGGGAAATCTGACTCGGGATCGACTTCCCGACGTAATCCAGTCTCTAGGTCGCGGCCGCGAAAACGGGATCTTGCAGTTGGCGCGGGACGATGTCAGCAAACGAATCTACTTCGGGCGCGGCTCGATGGTGTTTGCGCGCTCGACGCTCCACTCCGACCGGCTCGGGGAAATGCTCGTTCGCAAGGGAGAGCTCTCGCGCTCGAACCTCGCGCTCGCGTCGAACAAGATGAGAGCGCGGCGAGCGAGGCTTGGAGCAACGCTCGTTTCTCTGGGCCTCATGAGCCCGCATCAGCTGCAAACCCGGCTCGCGGAGCAAGTCCAGGGGATTATCTATTCGTTGTTCACGTGGAGTGATGGCGAGTACAGATTCCAGCCCGAGTCGGGGGCGCTCGAGCCCGATGTACCGCTCGATTTACCGACGGTTCCCATCATTCTCGAGGGGACGCGACGGATGGAGCATGCGGTGGTTCGCTCTGCGCTTGGAGACGTCGGCCGGGTGGTGAGCTACACGAAGGATCCCCGTGTCATCACCCACTACGCAAACTTGACCCCGCAGGAAGGCTTCGTCCTTTCGCGCGTCGACGGCGCTTCGTCGTTGTCGGACATCGTCTCGATCTCGCCCCTCGCCGAGGTGGAAACGCTTCGGTGTCTGTACGGACTGCTCGCCAGCGGTTTCCTCGAAATCGGCTCCAAGAGTCGCGAGGTAGCGCCATCAGAGAACCGGCGCAAGGACCCGATCGAAATCTTCCATCGTCCAGTCGCCACGACGCCCGCGAAACCCAAGCGAGTCGATGGGCCCTCGGCGACGAACGAAGATCTTCGAACCCAAGAAGACATCGAAGCGAAGCATCGATCGATCTCGAGTGGCACATACTTCGACTGGCTCGAGCTACGGCGCACAGCCGAGACCAAAGAGGTAAAGAAAGCGTTTGCCGTGATGGTCATGAAGTACCACCCGGATCGACATCGTCCTACCGTCGTCGAGGCCGTCGGGTCCAAGCTCGAGACGATTCTGACCAAGGTCACCCAGGCTCACGAAACGCTGTGTGATCCGCAAGCGAGACGGCGCTATGAAAACTCGATGCGCAGCGAAGCACCGAAAGGCGACGTCGACGCAAAGAGTGCGACTCCTCCGAAACTAGCACCGAAGCCTCCGACGCCTAGCGAGGATATGGCGGAGCGTTACTATCGCGAGGCAAAGAGGTTCTTCGCGCAAAAGGATTACCACGAAGTCGTGAAGCTCATGGAGGAGGCTGTCAGGATCGATCCTTCGAAGGTCCGATACCAGTGCCTGCTCGCCCAGTCGCTGTCGCATAATCCCAAGTGGCGCAAGAACGCGGAGGAGTGCTTCAAGACGGCGCTCGGGCTGGACCCGTTCGATACCGAGTGCCTCGTGGGTCTCGCGGAGCTTTACGAAGCGGTCGGGCTGACGCGGCGGGCGCAGTCGTTGTATGCGGAAGCGGTGGAGATTGATCCAGGGAATGCGATCTCGAGGATGAAGTTGGGGGCTTTGGAGTCTTAGGTTTTTGCGGGGCATCCCGCATCCCGCGCCCTCACCCGACCTCGCTACGCTTGGCCCCCCTCTCCCGCGAGCGGGAGAGGGGAAAGTTGATCAAGAGCTTATCAAGCGGACTGTTTGCTGGCGCTTGCCCTTTGCCAGGGGACGACTTCTTGGCGTTGTTTGCCCAGACCCTCGATTTCGGACTCGATGACGTCACCAACTTGGAGATAGCGGGTAGGCTTTCGTCCTAGAGCCACGCCTGACGGAGTGCCGGTACTAATGATGTCGCCCGGAAGCAGAGTCATGAACTGGCTCACGTAGCTGATGATCCGCGGAATTCCGAAAATCATGTTCGCGGTAGAGCTACTTTGCATCGTTGTCCCGTTGACTGCGAGCCACATCTTCAGGTCGTGCGGATTTCCGATTTCCTCAGGTGTGGCGAAGTAGGGGCCAAGCGGCGCAAAGCCGTCGGCACTCTTGCCTTTGACCCACTGACCACCGTGTTCGAGCTGGAACCCCCGTTCCGAGAAATCGTTGACGACGAGGTACCCGGCAATCGCGTCCGCTGCACGGGACTCGGGAACCACGCTGGTGCGGGTCCCGATGACCACGCCGAGCTCGATCTCCCAATCCACCTTGCTCGCGCCCCGCGGCATGACCAGATCGTCGAAAGCTCCGGCGGTCGCAGAGGTGGACTTCAGGAAAACGATCGGTTCCCGCGGGATCTCAGACCCAGTCTCCTGCGCGTGATCGCGGTAGTTGAGTCCAATGCAAATGATCTTGCTAGGTCGAGCGATGGGAGTGCCGTACCGGACAGGGGGGGTCACTTTTCCCGCTGACGTCGCGAACGTCGCCGCCCAGCGACGCAACCGCTTCAACCCCCGAGTGCCGAAAAAATTTTCGTCGTAGTCTTCACCGAAAATCGAGCAGTCAATCAGCGAGCCGTCCCGGAGCACCATTCCCGGGCGCTCCGCACCCTTCTCACCAAAGCGAATCAACTTCATCTAAGTCGTCTCCGAACCTTGTACCGATTCCATCAGGGAGGATCATAACCCCGATCGGCTCGTGTCGATAGCGGGACACCGGGACGAAGGGCCACACGGGAACGAGGAGAATCAGGATTCGGTCGAACGGACGTAGGGGATGGTCTGCGGCCCTCGGGGTAACACGCAAAGGCTCGCCCCGTCGCCCGCGTCACGAAGCGCTGCGCGCGCCGACTCGGAGACATCCTCCATCGGCTCGAAGTGAGCGGCACGAAGCGCCTCGGTCGAAAGAAAGCTGGTCTTGACCCGGACGTGGGCTCGTTTTTGGATTTGCGATTGAACTTGAATCTGCCATTGATCCGGTTCCGCGAACCCCGGCGTATGGACCATCTCGAGAAGCTCGTCTGGCGAAGAGCCACGCTTCAACAGCTCGGAGTAGGCGCCGTGATCGGGAAGCCCGTCGCGACATTCGGCAGCGCACAAGATCACGCCGCCGTCGCGCACCACTTTCGCCGCCGCCGACATTCCTTTGATCGACTGATAGAGATTTTGATCCAGCGGGAACCCGGAGTTCGTGGTGACGACGACATCGAACGGCGCGGCGACTTCCCGCATCGCCTCGCGCATCGAATTCTGCCGCGCGGCTTGGTGCTCAGCGAAGAGCTCACCCGCGAACACTGCCGTGATCTCTTTTTCACCGTTGAGGGTGACGTCGAACGCGAAGTCCACGCCCGTCATGCGAGCGATCTCGCGAACGTCGTCGTGGATGGGATTGCCCTCGACCACGCCCCACGTCGCCTTGGGATGGCCGACATGGCGTGCGTCATGCAACACCATTGTTGTCTCGATCCCGGCCAGCCCAGGCGCCACCATCTTGGGTCCGCCACTAAAGCCGGCAAAAAAATGTGGCTCGACGAAACCGGTGGTAATTCGAATATCAGCTTCGACCCATTCACGGTTGAGCCATACCGGCACACCGTTTGTGGTATCGCCGACCCTCGCGAGCGTGGCGGGAGCCCGCGCATCGTGATTGATGACTCGGTACCGCTCGACGATGTCGTCTCCGAGCATCGCCCTGAGCTCATCATCGGTGTTGGCGCGATGCGTTCCCGTGGCGACGAGAATCGTGATGTCTTCCGACCGGGTTTCGACCAGCGCATCGAACAACGCCCGCAGCATCAGCTCGCGCGGCTGCGGGCGCGTTCCATCACAGACCGAGATGGCGACTCGTTGTCCCGCCTTCACAATATCGGCCACTGGCGGCGCGCCCAACGGGGCTGCAAGCGCTTGCCGAAGCGCCTGTCGTGGGTTGTCGACACCCGGAGGGTAAGCAGGCTCGATCACTGTCGTTCGTTCGTCGGGAAGGTCAACTTCCAACCCGTCGGTCCCGTAGTCGAGTTTCACGAGCATCGTTTTTTAGGTTCCTATCGGAGGCTAGAGCTCGACAACGGTGCCTAGACCTTTCGCCTTTGCCTCCGCGAGAACGCGCGCGCCAACGGAGACGTCCTGAACGGCGTTGCCAACGGACTTGAATAGCGTAACTTGGTCGTCGCTGGTCCGCCCTGGCTTCGTCCCGGCTACGATCTCCCCGAGCTCAGCGTGAACGCGGTCTTCCGAGATGCGGCCTTGATCCCGTGGGATAATCAAGTCGCCGGACTCCGCCCAGACCGCCTCGCGCGAATCGACGACGAGCAAACACCGCTCGATGGTCTCGGGCGGTAGCTCCTGCATCTGCGGTGTGAATGATCCAATCGCGTTCACATGCGCCCCCGGCGCAAGGTCGGCGTCTGCAAAAACCGGCTTCTTCGAGGTGGTTGCGGTACAAACGACATCGGCCTCACGCACCGCACGAGCCGCGGTGGAAACGATTTCGATCTCCGCCGAGATAATGTCCGCCATTTCGTCGCGGAATGCTTGGGCGGCCGCTTCTCTCTTGTCGAACACGTAGACGTTTTCGATCTGCCGAACCGTGCACACCGCTCGTAGCTGGGTTCGGCCCTGGACGCCCGTACCCAAAACCGCCACCGACTTCGCGTCGACCCGCGCCAGTAAGTCTGTCGCCGCGCCGGATCCTGCCCCCGTTCGCAGTGCCGTGAGATACGTCCCGTCGATGATGGCTGTGGGGAGCCCGGTCTCGGCGTCGATGAGCGTCACCATGGCGTTGATCGTCGGAAGCCCCTGGTCGATGTTCCCGGAAAAAACCGACACCATCTTCATTCCGAGCTCGTCCGTCTGCTCGAGATAGGCCGGCATGAATAGGGTGACGCCGTCGTGGAGCGGTACGCCGAGCTGCGTCCGGATCGGAACGCTGGCGCGCCCGCTCGACAGTTGGGCAAAGGCGGCTTTGACCGTCTCGATCGCCTGCTCCATGCTGACCGCCTGCCGAACCTCGTCTCTCGATATGACGTGAATTTTCATCCGTTGGATAGTAAGTCGCACTCGCCCTATCTGGCAAGCCGTGACAGAATCTTCAGCCATGATCAAGCTGGAAGGCGTCTACACGGTTCTACCAACCCCATTTGACGAGCACGGCAATTTCGATTCCGAAAGCCTGCGACGGGTCATCGACCTGTTCATCGAAGACGGGGTTTCCGGGTTCACTGCGCTTGGGGTCACGAGCGAAATCGCCCGGCTCACCGACCGGGAGCGACGCGTGGTTCTCGACGCGACGATGGAGCACACCCATGGCCGGGTGCCGGTCGTCGTCGGCGCGACCGGTGACGGACTCGCGACTTGTCTCGTCTACTGCGAAGAGGCGGACAAAGCCGGTGCCGCCGGGGTGATGGTGAGTCCGCCTCGCATGGCCAAGGTCAACTCGTCGTATATCCTCCGTCACTTCGCCACGATCGCTGACAAGTTCGATTACGCGATCGTGGTTCAGGATTTTCCTCCAATCTCGGGCTACCACATGGAGCCCTCTCTCCTAGTCGATATCTGTCGAGAGATCCCCTCGGCACGAACGATCAAGCTCGAGGACCCTCCCACTCCCTACAAGACCGCGCGCATTCGTGAGCTCGAATCCGAAGCCGATACCGACATCGACATCAACATCTTCGGTGGTTTGGGCGGCGGGTATCTTCTCGAAGAGCTCATCTGCGGCGCGAACGGTGCGATGACGGGTTTCGCCTACCCGAATCTTCTCGTCGAAACGGTGTCGAAGTGGAACGCCGGCCAACACGACGAAGCGGCGGACTTCTTCTACCGCCACCTTCCCTTGATGCGATTCGAGTTCCAGCCGGGTATCGGGATGGCTATCCGCAAAGAAATCCTCAAGCGGCGCGGCGCCCTGAGCCACGCGGGGATTCGAGCCCCCGGTGCAGAGCTCGACGAGCTCACGAGAGCGTCCCTCGACCGCGTCTTGAAGTGGCTCGGTCTCTAGAGCTCCATGAGCCCGTTCGATAAGGTCGTCGCCACGACGCTCCCCGTCGTTCCGAAACCGTTGGTGCGGCGGTTCGCCGGGCCCTACATCGCCGGGGAGACCCTCGACGATCAGATTCGGGTCATCGAGTCCTTGAACCGGGAAGGGTTCATGGTTGTGTCCGGGATCTTGGGCGAGTTCGTCTCCCGGCAGGAAGAGTCTGAAGAGGCCGTGGCCGACTACAAGAAAGCCCTCGACGCTATCGCGGCCCAGAAACTCGATAGCAACATCCAAGTCAAACCGACCCACCTGGGCCTCAAGCTCGACAAGGAGTTCTGCTATCAGAACATCCGAACTATCCTCGAACACGCGAAGACGTACGAGAATTTCGTACGCATGGATATGGAGGACTCACCGACTATCGACGACACCCTGGAGCTCTACCTCCGCCTTCACGAAGAGTTCGACAATTTCGGGTGCGTGATCCAGGCTCGCATGCGCAGAAGCCTCGATGACGTGCGCCGGCTCGTCAACGTCGGTGCGAACGTGCGCCTCTGCAAGGGTGTCTACCTCGAGCCTCGGGAGCACGCGTACACCGATCGGCACATCATCCAAGAGAACTACACCATGTTACTCGACGAGCTGTTGAGCGCTGGCTGCTACGTCGGCATCGCAACCCACGACGAGCTCCTAGTCTGGGAAGCCTATCGCCTCATCGATCGTCTCGAGCTCGAGCCGCACCAGTACGAGTTCCAAATGCTCCACGGCGTCGAGCGCGAGCTCCGAACCATCGTTCGCGATGCCGGCCATCGCCTTCGGGTCGCGGTGCCTTACGGCCCGAGTTGGTATCCGTACTCGATCCGCCGACTGCGCAACAATCCGGAAATCACCGGCTACGTCCTAAAGTCGATCTTCAAATAACCCCGTGCTATCCTCCCGACCCAGCGTGGCGAGAGAGATCAAGTTGCCGAACAATCCTGAACCCGACATAACTCCCGTGCCGCTCCGTTCCCGTTCCCGTTCCCGTTCCCGACTAATAGAATGCCCCTAATCCTGACCGAATCCGAAGTAAGACAACTCCTCACCATGAAGGACGGCATCCGCCTAGTCGAAGACTCCTTCCGCCAGTACGCCGAAGGCAAAACCACGCTCGCCCCCCGTCTCGTCATGAAACTATCCGGCATCGCCGGCAATTTCCGAATCATGGCCGCCGTCGTCCCCGAAATGGGAGGCTTCGGCCTCAAAACCCTGACCGGAACCCCGGGAAAACGCGCTCCTGAGAACACCTATTTCGCAATGCTCTACTTCGACATCGAGTCCGGAGCCCTCCTCGCGGTCATCCCCGCGACCCACATCACTGGCATTCGAACCGGAGCCGCGAGCGGCGTCGCGACCAAATACCTGGCCCGAAAAAACGCCAAAACCGTCGGCCTGTTCGGCGCCGGCTTCCAGGGTCGAAACCAGATAGCCGCCATTCGCGAGGTCCGCTCAATCGAACACGTCAAGATCTTCGACGTCGCGCAAGAGCCCGCCGCGACCCTCGCCGCGTCTCTCCGTTCCGAAGGTGTTGACGCAATCGTGTCCCATAGCGAAGAGCAAACCCTGCGCGGGAGCGACATCATCGCCTCGGCGACGACCGCGAAGGAGCCGCCGATTCTGGGAAAGTGGCTCGAGGATGGCACGCACGTCAACGCCGCCGGCGCGAACGCTCCCGTTAAACGGGAGGTCGATGCCGAGGGCTTCACGAAGGCCCGCGTCGTCGTCGACTTTCAGGAGCAAGTTCTCCAGGAAGCCGGCGACCTGATCGGCGCGATCCAATCCGGGACGTTCTCAGAGGAGGCGATCTACGCCGAGCTCGGCGATATCGTCACCGGAGACAAGCCCGGCCGGGAGAGCGACGCGCAGATCACGTTGTTCAAATCCGTGGGCGTCGCCATCGAAGACGTGGCTGTCGCCGCCTGGGTTTACAATCAAGCCAAACGCAACGGACTCGGCACCGAGCTAGCGCTGCAGTCATAAGAAATGAGCCAGCACAAAGAAGAGTTCACCTCCCGATGGGGCATCTTGTTCACGGCTATCGGCATGGCGGTGGGCACCGGCAACATCTGGCGCTTCCCCCGCGTCGCGGCGGCCAACGGCGGCGGATCGTTTTTGATTCCCTGGGTCATCTTTCTCTTCCTTTGGGCCATCCCTTTGCTGCTCGCCGAATTCGCACTGGGAAAAACGGCTCGTCGCGGACCCGCGGGAGCGATCGGCACGCTCGTGGGAGTGCGCTACAACTGGTTGGGTGTGTTCGTCGGACTAGTGACGTGTTTCATCACGTTCTACTACTCCGTGGTCACCGGCTGGTGTTTGAAGTACTTCACCGTTTCGCTCAGCACTGTTTTTTCGGCCGAAAACGCCGAGAGCTATTGGACAGGATTCACCGGAGATCCGATCCAACCCGTCATTTTCCACGGGGTCGCACTCACGGTTGGCTGCTTCATCATCTATCGGGGGGTGGTCCGCGGTATCGAGAGAACGAACCGCATCTTGATCCCCGCACTGTTCGTTCTTCTCGCTATCGCAGCGATCCGTGCGGTAACGCTTCCTGGAGCGTCGAAGGGATTAGCTTACCTGTTCACACCGAACTGGGAGGATCTCGGAGACTATCGAATCTGGCTGGCGGCATTGACCCAGGCTGCGTGGAGCACGGGCGCGGGGTGGGGCCTGATCATGACCTACGGTGTGTACCTTCGAAAAAAAGATACGTTCACGTTGACCGCGTTCACCACCTCCTTCGGTAACAACTCGGCGTCCCTTCTGGCTGGGATTGCGGTGATGTGCACCGTGTTCGCGATCCTTCCCGAGGATCAGGCCCGAGCGGCGCTGGGCGCCGGCAACGAAGGACTCACCTTCATCTGGATGCCGCAGCTGTTCTCGTCGATGCCAGGCGGACGCGTTTTTCTCCCGATTTTCTTTCTCTCTCTGAGCTTTGCCGCCATCTCGTCCCTCATCGCCATGCTGGAGATGGCGTCGCGCATGATGATGGACCTCGGACTTTCCCGTGCCCGCGCCGTCCCCACGGTGGGTGTCGTCGCCTTCGCGTTGGGACTTCCCTCAGCCTGGTTCATGGGCTTTTTCAAGAACCAAGACTGGGTTTGGGGTATTGGCCTGATGGTGTCGGGTTTCTTCATCGCCATCGCCGTCATCAAGTACGGAGCCGCAAGGTTCCGGGATGAGCTCATCAACACCGCGGAGGAGAAACGCCCCATCGGAAGTTGGTTCGTGTGGGTCATCTCGATTGTCGTCCCGCTCGAGTTCATCGCGATGATCGCATGGTGGTTCTACCAATCCGCGACTCAATTCGACCCCGAGGGCTGGTGGAAACTTCGCAGCGAGTCGAGCGTCGGGACAGTCGTCGTTCAGATCGCACTTTTGATCGTCGTCCTCCTCATCACCAACACGTATTGGGTGCATCGCCTAAAAAAACAAGGCGACTGAGTTGACCATCGAGCTCACCGAAAAAGACGAAGCACTGCTCGCGGGTGAGCTCGGTCCCGCCGCGAAGCTCGCGATGTCCATCCTCGTTCGTATGGCGGACGTCTACCGGGCCGAGCGGATGCTCGACATCACCGGAGCTCACGTGGACGCAACGATCTACGTAGGTGACGCGGGACTGGAGTTCGCGGAGCGTCTCGCCGCCGCGAACGCCCAGGTCGTCGTCCCGACGACGCTCAACGTGAGCGGCGTGGACGAAGAGCACTGGCAGGAGTGGGACGTTCCCGCCGATTGGGCGGAAAAGGCACACCGGCAGATGCTCGCCTATCAAAAGATGGGCACACTACCGACCTGGACGTGCGCTCCCTACCAAACCGAGCACGCTCCCAAGCTTGGCCAGCAAATCGCTTGGGGCGAGTCGAATGCGATCGTCTTCGCGAATTCCGTTCTGGGTGCCCGTACCGAGCGCTATCCGGATATGCTCGATATCTGCGCGGCTCTCACCGGACGGGTCCCCGCGGTTGGGCTTCATCTCGACGAACATCGTGCCGGAGACCTGGTGCTCGACCTCGGCTCGATCCCAGAAATCTTCGTGGAGCGAGACGACTTCTATCCGGTCCTAGGACACGTGGTGGGCCAGGTCGCTGGCGACGAGGTGCCAGTCCTCGTGGGACTTGCCGCCTCGCCCAACGAGAATCAGTTGAAAGCGCTCGGCGCGGCGGCTGCGTCGTCCGGAGGCGTGGGACTGTTCCATATCGTTGGCGTCACCCCCGAGGCGCCGACTCTCGAAGACGCGCTTCACGGCAGACCTCCGAAACAACGACTCGATGTCAGCATCGGTGCGCTTCGTCGCGCCCGAAGGGAGCTGACGAGCACGGCCGGCGAGAGCCTCGAGCTCGTCGTTCTTGGCAGCCCACACTTTTCGCTCGACGAGTTCCGGCAGCTCGCGGCATTGCTAGAAGAGCTGGGGGGCAAAACCTGTCACCCCGATGTCACCGTTCTCGTGACCACGAGTCGCATCATGCGCGAGCTCGCCGACGCCGCCGGTCTCATCGAGCCCCTGACTCGCTTCGGTGGCCGCCTCACCGTCGACACCTGCATCCTGGCAACGCCGATGCTATCGAAACGCTACCAAACGCTGATGACCAACTCCGGCAAATACGCCCTCTATTCCCCCGGTCTACTGGGAATGACCGTCGCATTCGGAAGCCTCGAAGACTGCGTCGCCTCCGCCCTCGCCGGCAAAGTAGTGCGCCTCCCGTCGCCCTGGGACGACTGAACTTCGGCCCCAACTGTGAGCTCACCCGTTCCCGTTCCCGTTCCCGTTCCCGATCTTCTCATCCCTTGCCTAACCCGCCTCCGGAATCCGATATCCCGCCACCACCACCGTAACATTGTCCTTCCCCCCGTTATCGAGGGCCGCGGTGATGAGCGACTCGCACGCCCGCGTCGAATCCGTATCCCGGTTCAAAATCGCCGCAATCTTTTCGTCGTCGACCATGTCGTGCAGACCGTCACTGCAAAGGAGGATCCGATCCCCGTCAAACAACCGCATCCGGTGGATCTCGGCCTTGCCCTCCGATTCAACGCCGCCAAGCGCATTGGTGAGGACATGACGAAGCCGATGGGTCCCCACCGCTTCCGGCCGGATGATGCCAGCGTCGGCAAGCATCTGCGCGTGAGTGTGGTCCCGCGTCAACCGTCTCAAAACACGGTCGCGATACAAGTAGGCGCGCGAATCACCGACGTGCACCACGAAAAGGTCGTCACCAAGACTGTACGCCCCGGTCATGGTCGTACCCATCCCGCGAAGCTCCGGCTTCAAACGCGCCTCTTCGACGAGTTTTTCGTTCACCTCGCGGTAATAGCTTGCCGCGCGCCGCATGACCTTTTGCGCATGCTCTTCGTCCAGCCGCAAAATCCAATCGGGCACGTGAAGCACGATGTTGATGAGCGTCGTGATCGCGAGACGACTTGCGACTTCGCCACCGGCCGCTCCACCCATGCCATCGGCGACGATCGCGATATAGCCGGTCTCATCGAAGCGTGCGGGAAGCTCGCTCTCCGGCAGATTCGACAACAACGTATCGAGATGCCTCCCCGCTCGTGCAACGAGAAAGTGGTCTTGATTGTTCTCTCGTTGTTTGCCTTTGTCCGATTTCGCTGCAACGTCCACGCCGATCAAGGACGAGGAGGGGCGGTTGCGGTCGGCGCTTTGCGGAAGAGGGAACTCTGCGGTATCCAGCTCGCTCGGATCGATCATCTTATCCCCCACAACTCGTAACGGAGCTCACTCCAATTGGGAGTCGAGGTTCGTATCTCAAATTGTATCTCACGGTCTATCTCGGAGCCGGCGCTCGAAGTCGATCCCGGCAGCAAGAAGTCGCGGTCCAACTCGGGCACGAATGAATTCACCGCGGCCGAATACCAAATCCCAGCGCGCCCCCCGTCGATCCAAACCTCGGCCTCCTGGCGCTCAGCGGGATGGTAGAGCCGTCTCAATCGAAGATGCGAGACCCCCGGCGGGACTCGCAGGGTGAAACGTGAGCCTCTCGGGCTCGACTCTACACTCTCGGCGCCAATTTCGTCGAGCTTCTCCATCGAGCCGGCCCGGGCGTAGTAGTAAGCAACACTCGAATACATCGCATTCGCGGTGTTCTCAGCGCCGTGCTCGGTTGCAACCTGGATGCCGTTTTGAAACGGGATGCCCCCAACAAAGAAGCGATACACCGTCGTCGCCGCACTCCATTGAAAATCGACTTGTTGGAGCTCGGTCGTTTTCGGCTCACCGTGCATGGGAAGCGAGTACGGGTTCATGAGCCATTCGTTCGACCAGCCTCCGAGGTACTCGTCCTCGTGCCCGGTGCCGCTAAACGCAGGGTACGTTTGACCATCGACAAAGATTCGCAAATCCCCCTCCCACCAACGCTTGATCTCCGCGCGCAAAGGCTCCACCGTCATCACCTGCCCGACATAAACCCCTCGGCCCTCGGTCTCGAGGAGTCGGTAGTCCACACCTTGCGTCGTTGGCCACTCTCTGCGATAGAGAGCGTGAAAGGTCCCGGTCTCGGCTTCGGCGGCGTCGTTGCTCCCAACCGTCACCTCCCACCAAATCTCCGCGATCTCATCGGGGTTCTCGTTCACGAGCTCGATGCGAGCGCCTCTCCAAAACGGCATCGGCAGGTAGCAATAATAGGGGCCCGACGGCGACATCCCCAAGGGCACGGCACGCACGCTGGCCTCTCCGAGCCCGGAGCCGAAAAAACTCCCCAAGGGGGCTTCAACCGCGGGCGTCGTCGCTCCATCCCAAAAGATACGCAACACGATGTGCTGCATTTGATAGGCCGTCAGCGGGAACAACGGATTGAAACGGAGGGAGGTGATGGTGCCCGCCCCCGAATGCTCGAATACGGGCGTTTGCGACGGTACAGGATCGCCATCTGGCATCGCCGGCGCATCGAGCGACACCCGACCCGAGAACGTTTCGCTACCCGCTCGCCCCGCCGGCGGAGCGCCCACCCGTGTCCACATGCGTTCGAGCGCGCTCATATCCTCGTCGCCGGTCCAGCTCTCGGTGACGTGGTCCGGCGCATACGTGTGGTAGTAGGCGTTGTAGAAGCCAACGCGACGCTCCGTCGTGATCTTGAGCCGCTTGCCGAAAGGAAACGGCAGATACGACACGTAGCCGCCCGTGCTCTCGAACGCGTGGTAGACGAACGGCGGCTCGAACGGTGGATGCCGGCCGCTAAACAGCTCATCCGCCTCCATGTCCACGCGAGGAATCTCTTCATCGTCGAAATAGAACTTGATGCGACCCCAACCCAACGGACTTCTCCCGTTCACGCGGCTGGTGAACCACAGGTTGTAGAGCGTCCCCGGACCTTTGGCGTCAAAGATGACGTGCTCCCCGCGCTCGTCGACGTACAGTGCGGAGTAGGTCCCATCGAATCCGTCGTCGTTGCCGCCGCTCCTGTCGTAGCTCGACACGTAGTGGGCTTGAACGTCGCCGCGAAGTCGCGGGTAGTCTTCGATGAGCTGAGCAGCAGGTGCTGCCAGTAGAGCTAGAACCGTCGCGACCATGGGAGAATCCTATCACCCTGGACAGAATAGTCATCGCGGTGGAATGATGGGCCGATGTCCTACCAGTTCAACGCAGATGTGATCGTGCCCGGAAAAGCAACAGGTATCGCGCTCAAGAGCACCGAGCCCTTGAGCTTTTGGGGGGGCTACGATGCCGCCACCGGGGAGATCCTCGATCGAGGACATCCACTCTCTGGTCAGATCGCCGCCGGCAAGGTCCTAGTGATTCCGTTCACGAAAGGCTCGAGCACGACGTCAGCCATCCTTCTCGAAGCGGTGCGGGTCGGAAAAGCTCCTGCGGCCATCGTCAGCCGAGGCCGCGACGCGTTCTTGTCTCTGGCGTCGATTGTTGCCGACGAGATGTATCAAAAACCGATTCCGATCCTGGCGGCGTCGATGGAGGATTTCGATCGGCTGCGCTCGGGCCAGAAACTCGACATCGCCGTCGACGGCGTCGTGACGATCACAACGAATGAGGTGGTGGATGATCCAACTCTGGACGGCGTTGATTCTTAGCGTGATGCCAAATTCCGATCTCTACGATCGCGTCGAGCACGGCTACGCCGACAGCGACGGTGTGAAGATCCACTATGCGAGCCTCGGCGAGGGGCCGCTCGTGGTGATGATCCACGGGTTTCCGGATTTCTGGTACTCGTGGCGCGATCAGATGGACGCGCTTTCGAGCGATTTCCAAGTGGTCGCCATCGACCAGCGCGGCTACAACCGGAGCGACAAGCCGGAAGGTGTCGAGCCCTATCGCATGCCGCTGCTCGTCGCCGACGTCGCCGCGGTGATCCTCCACCTCGGCGAAGACTCCGCGATCATCGTCGGCCACGATTGGGGAGGCGCCGTCGCGTGGACATTCGCGCTCACCAGGCCCGCGATGACGAAGCGTCTCGTCATCTTGAACCTCCCCCACCCCAACGGGCTCGGGCGAGAGCTTCGCAACAACCCGCAACAATATGAGAACAGCTCGTACGCCCGCACGTTTCAAGAACAGGGTCCGGACGCACCCGACGTGTTTTTCGGTCGTCCGATGACGGCTCAAACACTTTCCGGATGGGTCAAGGACCCTTCGGCGCGTGCGCGTTACATAGAAGCCTTCGAGAGGTCCGATTTCACCGCGATGTTGAACTACTACAAGGCGAACTACCCGAGCACGAAACCGGGCGACCCCGCGCCCCCCGGACCCGCCATTCCGAAAGCGACGATGCCGGTGCTCATGTTCCACGGCCTCGACGATCAGGCGCTTCTACCAGGAGCGCTCAACGACACCTGGGAATGGCTCGAAAAAGATCTCACCCTCGTCACCGTTCCCGGCGCCGGACACTTCGTCCAACAAGACGCGAGCGAGCTCGTGACGAAAACGATGACGTGGTGGCTCGGCCGCGATCGCTAGGGCAAACCGTCAACCAGATAGAGTCTTTCGATGGCGCTCCTACGGAGGCTCGGCTTACAATCGAGGGCATGACCGAAAACGCCAACGCCGATCACGACACCATTCAGCGAACGCGCGACAGCCTCGGACGCTGCATCGAGTGCGGGACGTTCGTCGACCGCTTTTACGAGCTGTTCACCGCGGCCTCGCCCAAGGTGGGCGAGCTGTTTCGCGGCACGGACTTCGAGCGACAGAAACGAATGTTAAAAGATTCTCTCTATGGCATGCTGGTGGCCGCGGGCACTACCCAAGGACCGGCGCATGACGAGCTCGAGCGATTGGCGGAATTCCACCGGAACATCGGCGTCACCCACGATATGTTCACCGTTTGGCTCAACGCCCTCATCGCCGCCGCCCGGGAGCACGACACCCATTTCACGGACGAGCTCGAAAACGACTGGCGAGCCTCGTTGAGCGGACCCATCGAGCTGATGGCCCCCACTCCCTGAGAAACCCTTCTACGAGCTAGGACTCTAGCTCCGCCCGGATCTCGTCGAGCTCGCTCGGCTCGAGCGACGGCGAAAAGTGCTCGATCCGGTCGACGACGTCGTTGGTGCCGAAGTACTTTTTGGCACATTTCGGGTGGATGTAGCCCGAGGGACTGAACCGGCCTTCGACTTCGTCGTAGTAGACGATCGAGATGCGCCAGGCGCCTTTTTCGACCAGCTCCTTGCAATGACGGCAGCGCGCCCTGCCGGTGGGTGCATGGTCGGCGCCGCTCAGACGCGGCAGGCGCTCGTGCTCGAGGCTTCGCCTGGCCTCGACCTCGAGCCACTCAGCGTTGCCGATGGTCTCCGTGGTGGACGCGGCCGCCTCGAGATAGGGCTGTGGGCGTTTGAAAGCGCCGCACGTCAGGTGAAACCACAACGTGAGCTCGCCCTCGACGAAGGGATTCAGCAGACGCGCGCCGAGCCTCAGCTCATCCTTCGCTATTTTCTCGCCACAGCCGCGGCACTTCGCCCGCCCGCTCGCAGCGGGCTCGATGGTGTGGACGATGTCAACCACGTATCCCTTGCATCTCGAATCCGATCGCGTCGAGCTCCGCGATGAGCTTGTTGCCGTCAGCCTCTGCCAACTCTACTAGAGGCGGCCGTAGCCTGTTCCACTCCCCATCGGCGGCGTAGTGAGAGATGATCTTCTTGAGCGCGGGCACGAGCGGAAACTGCTGCACGGCCGCACGCGTCTCGTTCAGGGACGACTGTAGCGAGTCGGCGTTGTCGGCTTGCCAGTTCTGGAATAGACCATCGATCGCCTTGGGATTGACGTTGGCCGTCGCCGAGATGCAACCGACGCCGCCGGCGCGCATGTTGGCGAGCAGCAGCGTTTCGTTGCCCGCAAAGTAGCCGAACCCCGGAAAAGCGGAGAGTACCGCTTCCAGGTTCCCTCGATCGCCAGAGCTGTCCTTCATGCCGACGACGATGCCGGGAAACGCCTCGCGAAGGCGACCGACGAGCTCGATACCCAGCGGCACCTGGGACATCTGCGGGAAGTGGTACAGATAAATACGCAGGCCATCGTCACCCACACGCTCGATGATCTCTGCGAACGTCCGGTAGAGCCCCTCGTCGCTCACGTCCTTGTAGTAAAACGGCGGCAGCATCAAGACACCGCCGACACCGTGGGCGAGCGCGTGTTGGGTCAGGGTCACCGAGTCCACGATCGAGCAGCACCCGGTCCCGGGCATCATCCGTTTCGGATCCAAGCCGTTGTCGATCAGCATGTCGAGGAGCTGCATTCGCTCGCCGACAGACAGCGAGTTGGCCTCGCTGTTGGTTCCGAACACGGCCAGACCGCAGTTTTGATCTTGTAGCCAACGACAGTGTTTCGCGTAGCGTTGGGCGTCGGGTGTGAGGTCGGGGGCGAAGGGGGTGACGACCGGCGCTAGCACGCCGGACATGAGGTCGTTCGAGCTCATACAACTCCTTTGTCAGTGAGCGCCTCTCGAAAACGGCGCGACCCATCGTAGAGCGATGTTTGCAGGTACCGTGCAGGTTCGGAGGCACTGCGAGAGATCGGGCCCTCCGATTCCGGAGCGACCGCCACGCTCACGAAGGTGGGACCCTCATCACGAAGGATATCTTCGAGCGCCGATTCGTACGCGCTCGCCTGGTCGAAGTGATGGGCACTGGCGAAGCCGGCCGCGCGCGCGAGGCCCTCAAAGTCGACCGCCCTCGCACCCGGCACGCGCTGGTTCCCGGTAATCTCGTAAGTTTTGTTCGCGATGACGAACAGGATCAAGTTGTCGACGCCAGACTCGATGATGGTCACGAGCGTTCCCAATGACATGAGCATACTGCCATCGCCGTTGAGGCACACGACGCGGCGCAACGGTTGCGCCATAGCGACGCCGAGTGCGAGATCGGCAGTGTGTCCCATCGCGCTGTCGGCAGATGCGAAATCGAGAACGCTGTCGGACAACCGACCCCAGGGTCGCACGACGCCCATGCTAGTGATGACGACCTCGTCGGTCCGCGCACGAGCGAGCGCTCCGAGAAACTCCTGCTTCGTCAACAAAGCGCCTCCGTCAAAAGCAGCGCGACGGGTCGCGCCAGCTCGCTCGCCTGGTGAAAGGCCTGTTGCACCCTGCCAATATCCGCGTCAGAGCGGTAGAGCTCGTAGGGGACACGCCAAGCGTCGAGCGTCGGTTCGGTCACGACCGCCACCGAGTCAACGTCCGCGCGGGTCATAATCTCGTCGCTCTCCTGCGACGGCAGCTTCGCGTAGCCGCGATAGGTGACGAGGCACAGCAGCGGTATACCCATCCGGACCGCGGTCCCCCTCAAACTGTCACCGCTCTCCAACAGACCCGTGTTCTGGATGAGAACGACCGGAGCACGGCCCCCGAGCCAAAGCCCGGACGCGACCGCGAACGCCTCCCCTTCACGGGTGACCGTCAACACCTCGATCTTCGAGTCCGCTTCGAGGACACGAAAAAGTGCTGCCGACGAGTTGTCCGGGATACCCACGACGTTCGAGACCTTTTGCTTCACGAGCTCATCGACGAGTGTCCTGGCTGACGGCCCTTGCCTCGTGCGCACGGTCGGAAATTCTACCGCAGCTTTACCTGGCAAAAGCGTCGTCGAACGAGCCCGCGGACGGCAAGTCGAAGTCGACCCGTTTGACGAACTCGCACGCTTCACGGGCGCCGTGGATGCGGTCCATACCGTTGTCTTCCCACTCAACCGACAGCGGCCCAACATAGTGGATTGCGTTCAGCGCGCGAATAATGGCTTGAAAGTCGATGTCGCCACGGCCTGGCGAGCGAAAATCCCACTGGCGCCGGCGGTCGCCGAAATCGAGGTGGCCGCCAAAGGTTCCTGATGGACCCGGAGTATTGCGCCACGAGACATCCTTGATGTGAACGTTCCAGATGCGATCGGCAAATCGGTGAATGAAATCGATGTAGTCGACGCCTTGATAGCCGAAGTGGCTCGGGTCGAAGTTGAACCCGAACGCCGGGTGCTGGTCGAGCGCTTCGAGCGCTCGCTCGGCGGTCACGACGTCGAACGCGATCTCGGTCGGGTGCACCTCGAGCGCGAAGCGAACACCGAGCTTTTGATACTCGTCGAGAATCGGTGTCCATCGCTTCGCGAAGTCCTTGAAGCCATCGTCAATCATTTTCTGCGGCGTAGGCGGAAACGCATACAGCAGCGGCCACACCGAGCTCCCGGTAAACCCGACGACGGTATCGACGCCGAAGTCTTTGGCGACGTGTCCGGTGCGGGTCATCTCCTCGGCGGCACGCCCGCGCACACCCTCGGGATCGCCGTCACCCCAGATGTAGTCGGGAAGGATCGACTTGTGCCGCTCATCGATGTTGTCGCACACGGCTTGACCGACGAGGTGCGTCGAGATCGCGAACGCCTTCAGCTCATACTGGGCCAGCAGGTCTCGCTTGGCCGACACGTAGCTGGGGTCGTCAGATGCCTTGTCGACTTCGAAGTGGTCGCCCCAGCACGCGAGCTCGATGCCGTCGTAGCCGAGCTGATGCGTCAGCTTGCACATGTCCTCGCAGGTGAGGTCCGCCCATTGCCCTGTGAAAATCGTGACGGGTCTGGTCATGCACGAATTTTAGTCCACTTGGCGTTCTCGTTCGAACTCGACACGGTCGCCTCGATGAACGCCATCCCGCGGACGCCGTCATGAACCGTGGGGCAATCGGGCTCGCCGCCGTCGACAAGCGCCGCGGCGAAGCTCCGGTACAGGTTCGCGAATCCCTCGAGATAGCCCTCGGGGTGGCCGGCGGGGAGCCGAGTCGCACCGAGAGCCTCGGGTGACAGCCGAGCGTAGTTGCCGCCGGTGCGCACGAGCTCGCGCGGCCGGTCGGGCCACTTCAACAAGAGCGTGTTCGGCTCTTCCTGATGCCACTCGAGACTCCCCTTCTCCCCGTAGACCCGGAGGTTGAGACCGTTCTCTTCGTCGATGGCAATCTGGCTCGCCCACAACACGCCGCGCGCACCTTCCCCGAGGCGCAACAACACGCTCGCGTCATCGTCGAGAAGCCGGCCGTCGACGAACGTCGAAAGCTCCGCAGAGATTTCTTCGATCGGAAGCCCGGTAACGTACTCGGTGAGATTGGCTGCATGGGTGCCGATATCCCCGACACAGCAAGTCGCACCCGATCGCTTTGGATCGGCGCGCCAGGTGGCCTGTTTTTGTCCCGTGGATTCCAGACGTGTCGCGAGCCAGCCTTGCGGGTACTCCGCGACCACCCGACGGATCTTGCCGAGCTCGCCGGCGCGAACCCGTTGGCGCGCCTCTTTCACCATCGGATAGCCCGTGTAGTTGTGGGTGAGACCGAACAAGAGGCCGGTTGTCTCCACCGTCGCCTCGAGGTCCTTGGCTTGTTCCATATCCAAACACAGCGGCTTGTCGCACATCACCGGAAAGCCGGCCTCGAGTGCGAGCTTCGACGGCCGGTAGTGTTGGTCGTTGGGGGTCACGATCGCGACAAAGTCCATCTTCTCATCCGCTGGGAGGGCGGCTTCGCGCTCGAACATCTCGCGGTAGTCGCCGTAGACGCGGTTTTCGGGGAGAAGAAGATCCGCCCCGGAGGCGCGGGAGCGTTCCGGGTCCGAGCTGAACGCGCCACACACGAGCTCGATCGTCCCGTCGAGACCGGCGGCAATCCGATGCACAGAGCCGATGAACGCGCCCCGACCTCCCCCCACCATCCCCATACGAAGCTTTCGTTTCATGTTGCCAGTCCTCCCCGCCGCTTTGTTTCGATCGCTATGTTACCCTCCTCGGACTGGAAACGTCTTCCGGACGAAGAGGCAGTGCGTGAGGCAATGAACAAAATACGGCTCGGGCCGGGTCGATACCTCGTTCCGTACGTCGCCGACCAAAAGGCGATGCAGGACGAGGCCTGGTTGTGGCCGTAGCGGAGAACATCGACTGCTGCATCGTCGGGGCAGTCCCGCGGGGGTCGTCCTCGGCTTGCAAAAGCAGCTCATTCGACGCGCGCTCGACAACGAGGAGTTCACTTTGCCCTGGCCCGTGGGACTCGCAGTCAAGATTCCATTATTTCGATCCATGTTGGCAAAAACGATCGGTATGGGGCGGCGCCCCGAGTTCGTTGCAGATTGAGAGGTCGTCCGTGAGAGCCATAATAATGTTGCCATTGTTAGCGCTAGGAGTGATGGGTATCGTAGTGAGCCAAACTCAGGGAGATCCAACGCTGACCGAAGTGTGGGAGCCCGTTCCCAAGATTGTCGAAGCATCAGAAGAGCGTGCTCCATCGGACGCCATCGTGCTTTTTGACGGCGCGGACCTCTCCGAGTGGACCGGGGACTGGATCCTCGAAAATGGCGCGGTGACCATCACCCCGGGCACCGGGAATCTCGTCACAAAACGCGCGTTCGGCGACGTCCAACTCCACATCGAGTGGAGAACGCCCACGCTCATCGAGGGCGAGGGTCAAGGACGAGGCAACAGCGGTGTGTTCCTCATGGAGCGCTACGAGCTCCAGGTCCTAGATTCCTACGAGAACACGACCTATCCGAACGGTCAGGCGGGGTCGATCTACAAGCAGCACATCCCGCTCGTGAATGCGTCACGCCCTCCGGGAGAGTGGCAAAGCTACGACATCGTCTTCATGGCCCCCATTTTTCGTGACGACGGAACGCTATCGCAGCCGGCCACATTCACCGTCCTGCACAACGGCGTGCTCATCCAGAACCACGTCACCGTTGAAGGCCCGACGGTGTTCATCGGGGAGCCAGAATACGAGGCCCACAACGCCAAGCTGCCTCTGATGCTGCAGGACCACACGAATCCCGTGAGCTACCGCAACATCTGGATACGAGAGCTCTGAAACGACCGACGGCTCGAAAGCTCCCTAACGTGCCCGGGGACGGGAACTCTCCGTGACCCCTTCGTGTCCTCCGTGCCTCCGTGCCTCCGTGGTGGAAGTGGAACTACCGCACCGTGTTCTCCAAAGTACCGATGGGCTCGATGGTGATGGTGACCACGTCGCCGCTGTTTAGAGTGAACTCGGCACCCGGGACGATTCCAGTCCCGGTCAGCAGGTAGCAACCCGCCGGGAAAGAGTTTTCCCGGAAAAGGTAGCTCACTAGCTCCTCGGGTTGCCGTTTCAACGCGGCGAGCGACGTCTGGCCATCGAGCATCGTGGTACCGTCTCTCGTGATGCGAATCGAGATCTCAGTCGACGGCGGCAGAGGCTCTTCCGAGAGGTAGAGACACGGCCCGAGCGCACAGCTTCCATCGTATATCTTTGCCTGGGGCAGATAGAGCGGATTTTCGCCCTCGATGCTGCGAGAGCTCATGTCGTTGCCAATCGTGTAGCCGAAAATGTGCCCGCTACAATCGATCGCGAGCGCCAACTCCGGTTCGGGCACATCCCAGGTTGAGTCTGTCCGGATGACCACCGGTTCCCCGTGTCCGACCACACGATGCGGTGTCGATTTGAAGAACAGCTCTGGCCGTTCGGCTGTGTAGACGCGGTCGTAAACGTCCGCCTCTTTGTCCGACTCTTCCATGCGCGCCTCTCGGCTTCGGAAGTAGGTCACGCCGGCGGCCCAAACTTCCTGGCTTTCGATCGGTGGTAGAGAGGTCTCGAGGCCAACGACCGCCGCCGCCGGTGTGAATCGATCCGTCCAATCCGCAGCAAGGTTCCCACGGAACAGCTCGTCGATCGAAAACGAGGAGGACTCGAGCCATTGCCCCTCACGCTCGAGGAGTGTCGCGTTGTCGGTACGGTACAGTCTCATTATGCTAGTCTCCAGCCATGCAGCGCGCCGCCTGGCTGATCCTCGTCGCTCTCGCCGCTCCTGCCGCGGCCGAGTCTATACGAATTCCGCCCGCTCTTTCGAGCTATGTTCGATCGATCGAAGCAGGGGCTCTCGGTGGCGCCGAGTCGTCGACCACCATCGAGGAAATCGCGCCGGGTCTTTTGAGGTTTCGCCTGACGTTCGAGCTCGATACGCCCGTGGAGCAAGACGACTGGCGGCTCATCGTCCGTCCAGCGTTCGAGCCCACGTTCCGCTGGGCCTCGCATCTGACACCGACTGATGAGCACATCATCGATCAACACGATTTTCGATCTCCGGCTTTGATTTTCGCTTCCGGAGACAAAGTTCTCCGTCTCATTCCCGACCTCGATCTCTTGCTCGAAGGCACCGCGACGCGCTGGTACCTGGATCTCGACGCCGGTCGCGACGAGCTTACCCTCGGCATGAGCGAATACGATGTGCGCGAGCACGTGCTCTATGTTCGAGCACCGGGCGCGCGCTACCCGAAGGGCTCGTTACAGATCGGCTTTTACTTGATGACATCGTCGGACGCAGCGGACGTTGCGAACCCGTTTCGCGACGCGCTCGCATTGATGTGGGAGCGTTGGGGCCGCGCCCGCTTCGAGTCTGGGGACCCGTTGCCTCCGGATCTTATGCCGTACGTCGAGCACACGTATCGCTGGGCCTTCGACGGATGGCGTGACGCCGTTTGGCAGGAATTCGAGCTCGACGGCAAGCGCGTCGGCGCGCCGGTGTTCATCGTCAACGAGACGCAGAGTCCCAACTTTCCTGGAGAGGTCAACGAGAGAGAATTCCGCTCGATCTGGAACCAGGCTTGGTTCAGCTCGCTACGCTCGGCGTCGGGTCTCTATCGGTACGCCCGTCGCACCGGAAACGACGCGCTTCTACAAAAAGCCCTCCTCACCAAGGAGCTCGCGTTGTCGGCACCGCAGCGATCGGGATTTTTTCCGGCCGTGATCGCGACGGAAATGGAGACCGTCGGCGGCAACAACCGCTCGAAAGGCTGGCAAACCGCGTTTTGGGGCAACTCCGATCGGAATCCGGTGAACCGACCAGCCGGCGAACCCAGCAAATCCGACGTCTCGATCGCGCCCTATCACGTGCTCGACATGAGCTTCACGAGCCTTCTCATGTTGCGATGGTACGAGGAGCTCGAGAAAGACGCGCGTCTCGTCGACTACGCATCAGCCTACGGCGACGGCCTCGTAGCGCTTCAAGACGCTCGCGGCTTCTTTCCCGCCTGGCTCGACAAAGCGACGTTGACGCCCCTCGAGCTGCTGAACGATTCTCCGGAGACGTCAATGTCGGTGACGTTTCTGTTGAAACTCTCCGAGATGACCGGGAACCAACGCTTTCGTGACGCCGCGCTCCAGGCAATGAACGCCGTAATGGCTCATGTGGTGCCGTTCGGTCGATGGGAAGACTTCGAGACATACTGGTCGTGCTCGGACTACGGGTCGGGAACCCTCATCGGCCGCAAGGTCGATCGCAACGACATGTACAAACAGAACAACTTCTCGATGTTCTGGACCGCCGAGGCGCTTCTCGAGAGCTACCGAGCCACCGATGAGCGCCGCTATCTCGAGCTCGGACAACGAGTCGTCGACGAGCTACTCATGACTCAGGCTTCTTGGCAGCCGCCCTACATGTACGTGAACGTGCTCGGTGGCTTTGGCGTGATGAACGGCGACGGAGAGTGGAACGATTCGCGCGAAAGCTTGTTCTCCGAGACCATTCTTCGCTACGGGCAGGAGCTCGGGGACGTCGACGAGTACACCCAGCGCGGGCTCGCCGCGATGCGGGCGTCGTTCGTCATGATGTACAGCCCCGAGAATCCACGTACCCAACGACAATGGGAGAAGCGCCACCCGTTTTTCGGGCCGGAAGACTACGGTTTCACCATGGAGAACTACGGGCACGGCGGCGAGACCAGCCCCGCGGGGATGGGGATGGGTGTCTTCACCATCTACGACTGGGGCAACGGCGCCGCGGCCGAGGCCTACAACCGCCTCCTGGACCACTACGGCAAGACGTTCGTCGAGAGATCGAACTAAGCTCACGTAGGAGTTTCCCCTCGACCTGTATGAACCACTGTCACCCACCGACCCGTACCCAAGTGGAACGGACCGATCGAAGCCTTCACGCCGCCTTACGACCACCGTCCAAATCTCTTCATAACAACTAGTTACGCTCCTCAACCTATTCGGCTACGACCCGGACCTCACCGCTACCCCACCGACGGGCCCGACGACCGAGATATGGGGTGACGCGAACCCCGCGAATGGATTCCCTCAACGGCAACGGCTCGCTCGACCCGGGAGTCGACAATCTCGTGCGCACCACCGTTAGCGACGTCGCGGGAATCTACCAATTCAACGGACTGCCCGGCGCCGACTATCTCGTGAACGTCACCGATACCGGTCGCGTGACAGCAGGATTTGTTCTTACGAGCGGAACGCCGGGTGTGGACAACAACAGCCAGGCCAACGAGTACGCCATTACCCTCGCTGCGGGGAGCACGAATTTCACGGGCGATTTCGGTTATCAGGCCGCGGGGTCGAACTGGATCAGCGGCACCACCTTTTTCGATATCGACGGCAACGGAATCCTGGACGGTCTCGACAACGGCGTTCGCGACGTCTCGGTCTTTTTGTATCGGGATCTCGATGGCGATGGTGTGCTCGATGTCGGCGATCCTCAAATCGGCTTCCTTCTTTTGGACGCCACCGGGAACTACGTTTTCGACAACCTGCCCGACGGAAACTTCATCGTGGCCGTCGACGTGGCCGGCACTTTTCTCGCGAGCTCGTTCCAAACGACCCAGGTGGCGACCGCCGCCGTTCAGCCGATCGCGCTCGCGGGAGCGAACTCGCCCGGGAACGATTTCGGTTTCAACATCAGCGCCACGCTCATCACCGTCATGCATTTCGACGCGTACGAGGATGCGGGGCAGGTCGTCGTCGAGTGGGTCACCGGCTCCGAAGTTGGAAGTCTGGGATTCTATGTCTTCCGCTGGGACGCCACGACCGCAACATGGGTCCAGACTCGGGGAAGCCCTCTTTTTCGCGGATAACCCGGACGTCGCCGGTGATTTCTCTGCCGACAGCAAGGCCATACGCGTTCTCGTTCCCGACGGCACCACCACCCATCAGGTCTACGTCGGCGCACTCACGGGCCCAGAAGCCCGCGCCGCTATCTTCGACCGACTCGAACGCGGTGTCGGCTACGCCAACTACATCGGACACGGCGGTCTGGACCGCTTCGCCGACGAGGGCCTCATCAGCTCCGACGTCCCGCTGTCGAACACGGTGACCCCGATCCTCGCAAGCCTCACCTGCACCGTAGGCCG
>CAMYKY010000023.1 GCA_947259165.1 uncultured Acidobacteriota bacterium | reverse complement strand
GGCACCGTGAAGTCCCGGATGCGGCTGGCTTATGCGAAATTGAGAGCTGAACTGGAGGATGTGAAGTGAAGGTGCACCATCATCTCGATGACGCCACGCTCCTGCGCTACGCAAGCGGCGATCTCGACGAGGCCTTTTCGGTCATCGTCGCGGCTCATCTCGCCATGTGCGACGAATGCAGGCGCGCTGTGCGCACAGCCGAAGAGATTGGCGGAAGATTTCTGGAAGCAGGCGATACCGCAAATTTGTCGGTCGGCGCGTTCGATCGGCTGATGCGGAAGCTTGACGAAGGCGGTGACACGATCTCGGTTGCGGTGCCGGAACGAACCCGTAAAGCGGATCAGCGTAGCGACGTACCCGCACCATTGCAGCGGTTCATAGGCCCCTCACTCGACGCCGTGTCCTGGAAGACCATTGCGCCGGGAGTGCGCAAGCACAATCTCAACCTGTCCTCATCGACGACGACGTCGCTTTACATGTTGCATATCGCGCCGGGAAAGGCAGTTCCAGAGCATGGCCATGGCGGCTCGGAAATGACGCTCGTCCTCTCCGGCGCCTACCGCGATCAGTTGGGCCTGTTTGGTCGAGGCGATATCGCCGACCTGGACGAGCATATCGAGCATCAGCCGAAGGTTGAGCCGGGAGAACCGTGCATCTGCCTTGTCGCAACGGAAGCGCCGACACGGTTCAAGGGGTTCTTCAGCCGCCTGCTTCAGCCTCTCGTCCGAATCTAGCTAATTCCGATGGCACCGTTTGATGTCAACTGGAACACGGTCTGGATAACGGGTGCGAGCTCCGGCATTGGTCTTGAGTTGGCGCGGCAGCTTGATGGAACGGTCGCACATGTTGCCGCATCGGCACGCTCAACGGACAAGCTGGACCTCGGCAACCTACGCAACGTCGACGTGCTCGTTCACGTCGTGCGCGCATTCGAGGAACCCTCGGTCGCACACCCTGAAGGGAGTGTCGATGCGGCGCGGGATATCGAGGTCATGGAGCTCGAGCTCACGATCGCGGACCTCGCAGTGGTCGAAAAACGCCACGACCGCATGGTGTCCGATTCGAAGAAGGGCAATAAAGTCGATCCGCGCGAGCTCGAGCTCTTGGGCCAAGCCCAAGAGGCGCTGGCAGAAGGCAAGCCGCTGCGATCCGTGTTCTCTGTCGAGGATCGCGACCGGCTGAAAGGCTACGCGCTTCTGACCGCGAAACCCATGTTGGCGGTGGTCAACGTGGACGAAGCTCAGGCATCCGACACCGGGCTCACCGAAAAACTGAGCCTTGAAGATTGGGCGAGCGCGCCGGATTTCCGCCTGACCTACGTCTCCGCCCGAATCGAAGCCGAGATCGCGGAGCTGTCGCCCGAAGATGCGAGAACGTTCCGAGAAGATCTCGGGCTGAGTGAAGGCATGGTCGAGCGCATCGTCCGTGCGGCGTTCGAGCTGCTTCAGGTGATCACTTTCTACACCGCCGGCGATACCGAGTCACGCGCTTGGCTCATCCCGCGCAATACAAAAGCAGCGAAAGCAGCGGGGACGATCCACAGCGATATGGAGCGGGGCTTCATCCGCGCCGAGGTCGTCAACTACGACGTGCTCGTCAGCGCTGGCTCGTGGAACGCTTGTCGCGACAAGGGCTCACTTCGACTCGAGGGGAAAGACTACCCCATTAACGAGGCAGATGTGGTTTACTTTCGTTTCAATGTCTAACGCTTTTTCTAACGCAAAGACGCCAAGGCGCAAAGACGCCAAGAACACCCAATTGGGTTCGGCCATAGGCTCTTTCTCCACGTCTTTGCGCCTTCGCGCCTTTGCGTTGAGCTCTTCAAACTCATGAAGCTCATCGTTCAGATCCCTTGTCTCGACGAAGCCGACCAGCTTCCCGCGACGCTCGCCGAGATACCGCGACATATCGACGGTATCGACACTATCGAAGTCCTTCTAATCGACGACGGCTCCACCGATGGGTCCGCGGAGATCGCCCGGCAGCACGGCGTCGATCACGTCGTGCGATCGACTCGAAGCCGAGGTCTCGCCGCGACGTTCAAGTCAGGAATCGACGCGGCGCTCCGGCTCGGCGCCGATATCATCGTCAACACCGATTCGGACAATCAGTACCCCGGCTCGTCCATCCCGGCGCTCGTCGCTCCTATATTGCGTGGCGAGGCCGACATGGTGATCGGCGACCGCCAGATCGCAAGCGTGGAGCATTTTTCGTTCACCAAGAAAAAGCTGCAGACCCTTGGCAGCTGGGTGGTTCGACAAGTCTCGGGGACGAGCGTCAACGACACCACGAGCGGCTTTCGCGCCTTCACTCGAAACGCCGCGCAACGCTTGAACTTGGTCTCCGACTACACCTACACGCTCGAATCCATCATCCAAGCCGGTAAGAAGCGGCTCGCGATCACGCAAGTTCCCATCGAAGCCCGAAAGACCCGGCCGAGCCGCCTGGTCCGCTCCAACTGGGACTACGTCAAGCGCTCTGCCGCAACGATTGTGCGTATCTATGCGATGTACGAGCCGCTGAAGTTTTTCAGCTATGTCAGCGCATCGGTCATCCTTCCGGGGGTGGGTCTCTCGCTGCGCTACCTCTACTTCCGAGAGATCCTCAACGAGGGCCAGGGACACGTTCAGTCCGTTATCCTCGCCGGCGTTCTCTTGGTCCTCGGCGTCATTATTTTCCTGATTGGTCTGGCGATGGACATCCTCGCGACCCAGCGTCGGCTGGTCGAAGAGACGCTCTATCGCCAGCGGCTTCTCGAAGATCGCCTGGACGAAGAGGCGCAGCGCAGGGACCGCGAACGTGAGCACCAGGAAACCCATCGATGACGGTGTTCGAACGCACTAGCGTTCTGATCCCTGCCTACGAAGAAGAAAGCTCGATCGGTGGCGTGATTGCCGAGATCCGCGGCCTCGGTCCATGGAAAGAAATCATCGTCGTGGACGATGGATCTCTTGACGGGACAGCCGGCGTGGCCGAAAAAGCCGGCGCGAAGGTGGTGCGCCACCCATACAACAAAGGCAACGGCGCCGCCGTCAAATCGGCGGTGCGCGCGGCCGAGGGTGAATTCATCCTCCTCATGGACGCCGACGGACAGCACCCGCCATCGGAAATCTCCAAGCTGACCGACAAGCTGAGCGACTATGACCTCATCGTGGGAGCTCGCTCGTTCAAGAACCAGGCGACGCTGTCACGAGGCCTGGGCAACAGCGCTCTCAACCGGTTCGCCTCGATGCTTTCGGATTTCACGATCACTGACCTGACGTCCGGGTTCCGAGCGGCGAAGCGGAGCCGGTTTCGTGAGTTCTTGCATCTGCTGCCGAACGGATTCAGCTACCCGGCAACGAGCACGCTCGCATTCATCAAGGCGGGCTACAGCGTGTGCTTCGTGCCCTTCGAAGGTCAAATGCGCGGCGGGAACGAAAAGAGCAAGATGCGACCGTGGCGCGAAGGCTGGCGCTTCGTGATGATCATCCTGCGGATGATCACGCTATTCAGCCCGCTACGGATCTTTTTCCCAATCTCCCTCGTGTTCTTCCTCATTGGATTTGGCTACATGATCTACACGATCGCGACCGAGGTGCACGTAACGAATACTTCCGTGCTGCTGATCACCGGCGCCGCCGTGCTGTTCTTGTTTGGGTTACTGTCCGAGCAAATAGCCGCGCTGCGTTTCGAGAAAACTGGCCGGGATTGAACGCTGTCGTTCCCTGAATCGTTCCCGTTCCCGTTCCCGTTCCCGTTCCCGACTGAAGTTGTTGCGACGAGTTCATGCGTCCTGCGAGCTCTCAGTGCTGGCACATTGAGGAAACCGCTCGAAGCATGAACTCGTCGCTGCATCCTTAGTCGGGAACGGGAACGGGAACGGGAACGGGGACGGGAACGGAGGGGACTTTCGAGTCGAACCGCAGCATTAGCGGCGGACCGGAGCATCCCAAGTGCCTCCGACTTCGAAATCGTTCACGATCAGGTCGAGCTCACCATCGAGGCTCACCGTTCCTCGCATCCAACCTCCATCGAGAATAACCAGTCCCTCCGCGACGCGGAACGACAGTTCGCTCGTTTCGTACTCAGAGCCGGTTAGCTCCAGATTCTTCCACAGCGGGGCATCATCGAATCGGCCGGCAGGTACAATCCATCGGCCTTCGCCTTTCAGGTTTGCGGCATCGAGGCCGAAGCCTTCTCCTTCGAAGCTCACCTCACCCGGGACACCGGCGAGATGGCCGGCCAGTGAAAGTCGATGACGAACGGGGATGGAATTGAAATCCAGGTGAACGTTCGCTTGGAACGCGCTGCGGTCGGTCTCGAACGCGCCGTCGATGAGATCGAGCTGCCCGCCCGACAGCGCTATCGTCGCAACTATGTTTTGGACTGTCGTCGTGGGAAATGAAAGCTCTTGAATCGAAAGCTCACCGGTGGCGGTGACGGCGTGCAGAAGGGTCAAGGCCCCCGAAGCGAGAGTGGGGCTTCGTAGCATGACATCGACGCCACTTAGCGACACCTCGTCGTTGTACGAGAACGCTGCACCGGAGAGCTCGAGCTCACGGACCCGAAGCTCGACGGGTGAAGGACTCAACTCCACCGTCGGTGTCTCGGTGCGCTCTCGGCGCCGGCGAGCTCGAGAGGGTGAAGGCGACGGTGACTCTGGCTCTAGACCGGTGACGATCGAGACGCGAGGCTGGCTAAGAACCACGCGTTCGAGCTCCAGCCGTCCGCTCAGAAGCGAGGCGACGCGGTGCTCGAAGCGCATCGCGGGCATCGTGATCGCATAGCGGCCACCGGGAAAACGGGCGCTCGCCTCGATGTTGTCGAGCTCGAGACCTCGCAGCAAATTGAGCCGGTAGTCCGAAGCTTCGAGCTGGATTCCCGTGGACGCGCTCGCTTGGCGCAGCGCCGCAGTCCCGAGCTCAGTCGCATCGAAATCGACGAACCAGGCCAGGGAGGCGGCGATGACGAGAAGCACCAAGACACCGACGAGGCGCTTTCTGAGCATGTCGTCGTCGGGTCTACACGTCGAGCTGTTCGGCTTCCTCGGCGCGCTCCATGATGAAGTTGAACCGCGCCGAAGGATCTTTCCCCATCAGATCGGCAATCACTCGATCTGTGAGCAGGGCGTTGTCGATTCTCACCCGCAAGAGTCGACGGGTCTTGGGGTTGAGTGTGGTTTCCCACAGGACTTTGGGCATCATCTCGCCCAACCCCTTGAATCGAGTGATCTCCGCGTTCTTGCCCTTGCCTTGCTTATTGAGAATACGCTCGCGCGCCGCATCATCAGCAGCCCAGAACGTTTCCTTACCGATGTCGATCCGGTAAAGGGGCGGCTGCGCGATGAACACGTTGCCGGCACGGATCAGCTCCGGCATGTGGCGATAGATGAACGTCAACAACAATGTCGTGATGTGATGACCGTCCGCGTCCGCGTCTGCCAGAAGGATGACCCGTTGGTATCGCAGTTTCTTTAGATCGAAGCTCTTTCCGAGCCCGCAGCCGAGAGCTTGAACGAGATCGGCGAGCTCTTTGTTCTCTAGCACCTTGGCGAGTGAAGCTTGCTCGGTGTTCAAGACTTTGCCGCGTAGGGGGAGCACCGCCTGCCGCGCGCGGTCGCGGCCTTGCTTGGCCGAGCCTCCGGCAGAGTCGCCCTCGACGATGAAGATCTCGGTTTCCGCCGAGCGTGTCGCGGTGCAGTCGCTCAGTTTTCCGGGAA
Source organism: uncultured Acidobacteriota bacterium (assembly GCA_947259165.1). GTDB lineage: Bacteria > Acidobacteriota > Vicinamibacteria > Marinacidobacterales > SMYC01 > CAMYKY01. The sequence goes on along the minus strand of CAMYKY010000023.1, from coordinate 39,092 downwards.
GCATCAGCCGCGACTGAGTCGCGGTCTTGCGCGTTACTGCCGCCGACGCCGCGCGCGACGCCTCCCGCGCTCGTGCCGCGAGGATGATGCGGGCAACGATCGCCTCCGCCGTGGAGCGGTTGAGGTTGAGCCAATGCTCGAGCGCCGGTCGAACCGCGCCGTCGAGATATTGCTGCACCTCGGGATTGTTCAGCCGGTCTTTGGTTTGTCCTTGAAACTGAGGGTCGGGAATAAAAACGCTCAGAACACCGAAGACGCCTTCCCGAATATCGTCCGACGAAATCGTGACGCCTTTGGGGGCGAGCTTGTGCGTTTCGACGAAGTTTCTGACTGCCTTGCCTAGCCCGGAGCGAAAACCGTTCTCGTGGGATCCACCCGAGGCGGTCGGGATCCCGTTGACATAGCTTCTCAGGTGCTCATCGGTTGACTCGGTCCATTGCACCACGAGCTCGAGCCTCGTTCCCAGCTCGTCTTGTTCGCGCTCGAGGATGAAAGGCGCTTCGTGGACCGGCTTCGCTCGGCGCTCCTGAAGAATGCGCCCCAGGTACGCACAGATACCCTCCTCGTGAACGAATACGACTTTCTGCTGAGCAGCCTCGTCGACGAACGTGATCCGAAGCCCCTTGTGCAGATAGCTGGTCGTCTCGAGGCGGTCGCGGATCGTCGCTGGATTGAAACGTGTCTTCGGGAAGATCTTCGGGTCAGGGTGGAACGTGATGCTAGTGCCCGTTCCCCTGCAGGGACCTTTCTTGCGCAGCGGGCTCGCGGGCTTACCCGCTTTGAACTTCATTTCATAGACGAAACCGTTTCGCTTCACCGTCGCGGTCAGCTGCGACGACAGCGCGTTGACCACCGACGCCCCAACACCGTGCAGACCACCCGCGGTCTTGTAGTTTTGACCTTCGAACTTGCCTCCCGCGTGGAGCGTGGTGAGGATGACCTCGAGCGCGGGCTTTTTGACACGCGGGTGCCGGTCGATTGGAATACCGCGGCCGTCGTCGGTGATCGTGATCGACGAGCCGTCCTTGTGCAGCAGCACTTGAATCTGGGTGGCGTAGCCGTTCATGGCCTCGTCGACGCTGTTGTCGAGGACCTCCCAGATCAAGTGATGGAGGCCGTGGGACGAGACGCCCCCTATGTACATCCCCGGACGTTTGCGGACCGGCTCGAGTCCCTGGAGAACGGTAATGTCTTTCGCGGTGTACGTCGCCATGATCTAGTGGTCTACATCCATCGCCGCAGCGCCCTCTTGGCCAAGATCTTCGGGCGCGGCCACTTCCGGCCATTCGACACCGGCGAGAGTGCCGTTTTTGAGGAGCTCCCGCCCACGACCGGCACGTGAGGTCTTCCCGTATTTGGTGGTGCTGATCGTCTTCTTGGCTCCGCGATTCGTGAGCACGGTGAGCCTGTCGTCGCCGCTGCGTGCGGCGATGAACGCGAGTACGCGATCTCCTTTGGCGAGCTTGATCAGGATCGTGCCCCGCCCGGAACCTTCGAGATAGTTAACCTCTTCGATGGAGCACAAAAGCGCTCGTGCTTTCACACTCGCCACGATCACGGTTTCATCGCCATGAATGGGAACCACGCCGATGAGCTCGGCATCCGTGCCGAGCCGAATGAAGCGGCGCCCATTCTTCGTGCTTGGATCTAGAAACGGCTCGAGCCCGAAGCGTATCGCATACCCGTCACTCGCTACCGCGATGGCGTGCGTGTCGGGTGCGTAGTCGGGGTTTTTCTCATCCACAAAAACGTTGCCGACGATTCGAGGGTCGAGGCTGAACGCGCTCACGAGTCGTTCGCCGTCTTTGAGATTGAAGAATTTCTGAATCGGTACGCCGTGCCCCGTCGTTGCGGGCAGATCGATGATGCGGGATGTGTACAAGTAGCCGAAGTTCGAGACGAAGCCACAGCTCGCGCGCGTACTTCCTGCGAAACACGCCATGACCGAATCGCCTTCGCGCAGCCGGGTCTTTCCCGGATCTTTGATCTCTCGCTGACGTTTCACCCAACCGTCACTCGTCACCAGCACGTGGTTGTCTTCGGCGACGATGAAATCATCCGAGGTGAACGCGGGCTCGTCCTTCACCGACTCAATCAACGTGCGCCTAGCGTCCGGCTTGCCGTAGAGTCTCTGGGTTTCGAGGAGCTCCTTGCGAACAAGCTTCCAGCGCGCCTCTTCGTTTTTCAGGAGGCGTCGGATCTCGCTCGCACGTTTCTTGCGCTCGGCCAGCTCCTTTCGCACCATCAGGATCTCTAGTTTCGCGAGACGATAGAGCTTGAGCTCGAGAATCGCATCGGTCTGCTCGGCGTCGATCGGAAACTTGGCCATGATTTTCTTGGCTGCGTCTTGCTTGCCTTCGGATTGACGCACGATGCGCAGAATTTGGTCGAGTGCGTCAAAAACCGTCTCGAGCCCCTCGAGGATGTGGATGCGCCTGCGCAGCCGCTCGAGCTCGTTCTCCAGGCGACGGGTGACGACCTCCATCCGAAAGTGCAGGAAATGCCAGAGAATCTCTCGAAGCTCGAGTCGCTCCGGGCGTCCAGCTTCGGGATTTTCGGTGGGAACGAGACACGTCAGGTTGACGCTGAAATTCGTCTGCAGGGGCGTGTTCTTGTAGAGATACGCGAGGACTTTCTGCTCGTCGGCGTCTGCTTTGAGGCTCAACTCGATGCGCACGTCATCGGTCGAGACGTCTTTCACATCGATGAGAAGCGGCATCTTGCGCGACAACACGACGTCGGCAATCCGTTGAACGAGCTGCGCTTTGTTGACCATGTACGGAACCGACGTGATGTGGAGAATTTTGGTCCCGCGCTTCATCTCCCCCGAATCCACGGTCCCACGCACCCGCACGGTACCGCTTCCGGTTTCATAGATCTGTTTCAGCTCTTCCGCGTCGTTGAGGATTTGCCCACCCGTCGGGAAATCCGGCCCTTTGATGAAACGACACAACTGACGCGTCGAAAGCTCTTTGTCGTCGAGCTGGGCATCGAGCATCCTCACGAGAGCCGTGAGGACTTCGTCGAGATTGTGTGGAGGGATGTTCGTCGCCATCCCCACGGCAATGCCGGTCGCACCGTTGACGAGAAGCAGCGGGATTTTCGTCGGAAGAACGACGGGCTCGAATTTCGTACCGTCGTAGTTCGCTCGAAAGTGAACCGTGCCCTGGCCGATCTCCCCAAGAATCTCGTCGCACGCGCGGGCCAGGCGGCATTCGGTATACCGCATCGCCGCAGGCGGATCCCCGTCGAGTGAACCGAAGTTGCCCGAACCTTGGACCGTGGGAAGGCGGGTCGCGAAAGGTTGAGAGATACGAACGAGAGCATCATAGATCGCGCTGTCGCCATGCGGATGGTACGAGCCCATGACGTCACCAACGACTTTCGCGCATTTGCGAAACTTTGCGTCCGCGTTAATCCGTTGCTGCCACATCGTGAACAGAATGCGCCGCTGCACCGGCTTCAATCCGTCCCGCACGTCGGGCAACGCGCGCGAGGTGATAACCGAAAGCGCGTAGTTCAAGTAGCGCGTCTGCGCCGCCTCGTGAAGCTCGACTACCGATCCGTCCGCCCCACCGCCGACGGGAGCTCCAGGACTGGCACCCCCACCGGATCCTCCGATGTCATCGAACGAAAGTTGCTGCTGGCGGGTTGCCCCTGACTTTGACGCCGCCTTCTTCTTGGGCGCCTTCTTTTTGGGTGTTCGCGTTCTCGCTGGCTTGTTCGCCAATGCGCCGATGCCTCCTAGTTTGCTTTGGCTATTAAACTAGAGAAAACCCGAACGGAACGCAAGCACTCGTTTTCCGCATTGCGTTGTCGGCATTCGGTTCTGGCCGCGATCGCTGCGGCTATCGGCATTCGGCATTCGGCTAACGTACTCGTTTGGACCCAATGTAAGTTCCACAATGCTTCTGTGCATAAAGCTCGAGGTCATTTTGTGCGCTGGCGAGACGTGAATGCGATGGCATATCTGGATATTTCCCGCCTTCCGCAGCGTGCCTGTCGAGCGGGAGGGATAGGCCGAAGGCCGAACTGCAATAATGTCTCACAACGAAGCCAGCGCGCAAAAGGGCCCGAGATTTGTGTACAGAACTTCTGGGACGGGACACTAGCCCTTGGGAAACAATACGGTCCTTCACCGAGGCGCCGTCGTGCAAAAAAGAGATTGCCCTCAAACGAGCATCAGCCGGATGCCGGATGCCGAATGCCGGATGCCAATGGCCGAATACCGCGACGAGTCACGAGAACAAAGTGCGGAACAACAGGAGCGAGCCGACCATCGCGAAGAAAACGAGGAACAGAAACAGACTAATCCCGACGAGGAGCGCGACAACAGCCGCCGCTTTGGCACGCGAGATTCCGCCCGTCGTTTCGACGGTCAAGGCCGCCACGACCGCGAGATAGATAAGCGCGAAGAATCCCAGAAACGGTCCGATGAACGGCACCGCTTGTACCCATTGCACTGGCGCGGCGAGTCCCAACGGGCGGTAGAGCTCGAGAAAGGTCGCGGTGCTGCCAAAGAGTCGAGAGAGAACGCTCAACAGGCCGACGATAACGAACGAGAGCAGCGTCGCCAAAATCGGACCGACGATCATGACCCGGAAACTAAACTGACCCGCACCATTCGCGAGACCTGCAACGGCAAAGAACAACAACGCCGGTAGCAAAGCTTCTTCATCCTTGGAAGTATCCCGGATCGTCTTGACGTCGAGCTGGAGGATCTGCAGTCCCTTTTGAAGATAGGTGCCAAAATCCATATGCTCGCCTGGCTTCACCTCGGGTTGTGCTGGTCCTTGCTCGGCTTGTCCCTCAGTGATCATCTCGCCCCTCGCCTCCCCCTCGCACTCAGAGGCCGACGCTCACTCCCCCATCGACAAAGAGAACCTGACCCGTAATATAGCTTGCTTCCTTGCTCGCGAGGAACAGCATCGCTCGCGCGATCTCCAAGGGTGCCGCCATCCGACCGAGAGGTACGCGCTCAACGAGCTTGGTCCGCAGTTTGTCGGGAATGGCGCGAACCATCGGAGTGTCGGTGAAACCGGGAGCAACAGCGTTCACCCGCACGGCTCGGGCCGCTCCCTCGAGTGCCAGCGTACGAGCGAGACCCATCAACCCCGCCTTCGAAGCCGCGTAGTTCGCCTGCCCGCGGTTGCCAAGCGCCGAAACGGACGAAGTGATGACGACAGAGCCCCCGTCCGTGAGTTTCGGGAATGCAGCACGGCACACGAAGAACGCGCCACCCAGGTTCACCCGGACGACCTCATCCCAATCCTCATTCGTGAGCTGTTCCAAGAATCCGTCGCGATTGATCCCCGCGTTCGCCAGGACAACGTCGAGTCGCCCCCAGCGATCCCAAACGTCGTTCACCATCCGCTCCACAGATGACGGCTCGGAAACATCGGCCAGGTGCTCCGAGCTTCGGTCGCGACCTATCTCGGCGGAGGGTAGGGACCCTCCCTGAACATCGTTCAAAGCAACGTTGGCGCCTTCCGCGGCGAGCGCTAGCGCCGCCGACCGGCCAATGCCGGAAGCTGCGCCTGTAACCAGGGCTGTCTTGCCCGTGAATCGCACGGCGAACGATCTCCTCTGAATGGGACGGCCTATCTTACCAGAAACAAAGAATCTGGGGCGCCGACCGAAGTGCAGAAAAGATACAACTTCTTTCGATCGGGTGTCTCGGATCCGACACACTCGATCCGGGGCTCAGGGCGAGGTAATCTTAACGTTCATGCTAGGAGCTACTTACCGAGGCGCCGCTTCATCCGTTCCGTGGCACGATAGTTGCTTGACGTCGATGCTGTAGCCCGGAGAAAGCTACCGGGATGCGCTCAAGACGTATGCAAAAACAGAGCACCCTCAAAGAAGCGACGAGCTGCGTCGGGATCGGTCTCCATTCCGGAGGCAAGGTTACCTTGACCCTCAAACCGGCGCCAGCCGACAGCGGGATCGTTTTTGTGAGGCTGGATCAAAACGGACTCAGGATCCCGGCTACAGCCCGACACCTGTCTCATATCAACCATGCGACTTGTCTCGCGCGCGAGGGTGTCCGGGTCGAGACGGTCGAGCATTTGCTCGCCGCTTTTCACGCGCTCGGCGTCGACAACGTGATTGTCGAGCTCGACGGACCTGAAGTGCCGATCATGGACGGAAGCGCTGCCCCGTTCATCTACCTCATCCACGAGGCCGGCATTCGAAGCCTCACCGCCGTGCGCTCCGTGCTCAAGCTGACGAGCCCGATCTCGGTCAGCGACGGGGCGCGCTCGGTGGCCGCGTATCCTTGCGACTCGCTGCGACTGAGCTATACGATCAATTTCGATCACCCGCTTCTGCGCCACCAGGAATACTCGGCCGAGATCGATGAGACCAGCTTCGTCGACGAGATCGCGCCTGCGCGCACGTTCGGTTTCCTCAAAGACGTCGAGTTGATGCGGCAGAGCGGTCTCGCCCTCGGTGGCTCGCTCGACAATGCCGTCGTTCTCGGTGAGACGGGTGTTCTCAACAATCCTCTTCGATTCCCGGACGAGTTCGTACGCCACAAGCTACTCGACCTCCTGGGCGACCTCGTTTTGTTGGGAAACCCCATCAAAGCCCATGTCGTCGCGACCCGCGCGGGCCACGAACTGCACACGAAACTCGTGGAATCCATCCTCGATACACCCCAAAGCTGGGAGTTCGTCACCGAACCCACCCCGGCCGCAAGCGCCGTGCCGGCCGAAGTCGCGGAACCCGCTTAGAAGCATTCGCCTTTCACCGCAACGCAGAGCCCCACAAAAGGCTTCTCGTGCCCGTGCCTGTGCGCGATCGGCAACACATTAATCAGAGATACGCTCAAGGGTTTGGCATTTCCGTCGAACGAAGTTCGCGGGTCAATCTAGAAAAATCGGGCTCGGGCACGAGGCGAACTCCACGCAGCTCACTCCTCCACAAAGGCGTGGATTCGGATCGTGCGAACGACTTGGCGGTCGTTGGACGCGACGGAAACGCTCTTCTGGATGACGCCTTTGTATTTGCGGGTCTCCAGGATGACCTCGAGTGTCGTCGACTCCCCCGGTTTGACGATTCGATCGGCCGACACAGCGGCGGTGCAGCCGCACGACGTCGCAATACGCAGTATCTCCAAATCTTCGGTACCGGTGTTCTTCACCGTGAACTCGTGGACGAGCTTCTGGTTTTGCTGGACTCCGCCGAAATCGTGATCTTCCGGCTCGATCTCCATAACCGGACCGCTCTTGCTCTTTCGCTGAAGGGCGCTCGCCCCCGGAGCGACGAGACTCGCCACGACGACTGCTCCCACCCATTGCCTCCACATTGCGGTCTTGCCTCCTAGCTCGGTGACACCACGGTGGCGATGTTGCCGACCACCGCGCTATTCAGGTTTCGCGGGTTTTGGTGTGTTCCCATCTCCCGAGTCGCTGGCGAGCTTTTTCATATAGGCACTGAGTCGCTCGTTCTCATAGGTGACCGTATTCAGGAATATGCTCTCGACGAGGTATTGCTTTCGTGATTCTTCGTCCATGCCATCGACGACATTCACGATTTCGTTCATCATGTCGTCGAAGCTCGCCTTGAGCTCGCGTTTGAGCGAAACCTCTCGATAGAGAGATTCCAACATGTAGAGCAAGTCCCCGTCGAGCGGGACCTCGTGTCCCGTCAACATTTTGACTTTATTCATCGGCTCCGCCTCATGCACAACCTGACTCGTTCCTCAAAAACTCTCGAGGGCGGTGGATTCGTCACGGAAGATCTCCATGAAATTGTGAAGACCCGTCATGGTCACCATCGTTTCGACGCGTTCCTGGAGTCCGACAAGCTTGATCTTGCCGGACCCTTCGGCCATGGACCGATGGATATCCATGAGACACCCGACGGAAGCGCTGTCGATGTAGTTGACTTCGGTCAAATCGATCAAGAGCTTCTTGGCCCCACCCTCGATGACCGCAGACACTTCAGAAAAGAAAGAGCTGAGCATGGCATAGACGAGCCGCTCTTCCCCAACCCGAACGATCTTGATGTCGTCGTGCGATTCGATTCGAAGATTCATTGCGCCTTCCCCGTCGACCCTCCCGACGTTTTGTTGCGATTTTTGATGCCGGTTAACGTGCGTCCGAGCTCGAGACGCCCGCGGTTGATTCGACTCTTGACGGTGCCCTCAGGAAGATCGAGCTTATCGACGATCTCCTGGTAGGTCAGCTCCTGGATATCCCGCAAGATAACCGCTTCCCGCAGTTTTTCGGGCAGTGTGGAGAGACCTTGAAGGAGGAGCTTGCGTTTGTCCTGCACTTCAATTTCGCGATGAGGATCGAAGCGCTTGGAAGCAAAATCTTCCAGGGAAAGCTCGTGCCGCACGAGGAGCTCTCTTTCTCGGCGGCCACTCCGGTAGTGATCGATGCAATGGTTTCTGCTGACCGAGTAAAGCCAGGTGCCGAAGTCCGCGCTCGCATCGAACTTGTCAAGCGACTTGAACACCCTGAGAAAGATCTCCTGCGTCAAGTCCTGTGACTCCTCGTACCTGCCGGTGAACTTGTAGGCAATACCAAAGACCCGGCGCCGAAAACGGCGAACGATCTCCTCCCACGCCAACTCCTTGTTGCGGCCGCTGCCTCGACAAAGCTGGATGAGCTCGCGCTCCTCGATTTCGGAGAACTTATCGCGCTCCTTCTCGTCCGCCAGCACACACTCGCCCTTAGAAGGTCGCTGAACAACGCGCCCGCGCTCTGCTCGACCATCCCGCCCGGCAGCACCCCGGCCCGTGAATCAGGCCGAAAGTTCGTCGAGACACTCCAAACAACGCTGACAATCGAATCGTCATGACGCCGAAAAACACGTTTCTCATTTTTTCGGCAATTCTGGTCTTCGGGCAGCTACCCACGCGGTATACCAGAAGCTGCCGGTGTCGAGTGCCGCCCCTCCCAAGAGTTGCTCGAGCAGCGGCTCGGCACGCAACCACATACCCTCGTAGTAGAAACGGTCGTAGCTTTTGACCCCCAAGCGGGAGAGATAGTCGAAGTACAACAAGTTGTCGACCCAGATGTAGCTCCTTCGAGGTATCGACACAGCGTAGTCTTCAGGATAATCGAGAAAAAAAGCAGTGGGCGTATCGACGTCGATCTTTGTCGCGTACACCTCGAGCAGACGAGAATCGAACCGCTCGCGCAAACCGTGCTGTCCGGTCGGCTCGCCATCTCCATCTTTGGAAACATTGACGGGCACGTACATCGCCCCGACATAGTGCGCAATCTCAGCAGAGTGCGTCAGAACCGCCTCGAAATCGGACTGGCGATGAGCCTCAATCAGTGCGTTGTAGCTTTCGATCAAACGCCACGGCAGGTCCCCGGATTCCTCAATCGCCTCCTCCCCGTACTTGCGAACCGCGCGCGCTCTATCTGTAGGGAGATCGACAAACGGAAAGGGTTCGAGGCGGTCAACCTCGAAGATCAGACGCGGCGGAAAAAGCGACGGGTCGCTCGCGGTCTCGACGAGCTCCACCTCACGATCCTCGTAAAACTGCTTGAGGGGCTTGTCCAGCGACCTAATCGCTTTCTCCATAAAAAGGCGGACGCCCTCCTGGCTCCACGGATAGGCGGTATCGATGCTCCCCGAAACAACGAGCGACGCCAAAGTCAAAACGAGCACCCTCATTACCATCCTGTAACTCCTCGTGGGGCTGGGCTCAAACCAACAAGCGGATTTCCATTCTATCCCAGCACGACGACCGCTAACCACCCGTTCCGTGCCGGCGCACAACGTACCCGTTCGGTACCCGAATTCCCGCTTCAAGGAACCCGCGCCAGCGTCAATACGTCCACCGCCCCCGCACCCGCCCGTCGCAAAGCTTTCACTGCAGCGTCTGCCGTAGCCCCGGTGGTCAGCACGTCGTCGACAAGAAGCAAATCCCGCCCTCGCAGCTCAGTCGGGATCGAAGCGCGGTACGAGCCCGCAACGTTGCTCCGACGAGAAACCGCGGTTAGACCTGCCTGGGGCGGAGAATCCCTCCTCTTCACGAGAAGCCGTCTCCGCACGCCCAGCCCGGCTTGTTTTGCTACCGTCCTCGCGATGCGCTCCGCCTGATTGAAGCCCCGCTCCCGGCGACGCTCCCGCGACAGCGGCACCGGAACGACGGCCGCGTACCCCTCGAGGCCGCCCGGACGGCACCACATCTCCCCGGCGAGCGCTCCGAGGGACGACGCGATGCGTTCCCGTCCACCGAACTTCAACGCAAGCAGCAGCTGCCGCACGTCGCCCTCGTAGATAAAAGCGGCGCGAGCACGCCGGAAACCTGGGCGGCCTTGACGGCACGACCCGCACACCCCGGCCGCCACCCGTCGATCGTAAGGAAGCCCACACCGCGGGCAGTAAGGTGCCGCAATGCGAGGCAGACGGTCCAGGCACCGAGCGCAGCACGGCCCCCGAAGCGGAAACGCGAGCAACACCCCGCAAAGAAGGCATTCTCCCGGAACGATAACCGCCCCCACCCCGTGAACCGCCGACCCCGCCGTCGACAAGAGCCGCCTGAGAAACGCCACAAGATAAGGGACGAGATCTGAGAGACTCAACCTCCCCGACAAGCGGTTTTCTTTCACGACGGGGGGCATGGAGCCCACGGAGAGGTTTGTTCGTGCCCGCGCCCGCTTGCGTGCACGCGCCCGATTCACATCAGCCGCGGACATTATCTTAGTCGGGAACGGGGACGGGAGCGCCCGCGCCTTCAGCGGTGAAACGGTCGCTACGGCGTCGACCAGGTGGGGGTAGGGAGAATGGTCGGTTCCGGGGTTGTGGCAGCGGGCAGGTGCAATGCGATCGTGCCCCACTGCCCGCAGCGTCCGCATCGCTCGGTGCATTCGCGTGCACGCCAGCCGCACGAGGTGCACGCGTAGTCCATCATCAGCCCCTCGACTTCAGCCACGAGCATCTTGGTCTTCGTGAGAGCGCCGGAGTGGTCGTTCTTGCTCTCCAGAATGCGGGCGATGAAAAGATGCAAAGCCGGCAAGCCGCTCACGCGGTCCTCGATCAACTGAAACTCGCGAAGCGCTTCGTCGAGCATGAACAAGCGATAGTGGAGTTTCCCGAGGCAGTAACGCAGCGGAACCTCGTTGTCCGAGAGCACCAACGCCTGTTTCCAAACGCCAATCGCCTCCTCCGGCTGCTCCGCGCGAAGGTAGAAGTTCTGCAGCGCTGTGAGCGGCTCGGTTGAGTCCGTGACCTCGTAGCCGCTGCGCCAGACGCGCACAGCTTCGTCGCTGTCGTCGTCAAGCGCGCACGCTTCACCAAGCCTAATGTACGCGGGAACGAACTTCTCATCGTTGTCGAGGATGGCGCGAAACGTCAGGATGGCCTCTTTGACCTGACCCGCACCCATCTTCGCGACACCGAGACCTAGCAAGACACCGTTCGCGATAGCATTTTCGAGCTCACGTTCTTCCTGGTCGGTCACCATCTCCACCAGACGGCTTTGCAACGAGTTCGCTTCCTCCCACTTGGATTGACGCAGGAGGAGGTCGCGCAGTTTGCGGTGCGCTGAAACCGTCGTTTCCGGCCCGAGTTGAATAATGCGCTCGAGCGCGAGTTTTGCACGCTCCTCGGCGCCGGCGCCAAGGTAGACGTCCGACAAGGAGTATAGCGCCTGCAGATTCTCGGGCGCCGCTCGTGACACCCGCTCCAGTGTGTCAGCGGCCTCTCGATATCGCGCTAGCGCGCAGAGGCTATCGCCCTTCTTGACGAGAGCATTTTCATGATCCGGTTCTCGTTCGAGAACGCTCTCGAAGCGATTCAGAGCTTTGTCGAAGTGACCGTTGGCCATCGCATCGAGTCCGGCGAGATACAAACTCTCAACTTCCTCGTGCGCTCGGGTGAGGAGGCGATGACGGCGATCCCGGGCAAACCTCCGAGCTCCACCTGCGATGTCGAAAAACAAGATGACTCCGGCGCCCACGCCGAATGCCGCGAGCATGACCATCCACAGCTCGAGATCGATGGGCTGGAAGAACGCGAACTGAATCGTCACCAGCGCTTCGTTCAAGCGAATGGTCGAAACGACAAACCAAACGAATGCAAAAACGAAGAGTATCGTGAGAACCGTCCGAACTCGCATCGCGTTCCCTAGTTTAGCAACTCTGGCTGACGCTCGTTGGCTCGCCTTCGCCCGGTCTTATGGTCCGCGCAAGAATAAGTTCCCATTCTTGCGCGGGCCCTTAGTCGAGCTCGTACCGTCGTCGTCGCTGCCACAAGGACTTCCGGCTAATGCCCAAGATCTCGGCCGCCCTCGTCTGGTTCCCACCAACGTCCTTCAGCACGCGCTCGATGTAGCTCCGCTCGACATCGGCCAGCGACGGCCTCTTCTCCCGTGCAAACCCCCAGGCAACCGAGGAGCTGTCCAGAACGTAGGCCGGGATGTCAGCTCGCTCCAGAGTGTCCCCACGGGCCATGAGAACGCCGTGCTCGATCGCACCTTTGAGCTCCCGGACGTTGCCCGGCCACGAATAGTTCTCGAGAGCTTCGGTAGCATTCGGCGCGAATCGCGACGGCGCCCGGCCGCGTCGTTCGATTTCTCGCTCAAGAAAATGTTCTGCGAGCGGGACAATGTCTCGTTTTCGTTCCCGAAGCGGCGGCAGTCGAATCCAGAAAACGCCCAAACGGTGAAAAAGGTCTCGTCGGAACAGCTCACGTTCGACCGCCTGCTCGAGACCGGCGCTCGCCGAAGCCACGATGCGCGCCTCGAGCTCGAGCGACTCCGTCCCACCGAGACGCTCGAAGCGGCGGTCTTCAACAACCCTGAGAAGTTTGGCCTGGAGTACCGGGGGAAGCTCCCCAATCTGATCGAGAAACACGGTCCCCCGATCGGCAAGCTCCAACTTGCCCGCCTTCGTCGCGGCCGCGCCAGTGAACGCGCCTCGCTCGTAGCCGAAAAGCTCGCTCTCGAGAAGAGTCGCTGGAATACTAGGCAAGTCGACTTTCACCATCGGCAACGACGACCGATCGCCCCAAAAGTGAAGCGCGTGCGCAGCGACGTCTTTGCCGGTTCCGCTTTCGCCGCTGAGCAAGACGTTGCTGGAGGTTCCCGCCAGCCTTTTCAGAAGCTTCACCACTTCGATCATCTGCGGATCTCGCGCGATGATCGTCGCGTCAGCTGGAGTTTTCGCCTGCCCGATCTTTGCTTTCGCCATTACCCGGTCGCCGATGTGATTTTTCGTTATCAGCTTGCCACAGCGAGCTTCTCCGCGTCACCCCAAAGGCGCTCGAGGTCATAGTATTCACGGCTCTTAGGCGTGAAGATATGGACGACAAAATCGACGTAGTCCATGAGAACCCATTCGCCCCGAGGGTAGCCCTCCTTGTGCGTGGGTCTTTGCGATAATGCCCGGAGCGACGCCTCCACTTCATCGGCAACCGACTCGATTTGGCGGTGACTCGTGCCGGTGCAGATCACGAAATAGTCGGTAAAGCTCGCAAGCCCGCGCAGGTCGAGCACGACGATGTCCCCTGCCTTTTTTTCTTGTGCCGCCTCGACAGCGGCACGAAGCCCCGGCTCGAGTGAGCTCAGCGTCAATTTGGTTTCGTTCAATTTGCTTTCGTCCAACTTCTCGGGTCCTTACTGATAGAGATGATTTCGACGCACGTAGTCGTCAACGGCTTGCGGAACAAGAAACCGGATCGATCGCTTGGCTCGCGCCAAACGCCGGATCTCGGTCGATGAAATATTGAGCATTTCCCGTGTTAGAAATACGACGCGCTCGCGATAGGATTCCGGGACAACGGCAGCGGCAGCATCGATGCCAACACCCGGGCGCTCGTGCACCGCGAACGAGTAACGCGTGAGCAGCGCCTCCCAATCTCTCCACGTGCGGATCTCCAAAAATGCGTCGCTGCCGGTAATGAACCAGAGCTCGGCCCCCCGCTCTTGGCGCTTCAGCTCGTCGAGAGTTTCGATAGTGTACGACGGCCCGCCTCTTTCGATCTCCGCCCGACAGAGCTCGAACTCGGCTTCGCCAGCGAGCCCGAGCTCCAACATGTCGACGCGAGCACCCACGTCAGTCACCGTGACTCCCTGCTTGTGAGGCGGGTTGGCTGCGGGAACAAACAAAACTCGATCGAGTGAGAGCGCATCGCGCGCCACTTCCGCCGCTCGCAGATGACCGTAATGAAGTGGGTCGAACGTCCCTCCGAGCACTCCTATCTTGCTCATATCACCGGGGCTCGCGCATCGGTCACCCGGTGATAAAGCTCTCGAACCATTTCGGTGCAGCCATCGCCCGTCGCGGCAGACACCGCGAAACACGGAAGTCCAAGACTCGCTGCCGCCGCCTGGAGCGATTTCAGTCTGGATTCGTCCTCGAGCGCGTCGACTTTGTTCGCACCCACGGCGGCAGGCTTTTGCTCCATTCCGCCACCATAAGCCTCTATCTCCCCGCGCAGCACTTTCAAGTCCTCCGCCGGTGGCCGGCCTGACCCTTCGGAGACGTCCACGAAATAGACGAGGTACGCGGTGCGGCTCAGATGCTTGAGAAAACGGTCCCCTAGTCCGGCGCCTTCGCTCGCCCCCGGGATCAATCCAGGCACGTCGGCCAAAACGAACGACGCGTCTTCAGAAACTTCAACAACACCCAAGTGGGGAACGAGCGTCGTGAACGGATAATCCGCGATCTTGGGACGCGCCGCGCTCACCCGCGAGATAAAGGTCGATTTGCCCGCGTTCGGAAAACCCACGAGACCGACGTCAGCGAGCAATCGTAGCTCGAGCCGGATCTTCCGTTCTTCGCCGGCTGAGCCCTTCTCCCTTTGCCGCGGCGCCCGGTTCGTCGCAGATGCGAAAGAGGTGTTGCCGCGCCCCCCTTGACCACCGCGAACAGTAAGAAGCCTTTGACCCTCCTCGGTCAGATCGCCGAGGATCTCACCCGTTTCCTCGTCTTTGACGAGCGTTCCCAACGGTACCGACAACTCGGAATCTTTTCCCGTCCGGCCCGTCTTCCGGGCGCCTTCACCGTTGCGGCCCCGCTCGGCCTGGTAGTTGGGACGGTACCGATAGCCGGCGAGCGTGTTCTGAGCCGAGCGGGCTACGAGCCAGATAGAACCGCCGTCCCCGCCTCTGCCACCATCGGGACCACCGCGGGGAACGAATTTCTCCCGCCGGAAGCTGATGACACCGTCACCGCCCTTGCCGGCTCGAAGTTCGAGGACCGCTTCGTCGATCCACATGGATACATTATGGACGGGGAGGTTGCGGCGAGGAAAACGACCCGGGGTTACAGAGAAGGAGATGAGGCTCGATAGGAAGCGTCAACCGGCACTCGCGGAATGGACGTGGATGAACCGCCCTTTTTGCCCGCGATTCTGGAACTGAACGATCCCGCCCACTTTCGCGAACAGCGTGTCGTCTTTGCCGCGGCCGACGTTCGTGCCCGGCTTGAACCGAGTCCCACGTTGCCGTACCAAGATACAACCACCGTTCACGTCCTGGCCGGCGAAGGCCTTGACGCCGAGTCTCTGGGCGTTGCTGTCCCGGCCGTTGCGAGAGCTTCCTTGACCTTTTTTGTGCGCCATAGCCGCTATCCTTCGATGGCTTCGACCGTGACAGCCGTATAGGACTGCCGGTGGCCGCGCGTCCGACGATACTGCTTGCGACGCTTCTTTTTGAAAACGAGTATCTTTCGACCGCGCCCCTGTTCCGTCACGGTCGCGGTTACCGAGGCCCCGTCGACGTACGGTTTTCCGAGCTCGACGCTGCCGTCACGATTGACGAGCATCACTTTGTCGAAGCGAATGGTGTCACCCACCTGAGCATCGAGCTTCTCGACCTTGAGTTTTTCACCGGGCATCGCTTTTTCCTGCCTGCCGCCCGTTTCGATGATTGCGTACAACATTGCCTCCGGTTACACCTGCGTAGATCTGAGCATTTTAGCCCCCGGACACCTCCGCGTCAAGGGACGGTATACGGCTAACGGTATACGATATACGGGCTCGTTTGAACGTATCCGTTTTCGGCGAGGCCCGCGCCTCGATGCGACTCCAGGCGCTTCCGCAAAACAATCTGCTGGTGCAGAGCCGTCCGTTGAAAGGCTCGCCTGTGTCGACCTGCACCCTGTCGGTTCCGGCCGTACGCCGTATGCTGTACACCGTTAGCCGTTGGCCGAAACGAAGCCGCGCTCAAAAATTAAAGCCTATCCAAAAATCGGTCTTCCAGCCTTCCGCGGTGGTGACGAAGTCGGTGAGCTTCGACCAGTTGACGTTCATCGGCATCCCGAAGAAATTGAACGTCAGGCCGATGCCGTACGACGCCACGGCGTCGGCAAGCCCGAATCCATCGGAGATACAAAGAGAGGTTCCAGCCGGGCCGCAACGAAGTCCGAGCGACGAGATGCGGCGATCGCTCGAAAACAGCTTGAAAGGTTCGCCAATGTAGTGCGCGCCACCCATGTTCACGAAGAACAAACCCCGAAGGGGGCCGAAAAATCCTATCGGGGTAATGGCGGCGTCGATGATCGGAAACCTGAGCTCCGCATTCGCGTAGAATCCCTGGTTGCCGACGAACGACTGGTAATCGTAGCCACGCATGTCGCCGTTACCGCCAAACCAGAAGAGGTCGGGGTTCTCGCCGTCGCTCCAGAGGCCGCGCAGCCGGACCGCGAGTAGGCTCGCCGACGTCAGCTGAAAGTACTTTCTTGCGTCGAGATTGAACGTCTGACGCGAAAGAAATGGGCCGCCCGGGGAGATGGTCGCCCCAGCGAGCACCGTCGAGCCAGCGATCGGGCCGAAATTGCGAAACCGTGTCGTCTCCTGAATGTAGGTCGCAGAGACCGGCAAAGCGGTCCCGTTGGGGTAGCGTGCCGATACGGCATCGTTGAACCCAGGTGGCAGTCCAGGGTTGATGCCTGGGTCCAGAAAAGGATCTTCGAACCGGGTCCGCTGCCGGATGACACCGGTCGACAGCTCGAAGCGACGGAACCGACTCAGGGGGTAGGAGCCTGCTATCGTGGCGCCCGTCTGCCGGATCGTGGACAGGGCCCCATCGCGGGAAAAACCTGGCGAGAAATTGAACGGCGAGGCGAAAAAAAAGCTCGTCGAATCGAACGCGGTGAGCGAGTACTGCAAGCGACCTGCGCGATTCGCGTACGAGCCCAAATAACTACGGAACTCCCGAACCGATAACGCCATGAACGTGAAGTTCTGATCGCCTAACACATCCGAAAAACTGATCCCGGTGCCACCGAAAAAGTCACCGCCAGAGGTCACGCCCACCGATATCGGCGGCGCTCCGTCGACGTAGAACTTCTCGAACGTCCCCTTGTTGCGTTTGTTCTCGGCGATGATCTGGTGACTCACCGGAGGGACGAAATCGATCACCGGCCCTTCGGTCCGGATGATCCGATCGGACGTAATTTCTTTGACGGGCTCGTCCATGGGCAGCCGGAAGAGACCGTAGTTCCCCTTGTAGTAGCTCGTGAACAGGAGGACGTCGTCATCCGTCCGAAAATTCTTGATCACCGTGGGAGAGAAGTTCCCGCCGAGCACATCCGTGTACTGAATGATATCCCCGGTTTCGACATCCATGGAGCGAAGGTTGTAGATGTCGTCATCTTCGTTCGACGTGTAGAACATCAACTGACCGTCGTCGGAGAAGATCGGCGAGGCGTCGTCGTGGGTCCCAAACGTCACCTGCTCCTTCTGCGAAAGATCGGCGAGCTTGACGCGATAGATCTTGTCGTAGCCGCTGATGCGGCGGCTCCAATAGAGCCATTCGCCGTCGGGCGTGATCGTCGGAAACTTGTCGAAGAAGTCGTCGTCGGTCACGTTCTCGAACGCTTCAGTCTCGAGATTCACACGCCAAACATCGCTGATTCCGTCCTGAAGAGCCGTGAAGTACGCCCATTCGCCTTTGGGTCCGACGTAAGGGAACAGCGCCCGGTCAACCGGGACCTGGATCCGCTTGACCACCTTTTCGTTGAGCACGTTCACGATGATGAGCGCACGCCGCTTCTTGTAGCGCCCGAAGAATACGATGTTGTCGCCATCGGGCGTCCACGCGATGTTGCGGCCGATGAGCGAATCCTCGCCCACGAGCCCAACGATGTTGTCGAACGCGCCGGTGTAGCCGGGGGTCAAATTCTTGATAACGGAACCGTCGGCGGCCGACAGCAAAATGATGTCGAACTCGCCTTCCTTACGGTTCACACTCATGACCGCGATGATCTCTTTGGAGGGCGACGGCGCCGCGGATAAAGCCGCCACGAAATTGCCCTCCCGAGGATCCGGCGACATATCGAGGCTGTAATCGTCCGGAATCTCTTTGTCGCGGAACGGCTTGTATTTGTCGACGAGCCAGCGCTTCCATTCGCGATAGAACTCTTCGGGCGTTAGCCGGAACGCTTGCTGGTACACCTCAGCGCCGACGCCCCCGACAACGGCCCGGCGCAAAGCAAAAATGAACTGCCGGACGCCTTCTTTGCCGAACCTCTCTTCGATGAACTCAAACACCGAAGCGCCAAAGCTGTAAGCGGCGCGGGCGAAGCCGACATTGAGGGCCTCGAAGCTTGGAATCTGATCGGTGACCGCCGCATCACGGATCACCATGAGATCGAGTGGGTCCCACTCGCTCTCCATGTAGGTCGCCATCCCCTCATCAATCCAGACCGGAACGGATCGCCTCACCAGCGAGCGCGGGATGATGTCGAATTGAAAAATGTGCGTGAGCTCGTGAATAAAAAGCTCCTGCAACTCGTCGGGAGGGTTGTCGATGGGGATGACCATCCGATCGCGTGCGGGCTCGGCAAACGCGCCGACTCCCTCGGGGATCTCGATCGGGAACAGATTCGTCTGTGCGAACTCCGAAAACGTCTTGTAGAGGATGAGCGGAATAGGGAACGAGATTTCGTGCTTCAGGTCGTTTGAGACCTTCTCGTAAGCGCTTTCGGCGTAACTGACGACACGGCCAAGTTCCTGTTCGAACTCAGGGTAGTAGTAAACCTCGAAGTGAGGCGAGCGATAGACCTGCCACTGGTGCTTGTCCCATTTGACCTTGTTCTTGCCGTAAAAGGGTGCGAACGACGCCTGGCCGAACACAAGCCCTGCGGAAACCGCCAAAATGCAAAGAATGAGCGCCGCACGTCCCATCGATCCAATGTTGCTTTTCGTCATCGGTTACCTCGCATCAGTCTCCGTCGACACAAAAGTGTCTTTCGGACCTTCCCCGAACGACGCGAAGCCTGGCGGCGAAAAAGCCTAGCGACCGTGAGGGGCTGTTTCCTCCCGTTGATAGCTATTGAGTCACGACCACCACATTACTTGAGCAGTATTCGGGTACCCCGGAACGTCTGGGGTGACAAGATACTCAGAAAATTGGGCAACAGCCGGTCCATGAGCTCGAAGTACGACGACAAAGCCGAGCTTTGCTCCTCACGCCCATAGATGACTTCTTCCGTGAAACGCTCCCGATGGATCGTTCGGCCGGTCTCACCGTCGATGAAGTAGAACTCGGCGTTCAAGGTGAATCCGGTTCTCTCTTGAAATGCCTGGCTACGCTGTAGCTGAGGCCGGTTGAGCGAGTCCCGAACGTAGCGGTCGCGCCGAGTGTAGCCGGAGCGGGACTCCGAGCCGAAACGGAGCTTACCGGTAACGATTAGCGGGTTTTGGTATTCCTCGCCCAGTTGTTGCCAATACGCTTGGTCTTCGAGCAGCTTGTCCTGCTCGAGATCGATCCATTCTTGCTGCGAGATTTCTTCTTCGCCGGCAGCCCGTGCCTGTTCGTCGAGTTGCTCGAATTCTTCCAAGAGCCCCAGCTGCTCGAGGGTCTCTTCCGAGAAATCTCCCAACGGATCGACTTCCGCGTCCAGGACTTGCAGCTGGGAGCGCATGCGGAGTTGGTTCCGTAGGAGTCGCACCGTCTCCGAGTCGAGGTCAAGTCGCTCGTTCGTTTGCGTTGTGAAGCTCGCCACGAGGATGCGGTTGTACTCCGTGACGTCGAGTTTCGCAGCAATGGGGACTTCGATGGGCACCTCATAGTAGGAGGTGCACCCGAGAGCGGCGCTCGCCCACGCCGCGAGAGCTACAAGGCCAAGCGAGCGGCCGGTGGCGACAACACGTCGTTCAGTTCTGGCGGGCCCGCCGGTCAGTACGCTTTTTTCTCTCATAGGCTTCTCTAAAGAGCTCGTAGTTTTGCCGGATGTACAGATTGTCGGAATCGAGCTCGAGTGCCCTCTCGTACTCCTCGTTCGCACGGTCGAACTCCCCGGACTGCTCGTACGATACGGCAAGATTGTTCCGCGCACTCGGATTCGCAGGGTCGAGCTCGACGGCTTTCTCCCAGCGATAGGTAGCCTCTCGCCAGAGGCCTCGCTGGGCCACTTCGATACCGAATGCCACCTGCTCGCGGGACTCCTTTTCGCCGTCGTCGGCGACAAGTCCACACGGGACGGCCAGCAGGAGGAGAGCCAGAAACCACACGGAGAGACGAACGCGTAAGGACAAGTCTACCTCTGCAATTCAGCAAATAACGAGGTTCCATCACCCTCGTGATGGCGGCGGCTTGGCTATGGTAGCCCACGCCCCCAGGCCGCGCAAGAAGCAACTCGACTTCGCCCGAGGCCCCTGGCACCCATGATTGCGCCCTTATTTCAGGCACTTTGCGCCCCCTGAAGGAGGTTGTCCTCGTTGTTTTTCGTCATCTTCTTACTAACGCTCCCACCGCGGGGAGGTGGAATGGATTGTCCCCGGAAGGAGGCCTCGATGTCTGTGAAAGGCGCAACACCCACGCCGGACGTGCTCGCCGCGGCGACGATCGACGTCCTGACCACGCCGCGGCGTCGAGATCGACTCGCGCTGGTCCGGAAGCACGGAAATCTAACCGCGGCTTTGAGCCAGATGCCGCACTCGCACGCCGATATCGCCCGTGCGGAGGCGACCCTCGAGCGCATCCGCGAGGCAGGCTTCGACTCTGTTTGCCTGACCGAATCGCGCTACCCTCGCTTACTGCGTGCCGCACCCGACCCCCCTCTGCTGATCTCGATGTGGGGCCAGCTAGAAACGGAGGACGCTCTCGCCCTCGCAATCGTGGGCTCCAGACGTGCGACCCACTACGGCCTCGAAATGAGCCGGCGATTCGCGGCTTCTCTTTCAGCTGCCGGTCTCACCATCGTGAGTGGCCTCGCGCGCGGTATCGACGCAGCCGCCCATCGGGGGGCGCTCGAAGCCGGCGGGCGGACGATTGCGGTGCTTGGTTCGGGCCTTCGCAACATCTACCCTAGAGAGCATCGGCGCCTCGCGGAGCAGATCGCCGAACATGGGGCCGTGATCTCCGAATTCAGCATCCATGAGCCCCCCCGAGCCGGGAACTTCCCTCGCAGGAATCGAATCATCACGGGAATGAGCCTCGGAACATTGGTCGTGGAGGCCGCTCTCAAGAGCGGCTCACTCGTTTCGGCTCGGATCGCGATGGAGCAAGATCGAGAGGTTTATGCCGTCCCCGGCCCCGCGCTATCGCCGAACAGCGCCGGCGTCCACGCGCTCATCCGCGACGGCGCGACGCTGGCCACCGAAGCCAGCGAAGTCTTGGAAGAGCTGAGGCCCGACATCCGCGCTCTCCTGCGCACGCGATTGTCGGCGACGGATCCAGCAAACGAGGCTCCCCTCGACCGCATGGAGCGCTCCGTCCTCGGTCACCTCGTCAACAGACAAGAAGCCGTCGACATCGATTCGCTACTCGAAAACCTCGAAATCGGCGTCGACCAAGCGCTCGCGACGCTTTGCAGCTTGGAAGTGAAAGGAAAGATTTGGAGCTTGGCGGGAGGGTTGTGGCAGGCAAGGCCGTGATCGGTGATCGGCTCTCGGCTATCGGCATTCGGCATTCGTTGCCGTACTCGTCTGGACTTGGACGTATGTCTCACAATGCTGCGCCTCGAAGTGGCAGCCAGCCTCCGGCCACGCTAGACCCTTCACCGAGGCGCGGTGGCCGAGAAAAAGAGATTGCCTTCAAACGAGCACCAACCGAATGCCGAACGCCGATCACCGATCGCCGGAGGCCGTTTTCCGACACCGATTTGCGGATCCCGAACATTTAGCTACACTAATCCCATGGCGAAATCACTAGTCATCGTCGAATCACCCGCAAAGGCGAAGACCATCAACAAGTTCCTCGGGCGCAACTACATCGTGCGCGCCTCGATGGGACACGTCCGCGACCTGCCCAAGAGTAAGCTCGGCGTCGACGTCGAGCATGGGTTCGCCCCCGACTACGTCGTGATTCCCAAGAAGAGAAAGATCTTGACGGAATTGCAGGCCGAGGCGAAAAAGGCCGAGGCCATCTATCTCGCACCTGACCCGGACCGCGAGGGCGAAGCGATCAGCTTTCACCTCGCGGAAGAGCTCGATGGCAAAAAAGGCAAAGTCCACCGGATTTTGTTCAACGAAATCACAAAAAAGGCCATCCAGGAAGCCATCCAGAATCCGCTCGAGATCGACAAAGACAAGGTCGACGCTCAACAAGCCCGTCGTGTACTCGATCGGTTGGTCGGGTACCAGATTTCACCGCTTTTGTGGGAGAAGGTGCGGCGCGGGCTCTCGGCAGGACGCGTCCAGTCGGTCGCGCTTCGCATCGTGTGCGAGCGGGAGCGGGAGATCCAGGCGTTCCAAAAGGAAGAATATTGGTCGCTCCATACGAACCTCGAAGGCAAATCGCCGCCACCGTTCGAAGCCAAGCTGGCAAAGGTAGACGGCAAAAACGCTGAGCTGAAAGACGAAGCGACGACGATGGCGATCGTCGCGGACCTCGAGAAAGCGGAATTCGGCGTCGCCAAGGTCACCGCGAAGGAGCGCCGACGGAATCCGGTACCCCCGTTCATCACGAGTAAGCTCCAGCAGGAAGGAGCCCGAAAGCTCGGCTTCACTGCAAAGCGGACGATGATGGTGGCGCAACGTCTCTACGAGGGGATCGAGCTCGGTAAGGAAGGACCCATCGGTCTCATTACCTACATGCGCACTGACTCGACACGGACCGCTGACGAGGCCCTCACCGAAGTGCGTCAATATATCCAAGAACGCTTCGGCGAGCAGATGCTCCCGGCCAAGCCCAACGTGTACAAGAGCAAGAAGGGCGCCCAAGACGCTCACGAAGCGATCCGTCCCACGTCATCGTTTCGCGATCCCGAATCGGTGTCCGCGTACCTCGACCGAGACGAGCTCAAGCTCTACCGGCTCATCTGGAACCGCTTCGTCGCTTCTCAAATGCCTCCGGCCGTCTTCGACGAGACCATCGCGGAGATCAAGGCCGGCCGATACACCCTGCGAGCCCGCGGATCGGTGCTGAAATTCAACGGGTTCCTCGCGTTGTACGAAGAGGGTAAGGACGAGGACCTGTCGAAGAAGGACGACGACAAGGAGACGACGGCCAAAGCCGACACGGCCAAACAGCTCCCGCCCCTGAGCGAGGGAGAGATTCTCAAGCTACTCGAGCTCAAGCCCGAACAACACTTCACGCAACCACCGCCTCGATTCACCGAGGCTTCGCTCGTCAAAGAGCTGGAGGAGAAAGGCATCGGACGCCCGAGTACCTACGCCAGCATCCTGTCCGTTCTCCAGGACCGCGAGTACGTCAACAAAACCGAGAAGAAGTTCGTCCCGACCGAGCTTGGGTTTCTCGTCACCGACCTGTTGTTGGGAAGTTTCGCGGACATCATGGAAACCGCCTACACCGCACGGATGGAGGAGCTCCTCGACGAGATCGAGGAAGGGCGCGCGAACTACCTCACGACCATCGACGATTTTTACAAGAAGTTCAGCAAAGATCTCGAACAAGCCAAAGAGAACATGACCAACGTCAAAGCCATGGAGATCGCCACCGAAGAGGTGTGCGACAAATGCAGCAAGCCCATGGTCATCAAGTGGGGACGCTTCGGCCATTTTCTAGCGTGCTCGGGCTATCCAGACTGCCGCAATACGCGAGAGATCCAAAACTATCAGGACAAAGAATCTGCCGACCCGGACGCATTCCAAAACGAAAACTGTGAAAAGTGCGAGCGGCCGATGGTGCTGAAGAAAGGCCGATACGGCCAGTTTTTGGCGTGCTCGGGCTACCCCGATTGCAAAAACACCCGGCGGATTCTGCGCGGCGAAGACGGAAGCCTCGAGACGAAAAAGGATCAGCTGCTCGAGGAGAAATGCCCCAAGTGCAAGAACCAGCTGGTTATCAAGCACGGTCGCTACGGCGAGTTCACTGCGTGTAGCGCCTACCCGGAGTGCAAGTACATCAAGCAAAAGGAAGTCGGGGTCGCCTGCCCCAAGGAGAACTGCCCGGGACAAGTAGTGGAGCGACGCTCTCGCCGCGGGAAGCTGTTTTACGGATGCAGCGAATACCCGAACTGCGACTTCACCAGCTGGTACCTGCCGGTGAAAGAGCCGTGTCCCGAATGCGGGTTTCCAGTGGTGTTCGAAAAGACCACGAAGCGCGACGGTCCCCACATCGCGTGCACACAGGACGGCTGCTCTTTCAAACAAACCCGGGAAGAGGCAGTCCAGGAAGCGGAGCCTGCGAAAGCGTGACTGCTTTTTCAACGCAAAGGCGCCAAGACGCAAAGTCGCAAAGACCCATTCATCAAGGGGTTTATCTTTGCGTCTTGGCGCCTTCGCGTCTTTGCGCTGTAAATTAGTTTCGTGAGCGACGCCGAAGTTACGGTTATTGGGGCGGGGCTTGCGGGAGTCGAGGCGGCGTGGCAGATCGCGGCTCGCGGCGTTGCGGTTCGGCTCTTCGAAATGCGGCCCACGAAACCGACTCCAGTACATCGCACCGATCGGTTTGCCGAGCTCGTTTGTAGCAATTCGCTTCGCTCCGACAATCTCGGCAACGCCCACGGTCTTCTCAAGGAGGAGATGCGGCGGCTCGGCTCTTTCGTCATGGAAGCCGCTGAGGCGAGCCGCGTGCCTGCAGGTCAGGCTCTCGCTGTCGACCGCGACGCGTTTTCGCAAAGAATTACCGACGCCATCGAGTCTTCACCGTCGATCCGAGTCATTCGGGAGGAAGTCGACGCGATCCCCGAAGACGGTATCGTCGTGCTCGCGACTGGCCCTTTGACATCGGAATCGCTTTCGAGCTCGATCCGCGACTTCACCGGAAGCGACCATCTCTACTTTTACGATGCGGTGAGCCCTGTCGTCGAGGTCGACACGATCGATTTCGACACTGCGTTTCGCGCCTCTCGTTACGGCAAGGGAGGCGACGACTACATCAATTGTCCGATGAACCGGGACGATTACCAACGCTTCTATGATGCGCTTCTCGAAGCATCAACGATCGACATTCACGAAGTGGACAAGGGCGTGTATTTCGAAAGTTGCCTTCCGATCGAAGTAATGGCATCGCGCGGCGTCGACACGTTGAGGTTCGGCCCTATGAAACCCGTGGGTCTCCCCGACCCCAGAACCGGAAACGACGCGTACGCCGTGGTGCAGCTCCGACAAGACAATCTCGCGGCGACTCTCTACAACGTGGTCGGCTTCCAAAACCAGCTGAAGTGGGGCGAGCAGAAACGGATTCTGAGATTGATTCCCGGACTCGAGAAAGCGGAGTTCTCTCGTTTTGGCATGATCCACCGGAACACGTACATCAACGCGCCGAGCGTCTTGCTTCCCACGTTCCAAACCCGACGACGGGAGACGTTGTTCTTCGCAGGTCAGATCTCGGGAGTCGAAGGCTACACAGAGTCGGCGGCTTCGGGGCTCCTCGCAGGTCGCAACGCCGCTGACATCGCTTTGGGTCTGCCGACGCGAGTACCCCCTCGGACTTGTGCACTGGGAGCGCTCTGCCACTACATCGCCAACGCCGAAGCCGAGAACTACCAACCGACCAACATCTCTTTCGGACTCTTTCCCCCCTTCGAGCCACCGGTACGAAATCGACGTGCTCGCAGAGACGCAACGGTTGAACGCGCGCTGCGCGAGCTGGAACGTTTTACGAACGACCACAATGTGGTAGTCTTTTAGTAGACGAATCCCCCCCGCACAACAAGAGGTTCCCAGCGCGAACGCTGGGGTGTTTCGTTGCGGGTATTGGCATCTCGACACTCACCAAGAAACTCTAACGCAACATAAGGTCGTACATCGTTAGACCGCTTCCAGACTGGAGGCGAAGGAGGATCAGAAATGAAAGCGCTCTTCCGGCTCGTCGGAGCTCTCGCTATCGTGTGCATGATCGGTCCGTCGACCCTCGAAGCACAAGGCAAGATTCGAGTTGCGATCTGGGATTTCGAGAATAACGCGCAACAAAGCTGGTGGTTCTACAACGACCTCGGCCCCGCGGCGCGCAACAACATCGACACCGCCTTTTCTGAAAGCGACATGCTCTCGTCGCGCTTCAGCGTCATCGAGCGAGAGAAGCTCGACCTCGTATTAAAGGAGCAGGGACTCTCCACCTCCGGAGCTTTGGATCAGCAGACGGCGGCCAAAGTCGGCCAGGTGCTGGGTATCAAGTACATCATTACCGGTGGCATCGACAAGTTCGCCATCAACACCACGAAAGGCGGCTTTGGCGGGATCGGCGGAAGCTACACAAAGGCCGAAGCCAAAATCAACCTGAGGCTCATCGACACGACGACTGCGGAGCGGATCGTCGCTGTCTCAGCCGAAGGTGACGTCAAAAAAGGCGGCGGCTTCGTGAAGGGCGCGAGCCTCAGTCGCGAGGACGAATGGGGGATCGCGAGCGAGGCGCTCGAAAAAGCGTCCGAGGCAGTCGTCAAAGCGTTCGAGGCCCACAAAGGTCTGAACAAACTGGTCGCCGGCGGCTCCATGGGTGGCACCGAAGGCAAGATCATCAAAGTCGAAGGCAATCGTGCCTGGCTCAACATGGGGACGATGTCGGGCATTCAGGTCGGCGACCGCTACGACGTCTTCTCGCTGGGCGAAGCGCTCGTCGACCCGGACACCGGACAAGTGCTGGGCGTGGATGAAAGCCAGATTGGCAGCGGCGAGGTCGTCGAGGTCCAGGATCGTTTTTCGATCATGACCTTCACTGGCACCGCGAGTGCCAAAAACACGGTTAGAAAGCAATAACTACGTAGCTCTCTGCCTTCTGCCTTCCGCCTTCCGGACGTCGACCGGTTCCACTCGGTCGACGGACTGGGCGACGGGCGGGGGACGCTAACGACCGCGATTCGTGCCCCAGTACTTGCGGATCTGGTCGACGAGCTCGGACGCGATGAGGCGCGACTGCTCTCGCAGCTTCTCGCGGCCGAGGCGAGCATCGAAGCTAATCATCTTCGGCGGTAGCACGAGCTCTTCATCCAAGTGCGGAGAGCCCCCGCCGGCTTCAATCGAGTAGGTCCGTACGACGAAGGTCGTTCCGAACTGTTGCTCGCTTCGCGCTTCGATTTCTTCGACGTCGAGTTGGACGACTACATCACCCCGAGGCGGGCGCGCCATGGGTATGCCCTGCTTGCGACATTCCTCGACGATCGCAAACCTCAAGGCAGCGCACCCATCGCGAACGCCGTCACAGGCTACGCCGACCTTGGGGATCTCGGGTAGCGCTGGTGGTGGTGGCGGCTCCGGCTCCCGCACCGGAGCAGCGGCTGCCTGTGGCTCGACTTCACTAGGCGCGGGTGTAGCGGACGCCACGGGCGGCGGCTCCGATCCCGAGGAGGGAGGCTCAGCCTGTGGAGCGACCGGAGTACTTGGAACGATCGTCGGTGCCGACAGTTCGGGCTCGGGCGGCGGCTCCGGCTGGGGAGCCGAAGCAGGCTCAGCGGCGTCCGTTGGCGGCGGCTCAGAGACCGCGGCCGCGGTTTGAGCGGGCCCCGGCGGCTCCGCGCTACCGCGCAGCCAAAACAACGCCAGGAGTAGGAGCAAAACGCCCGCGACTCCGAAAAGAATGTAGCGGCCGGCACCCGCGCCACCTTGCGGCACCCGCACCTCATGGGCGCGCACTGTTGCGGTCGCGGACGGCATAGGTGGCAGTGCGGCCGCGGCAGCGCCCGCCATGGTCGACTCACGCGCTACCTCAGCGGATGCTTCGATCGCAGGCGCGGTAACCGCGAGGTCCGGTGTGGTCGCGATCGTAGGCGCAGCCACGTTCATGACGGCGGTATCGGGCACGCGGTCCATGGCACTCATTAGCTCTTCCGCACTTTGATAGCGGTTGTCGGGCTCTTTTTCGAGGCACCGCAGCACGACCGCCTCGAGCTCCTTGGGTATGTTCGCACCCATCGCTGAAGGCGGCTTGGGCGTTTCGGTGAGGTGCTTGATGAGAATCTGCGGTATCGACGTATCGTCGAAGGGCACCTTCCCTACGAGCATTTCGTAGAGGATCACCCCGAGCGCGTACAGATCACTTCTTTGGTCGGCAGGCAGGCCCTTGGCTTGCTCGGCGGACATGTAGTGAGGCGTCCCGAGCACCATCCCGGTCGACGTCAGCGCAGGGCTCGTGGGCTCGAACGTTTTCGCGATGCCGAAGTCGAGAAGTTTTGGGATCTCGTTGCCGTTGCTGTCGCGCGAGACCATGATGTTTTGCGGCTTCAGGTCGCGATGCACGATGCCTTCACGATGCGCGAGCGCGAGCGCACTGCCGATGCCTTTGAGCAGACGCACCGCGCGCTTCGGCTCCCAAGCACCCTCGGCGACGATCAACTCCTTGAGACTGCTGCCGTCGACGAGCTCCATCGCGATGTAGAGAGTGCCGTCGGCCGTTTGACCCAGATCGTGCACGGTGACGATATTCGGATGGCTCAGATGCGCCGCCGCCCGCGCCTCTCTCAAGAATCGCTGAACCACATCGCTGGAAGAGACCAGCTCCGGCTTGATGAGCTTGATCGCCACGGGCTTGTTCAACATCACGTGAGTGCCGCGATAGACCGCCCCCATGCCGCCTCGCTTGAGAAAGCCGTCGACGCGGTATTTTCCGTCGAGCGTCTTGCCGACCGCCTGCTCCTCAAAAGAAACGGTGTCCGCTAAAACCGCGCCGTCATCGGGGCAGACGCTCTCCCCGCCCGCAAAGCGGCGCCCACACTTCGAACATTGGCGCATACGATGATGGTAACTCAGCTTTCTCATTCCAGCCACTAGTCGCCAGGGCGCCGACAGCTGTGAGATCCTCTGGATGGGCGCACCGTCGCCATTGGCAGGCAAGCTCGAAATGATGGAAGACATCGACGCATTTCTGGAGGACTTGAAACACCGACGTGGGCTCTCCGCGCACACGGTCAAGAATTACGGTTCGGACCTCGTTCAGTTCGCCGAGTTCATTGACGAGTCGTTGGGAATCGAACGCCTCGACGACATCGACGTGCTCGCCATCCGCGCATTTCTCGCGGAGTTGCACCAACAAGGCATCGCCCGCGCGTCGATCGCGCGCAAGCTGGCTTCCATCCGGACTTTCTTCCGCTACCTCACCCGCGAAGGCAAGATTGAGCAGAATCCGGCACGCTTGGTGTCCACTCCGCGCCTCGACCACAAGATCCCCCCGAGGATGGAACAAAGCGAGGTCGAGCGACTTCTCGACTGCCCGGACGGAACGAGCCAGCTCGGACGGAGGGACAGCGCAATGCTCGAGCTCCTCTACGCCACCGGGTTGCGTGTCGGTGAGCTCGTCGCACTCGACCTCTCGCGACTCGACCGCGACAGCAAGCTAGTACGCGTCCTCGGCAAGGGAGGCAAGGAGCGCATTGTGCCGTTTGGCGAGGTCGCCGCGGAAGCCATCGAGCTCTACTTGCACGACCGTCTCGAGCTCGTTCGACGAGGACGAGGCACGGACGCCTTGTTCCTGAACGCTCGCGGTGGACGACTCACCGCGAGAAGCGTGAGACGACTCCTCGAGCGCTACTTGCGAGATGCCGCCCTCAAGTCGAGCCTGTCCCCCCATAGCCTCCGCCACGCATTCGCCACCCACTTGCTCGAACGTGGTTGTGACCTGAGGTCGATCCAAGAGCTCCTCGGCCACCAAAGCTTATCCACAACCCAGAAATACACGAACCTATCGACGCAGAGACTACTCGACGTATACGGGAAAACGCATCCGAAAGCTTAGCCGCGTTTCGTTGCGGCATTCGGCTATCAGCATTCGGCGTCCGGCTCTCGGCATCCGGCATTCGGTTGTCGGCATTCGGTTGATGCTCGTTTGAGGCGCGCCCTTCTTTTTGTGCGACCTCGCCTCGGTGAAGGATTCTGCGTATCCGAAGGTCCTCTACTGCGACGCTTCCAGCCCCGCGTTCTCTCCCATGATGATGAGACACGGGATCGCGACACCGTTCAATCGCGCCGGCGTGAATCTGGCACGGATGATCGACATCATCATCGAAGGTGCCCATGCGCTGGTGTCCGCGGCTAAGTGGACGGCGACGATGCGCCCGGTGTGATCGACGAGCATACCGAGTCCGCCGGCGGAGGAACGGCGCGAGCGCATCGTGCTCGGCAACTTCATCGCGCCGTCGACAATCTTAGGAGGCTCGTACAACGCATCCTCTTCTCGAAGGGCGAGAGCGTAAGGCGTCAGATCGTGCAGCAGGTAGTCGAAGTTGACTCGGAACGCGGAGTCAAACGCTTCCTCCGCGAGTTCCTCGTTCGAGGCGAGAGCGTGCTCGTAGCCCAAGTGTAGGCTCGCCTCGGCGTCCTCCGGGACGGATTCGGCAAGCGCACGGTACAAGCCCACCGCGTCCTCACGGTAGCCTCCGAAGGCATGGGCCCGAGCAAGCAACCGCAGCGCACGCATGCTTTCAGGGTCGTCGAGAAGAACCTCACCGAACTGTTCGATCGCGTCCTCGTATTTCTTGTCCGACAAATATATCTCACCCACGAGCAGTTTCATCTCCGCTCGCTGCTCATCCGTTGTCGGCATGAACGTTTGGAGCCAGCTCAGCGCCTGTCGGTACTTGCCGTCGTTCATGTATTCCCGCGCTTGCTCTAACGGGTCCTGCACCGCCGCGAGCTCGAGTAGCGACGGCTGCTCGATCGGCTTGAGGAAGAAGTACTTCATGGGCTCGACGCCGGCTTGGGCGAGGCTGGCGAACAGCGCGGGGTGACGCACTTCGAGACTAGCTAGCGCTTCTTGATAATCATCCGTGATTTCGAGCGTGTGGCCCTCATACACGAGGCGGTCACCACCAATGCCCGAGCGGATCGTCCCAAGGTAAACCGGCCTGTTCTGTTCGACCTGAAACGTCGGGATCCCAACACCGGGAATCGCTTGCAGCACATAGCGCTGAGGAACTGGTCGATACCGAGTGAGCCTCAACGATTTGTCCGGGGGAAAATACACGGCCTCGATGGCGACGAAAGCGTATATGCCGGGGGGGAGAGCCACTTCAAAGTATCCGAGTCCTTGCCCCGTCGAGACGAGGTACTCCCTGTTGGTTTCCTCGTGGCGAATGCGAATTTTCCGGCTGCGGTAGTCGGTGCCGTCGAAACGGCCTTCGAGACGACCGAAAATGAACGAGCTTCCATCCTTCACGAGCTCGCTCCACGTGTCATCCCCATCGAGCTCATCTGCCGCGCGAACGAGCTCCGGTGAAAGGAGAGAGACAGTCAACAACCAGACCAGCCCGCCAGTAAGCCGCATCACACCTACCTCGAAATTAGACCAGGGAAGATATCACAAAACTAGAATCACATACTGTGAGGTCAATAGCGTAATGCTTCGACGTGCTCGTGCCCGTGCCCGAAAATCCGTTTGAATCGCGCGATGTCCTCTTTCGAGCCCGATGCCTTGGCGAGGTTGTCACTGAGCTTGACAGTACGTCGTCCCGCCACCTCCACCGCCTTGACAACTATGGCGATAGGGTCGAAGCCCATGTCGTTGGTGAGGTTGGTCCCCCAGCCAAAACTCAGCTCGACGCGACCATGGAAGCGCTCCGACAATCTCAAGATCGTATCGAGCTCCAAGCCGTCACTGAAAATCAGCAGTTTCTTTCGAGGATCGATCCCATGCTGCTCATAAAACCGGACGGCGCGCTCACCGAACTCGAACGGATCCCCCGAGTCGTGACGCAATCCTTTCCACACACTTGCCTGCGCCTCTGTCATATCCTGGAAGAAGAACTCGGAACCGTAAGTATCAGTCACCGCGACGGACAACCCCCACCCGTAGAGCTCCCACCAATCCGTGAGGACTTGATTGTGCGACGCGCGGATCCGATCTTCCGATTCGTGCATGATGCCCGACATCACCATATACAACTCGTGCGCGGATGTGCCCATCGGCACGAGCCCGTGAAGCAACGCGGACTCGGTCGCCGACGTGCCCACGAATTGACCCGGAAGCTCCTCCGCGAGCGTCCGGTCGACATAATGCTGCCACTCGCGACTGAAACGACGCCGCGTTCCGAAGTCGACGAACTCAATCTCGGGATGCTCGCGCAACACGCGTATCTTGTGGGCCAGCCTCACCCTCCCCTCGGCGTAGACGAGGTCTCTTTCGAAGGAGCTCAGCTTGCGTAACAAGTTTCGGTAGTAGAGCTCGTTGAGCAGTGCAAGAGCGAGGGTCTCCCAATAAATCGCTTCGGACCACGGGCCCTCGAATCGCAGTTCAAAACTGCCATCGATTTCCTCGAGGTCGTATTCCGGAAGCTTTAGATCTCGAAGAAAATGGAGATAGTCCTCCGAGAACATGCGGTCGCCGTACTCGTTCGTTCCCCGGAGATAATGAAGCTCGCTGTTGTTGAACCGAAGGCTACGAGCGTGGTCGAGCTCTTCGCGTAGCTCCGCCTTGTCGACAACGGACGCGAGCCGGATTTCTCGAGTGCGGTTCGTGAGCGCATACGTAACCGGAACGTCTCGGTAACGCAGGAAGACGAGCTGCCCCATCGTAAACTTGTAGAAATCCACGTCCAGCAGACTTTGGATGATTGGCATCGCGCTATGGCCTTTCTTTGACGAGAGCCGTCTCGAGCCCGTCCCACGATTCGAGGGGCTCGCTCGTGCACACGAGATGCATCCCGGCCGCCTCAAACTCCCGATACGCTGCCTCGGCTTGATCGGTAAAATCCACGACGCCGGGAGCAACCACCGGCGAGGTGCAATCCTCGAGGAGATAAATCTTACGGGCGAGCTCGGGATCTCGATTTCGAATTTCTTTCAGCAGGTCGGCCACCGTCCAAGCGACACAGTGGCTCTTCGCCTGCCCGGCGACGATGAGGACGTCGTAGGCAAGTAACGTTTCGATGAGCGCGTCGTTGGGCTTCACGAGCTCGGACCCGTGCGCGTCCTCGCGCACCTCTGGACGCAGGACGGAGTAATTCTCGGTGAGAGGATTCATGCCCTTGATCTCGAAGTGCGTCTGCGAGCTTCGAACCATGCCGTGGAAAAACACGGCTTCTTCGATCGCCGAGACCAGCGCGTGCCCGACCCCGCCCAGCATCGCGTGATACGGCCACACCATCAACGAGTAAGACCCATCTCGGCTCAAGCTCCTACAGTAATGAATCAAGTAGTCTTGATCCACCCCGAGCGCGTCGGACACGCGAGGGTTCACTCTCCATCGACCCGACTCGACGTCTGCGAGCAAGATGGCGGTCATCGGCGCAGGATGCTTGCCGGAATCGTCGACGAGGAACCCGCTGTGGAAGATTTGCATCGCCGTGTGAGTATCTAGAGTCGCGTGCACGCTTGTGATCGAAGCCAGGTTCTCGTACAGGAACCGGCAAAGTCGCGCGTTGTCCTCGACGGCCGCCATGCCCGAGCGGCCACCGACGAACAACTCGAATTCCGGAATGCAGAACGTGTTTTGCACGTCCACGAGAAGAAGCCCCACTCGGTACGCGTCGCTCGCGGATGGAGCGACATTGAACCGCTCTCGCCAATCCCGCGCATCACGCGCGCGCCGTTCGTAGTCGACCCGATAAATCTCCGAGACTCTGTGAGGATGAAAGTGTGGCGGCAACATCAGAACACCTCAACCAGCTCGGGCTCGCGACTCTCGAAGGAGTACAACATCGCCGGCCGGTGACGTCCACCGCTCGATTTTTCTCCGCAAGGTTTCACTAGATGCAGGGAGAGGACCTTCTTGCGGAAGTTCCGTTTGTCGAGGTTCCGGTTCAATACCGTCTCGTACGCGTTTTGCAGCTCACTGAGGGTGAACCTTTCGGGAAGCAGCGACCACACGCAGTTGGTGTACTGAATTTTTGCCGCCAGCCGATTGCGAGCGTAGTCGAGAATCTCTCGATGATCGTAGGCGAGCTTGCTCGGGACGCGATCGCAGTCCCAAAACTGGACCGCGCGATACTTATCGGTCGTTTTGAGGTCGCGACCTTCCCACGGGATGAGCGAGACGTAGGCGACCGAGATGACACGACCGTCGGGATCCCGGGACCGGTCGTCGAATGTGTAGAGTTGTTCCAGGTACACATCCCTCACCCCCGTCTGTTGCTCGAGGATCCGCGCTGCCGCACCGTCGAGTGTCTCGCCGGCTTCTATGAGCCCACCGGGCAGAGCCCATGCAAAGTCGAAGGGTTCCTTCTTCATTTGGATCAGAAGCACTTCGAGCCGACCGTCCCGAACCGCAAAGATACAGTTGTCGACCGCGACCCGCACATTATTCATGACAATGTTATTCATGACGGCGCTTGCAGTTAGTGTTCTTTACACACTAACTATATTAGTCGGGTTAGCGACCGGAGTCAAGGTGACCCCGGCAGTTCTTCCCTTCACCCCCTCTCCCGCCCGCGGGGGAGGGTCCTGAGCGCCCCGCCTTCGCTCTAGGAGCTTCGCGGCGAGGTCCCCCCTCGCCATTCCCGCCCCTGGACATCCCCCTCACCCCAATTCGGGAGGAGAGGGAGGGTCGGTGCGACGAGCTTCGCTCGTCGTGCGTCAAATAATTTGGGCGGCTCCCGCGAACGAAAGGACTTCGCCCGCGCTCTGGAAACGGTCTCCAGGGGCTTTCGCTAAGCAAAGAAGAACGAGCTCCTCGAGCTTGTCACCGATCTCGGAACGCTTCGGGCACAGTGGCGGCGGCGGGGTATGAAGATGGTGCATCAGTAGGTTTCCCTCCGTGAACGGAGCGCGACCCACAAGAAGCTCGTAGAGGGTCGCTCCCAGCGAATACACATCCGAGCGGGCGTCTGTCGCCTGTCCCTGAATCGCCTCAGGCGAGATGTACTTTGGGGTGCCCGACATCGAGTAGGCCCAGCTCTCCGCGTTTTTCTTCTCTTCGGCGGGACGCGCCAGGCCGAAGTCCAAGAGCTTGACGCGATGATCGACCGTCAGCAGCACGTTCGACGGTTTCAGATCGCGGTGGATGATCCCGCGGCTGTGCGCGTGGTCGAGCCCCTGACACACCGAGACGAGCCAGTGAAGAGCCTCGCTCAGCTCGAGCCACGTCTGCTTGCGCAGGATGGCCTGGTAGCTCTCACCTTCGATGAGCTCCATACAGATAAACGCGTTGTCGCCATCGAAGCCGAGGTCGTACACGGTCACGATATTCGGGTGGTTCAACCCAGCGGCCGCGCGCGCTTCTTGCAACAGCTGATCCCGCGCGCTCTCCTCGTGGGCTAGCGATTCCGCCAGAACTTTGTAGGCGACAGAACGGTTCAGGAGTTGATCGTACGCCTTGTAGACCGCACCCATGCCGCCTTTGCCGAGCATCCCGGTAATCTCGTATCGCGCTTTGTCTTGGTGCCGGACAATCGGCTTGGCACTTCTGATCGTCTCCGAGCGCACTTTCTCGTCATCGATGCGCTTTCTGAGGTTATGGTGCCGTTGGCTGGCCCCGTGAAAATCGTAGCGCACCCCCATGATCCGATGAAGAATTTCCGCCGCCTCCTCGTAGCTGCCCTCGGACTCTTCCGCTTTCGCCAACTCATGCCAGAGCTCGAGGTTCTCCGCGGTAACTTCTTGACCCGTCAAGACGGTACGAAGCTTTTCCGCCGCAAGCGACGCCCAGCCACGTCGATCGAACGCGCGCGCAAGCTCGATGACGGCGACGAGATAGTTCGGATCACTCGCCGGCACTTGCTGCAAGTACTCGACCATCCTCGTTTCGGAATTCGCTTCCGCCGCAGATTTCGCAGCATCGAAGAATCTCTTTGATTTCGAGAAGAGCAAGGCGGCAAGCTCGAAATCACCCAACTCGAAGTAGAGCTCGGCCGCCTTTTCCTTGTCGCCCGCCTTGACGAACAAGTCGGCCGCGCGACCCTTCGCTTCTGCACGAAGCGCCGTCGCGGCAGCGTCTCCCCAAGCTTCCGCCTGCTCGAAGCATTCGGAGGCACGCTCGAGCTCTCCCGCCGTGTCGAAGACCTCGGCCGCTCGCAGCGGATCGCCCCCTTTCAGGAACTCTTCTGCCGCGGCGACCGCATCCCCACCCGAAAGCTTCGCGTCCCCGAGCAAGTTCGCGGCCTCGCGCTTGTCGCCGGCTTTCTCGTAGAGCTCAGCGGCTTTTTGGATCGAGCCGGCCGTGCGCCACAAATCCGCCGCGCGGCGCCACTGTTCGCTCCGCTCGGCGAGGGCGGCGGCCAGTCGGAGTTGGCCCCCACGTTCGTACATTTCGATCGCGCGCTCGCTATTCCCGGCCTTCTCGAAGGAGCGGCCCGCGCGGTGACACAAACGTGCGAGCTCCGCGTCTTGGCTCGCGGCGCGATAATGGCTGCCGCGCCCGGCGATCTCGGTGACCTGGCGGGCGAAGCTCTCCGCAGCCGCAGCGAGATCGTCCCCGCGCTCGTACGCCTCGGCGGCGCGCATATGGTTGCCGGATCGCTCGTAAATCTCGGCGGCGCGACCGAACTGACCGGCCTCGAGGAACTCCGAAGCCGCCTCCAGAGAGGAACCAGCCTTGAGGTACGCTTCCGCAGATTTTTTGTGTTGGCCCAGCTCTTTGTACAACTGAGCGGCCCGGAGTTTCTCGTCCGAGAGAAGGAACCATTCCGCCGCGACTTCTTTGTGCCCGAGCCTCAGACAGATCTCGCCCGCGAGGTGAAACTCCTCCGCCTTCTCGTAACAGTCGAGCGCCTTTTCCCAGTCACCGCTCTTGTCGTACTGAAGACCTGCCGTCAGCCAGTCTCCCGTCTTTTCGGCAGTGACGGCCTCGCCGCGCGCCTTGAGCCCCTCGACGCGCGAGCCCAACAACCGCTCCCCAATACCGCGGAGCATCGAGAAAATCCCGAGTTTCCGATTCAAGGAGAGTGCAAGCCAGACGACGCCGATCCCGATCGCGAGGAACTTGACGTTGCCCCAATTGAGATAGCCGACAAGTCTCTGGACGTAGCCGAAAACGAGCTCGACGAATTCCGCCACAGACCTACTCGTCGAAGTCGAGTCCCTGAAGGTACTCGCGAAAAGCACCGCCGAGATCGTCGCGCTCGAGCGCGTAGTCGACAGTCGCCTTCAAGAACCCGAGCTTGTTGCCACAGTCGTGGCGAACGCCTTCGAACTCGAGCCCGTAGATAGGCGTTTCTGACAAAAGAGACTGGAGTGCGTTCGTAATCTGTATTTCGCCCCGGGCGTCCTTGGGGGTCTTCTTGATGTGCTCGAAGATGGCCGGCGTGAGAATGTAGCGCCCGATGATCGCCAGATCGGAGGGAGCTTCATCCGGCGGCGGCTTCTCGACGAGACGACTCACTCGGTGAAGACGATCGCGCTCCGGCTCTGCAGCGATCACGCCGTAGCTCGAGATCTCGTCGCGCGGCACTTTCATCACCGCGAGGACCGGAGCCTTCACCTGCTCGTACACGTCGATCATCTGTCGAATGCAGGGCACATCCGAAGCCACGAGATCATCGCCGAGAAGCACCGCGAACGGCTCATGCCCAAGAAGAGGCTCGGCGACAGACACCGCGTGCCCGAGGCCGAGAGCCTCCTTTTGACGGACATAAGAGACGTTGACGAGGTCGGAGATCGCTTTGACGATGCCGAGCTCGTGATCCTTCCCCTTGTCCTCGAGAAACCGCTCGAGCTCGAACGAAACGTCAAAGTGATCTTCGATGGCGGTCTTGCCCCGACCGGTCACGATGACCACGTCGGTGATACCCGCGCCGACGGACTCTTCGACGACGTATTGGATCAGCGGTTTGTCCACGAGGGGCAGCATTTCCTTCGGCTGCGCCTTCGTCGCTGGAAGGAACCGGGTTCCTAGTCCCGCTGCAGGGAGAACGGCTTTGCGGATGCTCATGGGCTCAATTGTGTCCTAAGGGTCTTGGGTAGAACTTCGATGTTGTTTCGGGCAGTAGAGATAGGCTCGCATGGCACGCGCCGCGGCGCAAGCGTCAACGGCGCGATGTTACAATGTCCGCGTGCTCGACTTGAAATTCGTCACCGAGAATCTGGACTTCGTTGGCCAAAAGCTTCGCGATCGAGGCGTCGACGTCGATCTCGACGCGCTCTCGCGCCTCAACGAAGAGCGCAAGAAACTGCAAACCGAAGTGAGCACGATGCGCCACGAGCATCAAAATGAATCGAAGACCATCGGCGCGTTGATGAAGGCGGGAAAAAAGGAAGAAGCGGAGGCATCGAAGGCGCGCCTGCGAGACGCATCCGACGCGATTAAGGCCAAAGAGGACCGCCAAAGGCAGGTCGAGGCAGAAACGCGAGACGTCCTCATCTGGCTTCCCAACCTCGCGCACGAAAGCGTCCCCGTCGGGCCCAACGAATCGGACAACGAAGAAGTGCGTCGATGGGGAGAGCCGCGTTCGTTCGAATTCGAGCCGAAGCCCCATTGGGATATCGGTGAAGCCCTTGGGATTCTCGACTTCAATCGAGCCGCGAAAATTGCCGGGTCACGCTTCGCCGTTCTCGGCGGGCTCGGCGCGCGCCTCGAGCGCGCGCTCATCAACTTCATGCTCGACGTTCACACCAAAGAGCACGGCTATCGCGAGATGCTGCCGCCGCTCATGGCCAGCGCCGACGCGCTGTTTGGAACCGGTCAGCTCCCGAAATTCGAAGAGGATCTCTTCAAGGTGAGGGCGGATCGGGAGCTATACCTCGTGCCCACCGCGGAAGTGCCGTTGACGAACTTGCACCGCGAGGAAATTCTCGAAGCCGACGAGCTCCCCAAGCGCTACACCGCTTTTACCCCTTGCTTCCGAAGCGAGGCGGGCTCCTACGGCAAGGACGTTCGCGGGCTCATCCGTTTGCACCAATTCGACAAAGTCGAGCTGGTGAAGATCACCGACGCCGAGTCCTCGTACGACGAGCTCGAGAAGCTGACCGCG
>CAMYKY010000022.1 GCA_947259165.1 uncultured Acidobacteriota bacterium | reverse complement strand
AGCCGATGTGATGAAGCGCATCGCGACTCCGATGGTGGGAGGCGTCATGAGCTCGTTGATCGTTATTTTGGTCGTTTATCCCGTGCTGTACTAAATCTGGAAGGGTCGGGAGCTCCCCCGAAACCTCGAAACCTGACCCGGCCACCCGAAGGAAGTTCTTCGTTCCCGTTCCCGTTCCCGACTAAGAATGTCCAGACGCGTCGGCGCCGCGATCGCGGTCACGTGAACATCTTTAGTCGGGAACGGGAACGGGAACGGGGACGGGAACGAAGAACTCTCTTCGGCGGGAGCACAGCCAAGCGGACACTTCCAGCCTTCGGTTCAAGCTCCCTGTTTCGCCTTCGCCTTGCTCAGCCGATGCAGGCGGGCGGACAGCAACGCGCTCGGGGTGTGCTCAGCGACCAGCTCCAGCAGTTGATGGTCGACGGGGGTGAAGCCATTCTTATGGGGCAATAATCGATAGACGGCGATGACGCCCACGGGAGTTTCTTCGGCCATGAGCGGGATCGCGGCGAGCGGCAGACTCCGCTGCTGAGGCTCATCGGAAGGCTCGGCGTAAAACGGTTTGCCGCTCGATGCGACCTTGCCAAGGACCCCGTCCGTCAGTGCCACAGTATCGGAGACGTCCTTCGCGCCTCGTCCCGAGACTCGCTTGAGCACTCCGCTTTTCTGTTCCAGAAAGAGAATCGCAAACTCCTCTGCACCAACGAGCTCGACGATGATCTCTGTCACGATGTTCATGATCTCGGTGGCGTCGAGAGACGCATGGAGACGGTGCTTCGCCACGTAGAGGTTCGAGATCGCCTCGTTTTGCTCTTGGAGCAGCGTGCACGTCTGGGACAACGCCTGATTTTCGTCTTCGACTTGCCGCAGCCGACTCTCGAGCTCGATGACCTGAGCGAGCACCTCACGGTCTAGCGGCGCTTGCCCCTCGGTGTCAGAGTCCGGGCCTTTGTCCTCGACGTTTTGAAGACGGGACTCGATATTGCCCAGAACCTCGACACGCTTCTCGAGCTTGACGATACGCCCCAAAATATGGCGTATGTGGTCCGCAACGGACTTTTTCCCTTCGCTCATCGTCTATTGCTCAGTGCGCACTCAATCTTTGTTCCCGCGCCTGCCGCCTCGCTCCTCGGTCGGCTTCCCGTCGGCGGCCCATCCGGGCCGGTCTCGCTCCGCTCGCAGGCTGCGGCCGTATTCTTCAGCAGCCTGTTGGATGGGTCTGGTGGGGGTTATCTTCTATTGTGGGAACAATCTCCGGCCAGGTCAATTGTTGAAATTCGGTGATTTCTCGAGGGACTGGCAGGCGAATATGGCAAAACGGGTATGGGTCACGATCGTTGCAGTCTTGCTGGTCGGGTCGGTCGGCCAGTACGTCTACACCCATCTCCAAGGAGAGCCGATCTGCCAGGCGTGCTATCGCCCGATTCACGGAGAGACCTACTACCGGGTTCACCTCGAAGACGGTGCTGTCGAGCACGTCTGCTGTCCGCGGTGCGGCCTGCGCTTTCAGAAAGTCCGTAACGACGTGGTTTCAGCCGACGCTTCGGATTTTCACACCCAGGACCGTATCGACGCGGAAAGCGCCTTCTATGTGGAGGACAGCGCGGTCATCATGTGCCGTCACGATGAGCGGGTGAAGAGGATCGATCAGGCGCGCAATACCAACTCACGTGGGATCGATGCCTTCCCAGCCTCATTGCGTTTTCGAGCCTAGACGCTGCCCAACGCTTCCAAACCGAGTCCGGGGGCACCGTCAAGACCTACGCGGAGCTGCTCCGCGAAGAGTACTGATCCGCTAGCGAGACGCCCCTGCGTCCCGAAGCAGCGCCGCGATCTCGGAGTGGCCTCGCTCCTCCGCAGCTTTGAGTGGGGTCCAGCCGTTCGAAGCTCGCGCCCGCGCGTCAGCGCCCGCCGCGAGGAGCGCTTCGACAATTTCCGTGCTCCCGTAGCGCGACGCTTCCAGTAGCGGGGTGTTGCCGGTCTTGGAGGCGAGATTCGGATCCGCGCCAAAGTCTAGGAGGCGTTTCGCCGTTAGGTAACGCCCTTTCGCAGCCATCAGCAACAGCGTCGTTCGTCCACGAGTATCGCGTGCATCGACCGAAGCTCCACGCTCGAGCAGGAGGCCCACGGTGGTTTCGTGACCTGCTTCCGCGGCCACGATGAGAGGCGTAGAGCCATCAGTTCGCCGGCCGTTCACGTTAGCACCCTCACCTAGAAGCTCGCGAACTCGCGCGTCATCACCAGCCTGCGCAACATCCAAAAGCGCGAGATCGAGATCCGTTGTGTCCGAAGGTGTGAGCGTCACCTCACCACTCCCGCCCAAGCTCACGTCGTCCGCGACCGACGCGACCGTAGCCTGGACATCGTTAACCGCGTTCTCCATCTCCTCCGGATAGAGAAAGAACAACGCAAGCAGTGCGACCGCGAAAAGAATGACCACTTTCAGCATGAGGTTACATCCATTATGCCGCAGTCGCCTCCGTGGTCAAGAAAACGGTTAGCGAGCCAACAGCTTGCGGCACTCGTCGATGAAACGGATTTGTTCTTCGGTGCGCAGAGAATTCGCGGCGCATTCGGTCCATGCGGCACGTGCGGGGGCGGCTCGGTTCAATTCCGCGAGGGCGCGCCCCTTCCAATAGAGGGCACGGGCTTCTAGCGGTTTCGCGGGGCGACCGACGTTTAGATTCGTCGGATACGTCAAGGCGGTCTCGAAGTCGCGTAATGCGGCTTCGTGTCGTCCTTGCTCGAAACGAGCGCTCCCCCGTTCGACATGAGCACGGGAGAACAAGCTCCAGGTTCCGGAGTCTCCCTCACGGTTCGAAAACGTCGTGGCCGCGAGAAGCTCGATCGCGTCGTCGTAGCGACGAGCTTCGACATACGAGCGTGCAAGCAACAGCGTCACGTCGGGCCGGTGTCGGCCGTGAACCTTCATTCCGGCCAGAAGCGCGACGGCTTCCAAGGGACGTCCTTGTTCTAGTCGAAGGCGTCCCAAGTCCCGATACAGAGTCTGGTCGGAGCTTCGAGCAGCAATGGCTTCATCGAGCCTCGCCGCCGCTGCATCGAGGTCGCGATCGAGTTTCCAATCCGCCATCGCCAGGTTCCGATGAGCCACACTCAAACCGGAATCAAGGCGCGCGGCCTGTTCCCAAGCAACTTTCGCGTCGCTGATGCGACCGAGACCCGCATAGAGGTTCCCAAGAGCGAGGTACGTCTTCGCATCGGGCCGACGCTCGATAGCGAGCTCTAGAACGGGGAGGGTCTCGGGTCGCGAAGGGAAAACGTAGTCGTGTGAAAGGCTCGTCGCCCGATCGAGATACTCGTTCGCTCGCGATGGCGGGCTCCAGTATGCAAGGTAGTAAAGCGGTAGCGGACGCTGCTCCAGCCTGGCGGATTCCAACAGCTCGACGGCTTCTCTCGTGCGACCGAGCTCACCAAATGCGAGCGCGAGCTCGATGAACGCGAACTCATCTTCTCCTACGATCTCGAGCGCTTCGGACAAATCCCCTTCTCCTACAAGAGCGAGAATCGCGCGGGGGACGAGTCGTGTAGAGCCGCGGTCGATCGCAGCACGCGCCATGCGCACAGCGTCATCGTCGTCACCGGCCGCATGCATTGCAATCAGCAAAGCGTCGAACAA
Organism: uncultured Acidobacteriota bacterium; assembly: GCA_947259165.1. GTDB lineage: Bacteria > Acidobacteriota > Vicinamibacteria > Marinacidobacterales > SMYC01 > CAMYKY01. The sequence goes on along the minus strand of CAMYKY010000022.1, from coordinate 31,666 downwards.
TCGTTGGTGGTCTTGCCCTGTGGAGGAATACGCCTGACGGAACACGTCCCTGCCTTCCTCGACACGACCCTGACGCATGAGTGCGCGACCCACGGTGCCCAGACCCAGCGGGCCGGTTCCCTGCCGCAAAGACGCGGCGTAGCCTCGCGCGAGAGCTTTGTCGAGATCGCCTACGCGAAGCGCGGCCACCCCAGCGAGATAGTGGGCCATTCCCTTTGCAGGGTCGCGCTCGATCGCCTGGTCGAGTCGCAACTCCGCCGAATCGTAGCGGCCAGTCTCTAGCTCCAACACCGCCAGCGCGACGAGGCCGTCGTAGTGGGCTGGATCGATCGCCAGTGCACGCTCGTACCACTCTCGGGCGCGGCCGCGCTCCATACGAAGATCGTGGTCTTGTCCACGCAGATACGCGTCCCCGGCCGTCGATACCGGGGAGTCTGCAGACCCCAGCGTCGGTGCCTGCTCGACAGGGACCTCGAGTGGCGACCGGTACGACAACAGCTCCCGCCCGCCGTGGCTTATAGATACCGGCACGGATTCCGACGACGCCATCACCGTTTCGGTGACGTCCGGGCTCAAGGTTCGAACCACCTCGGCATCCCCGATTCGAACATGCGCGTCGTCGAATCGCCCACTCGCATGAATTCGAAATTCGACGCCGTCGTGGGTCTCGACACGCTGCACCGCGACGTCTTCGGTGGCGTATTCGAACCCGTCTTTGAGATCGAAGACAGGATACCAATACTCGCGCCACCGAACCTCCTGCCCGGGAGCCAGCATCGCGAAATCCGCTTGTGTCAGAAGCGGCCCGCTCTGCACTTCGATGTAGGGTCCGTCGTCGTCAGTCAAAACCGACTGGCTCATGAGACCAGAGCCGGCCTCACCCCAGGTCCAAGCTTTCTTGCCCGGATGTACGTAGTGGTTCGCCACCTGAACGACCCCGTAGTCTCGGTCGACGTCGTACGTGCCAAAAAAATCGAACACGCAACGATACGCGAACACACTCGTCGGCTCGGGATAATTCTCGAGCCAAGTCAGGTCGCGGCCTTCATGAACTGGCCAGCTGAAAAAATTGACACCGTCGTGGTCGCTTCCCAGCGTCATCGGGTAGATGAAGCGTGTGCCCGGTCGATTGGGAAACGCCGTGTTGTTCCAAAAGTAGTAAGGATGGAACCCGTCGGTCGGGTTGAACAGCGCAATCTCCTCGTCGAGATAGGTACGCCCTGGGTGCAACGTGAGCCGAACTTCCCAGCCGGTGCGAAAGTTCATCTCGGTATTGCCGATCACAAGGGTAGCCGAGCCGTCGTCGTTGGTCACGCCGACGACATCCACGGGCGAAAAACTCGTCACCGTGTGCCCGGTCGGTCCGCGATTCCATTCGATCCCGCCCGAGACCCACGCACCGCGTAGCGCAATGAGCCCTGGCCGGATCACTCGGTTGTGGTAGAACATCGGCTCGCCTCGCCGCTTGTCGAAGACGTATTGGATGCGGCCGCCAATCTCAGGAAGCGCCATGAGCTTCAAGTATTCGTTCTCGAGATACCACGCCCGGTAGGTGCGGTCGACTTTCTCCGTTGTCAGGTTGTCCTGCATCGTATAGGGATAGATGACGGATCCTTCCAGCTCATAGAAGTGCGGGTTCACGTCGTCCGCGCCGAGCGGATACGTCGGGATGACGACGTCTTCTTCCCAGACCCGAACCTGACTCTGAACCACGACGGAGCTCGAGAGAACAAGCGCAATCGCGACGAGGCAACTCATGCGAACACGAATCCTTGAAACGAGGCCGGGACATGAAAGCTCGGGTCTCCAGTGGGCGAGTACTCCGAAAAAATCACGCCTTCGTTCGGCGCGCCTTTGCCTCCCGGACGCTCGATGCGATAGACGTTGAAGCGCCACGTGTCGCCCTGCTTCGGCGGCAGCGAAACGTTCTTCGCCGAGGGTAGAGACGCGAAGCCGTCCCAGGGAAGGAAGAGAACGCCATCCCACCCGTTGTCTCGTGGAAACACTCGTGTCGACAGACCCGCGAAATCCCAGGCAAGATCCATCTTCTTGTCGGGCGAGCCTTGGATCATACGCACGTCGCACGTGACGTTCGCGGGCGAGAGCTCGACCTCGGCGTAGTGCGTTCCGGAACCGTCGAGGTCGAGAAAGATCTCGACGACCTCTTCGTCCCAGAGAGGATCGTCGCGCTTGTCCATGGTGTGCCACGGCTCGCGATCTGTCGCGTCGAAACGAAGGTACAAACCGTCGCGCGACCACATCGCTCGGAAGCTCGTGCGATACGCTCGCGGCCCCCACGAGATGCGATCAGCCTCACGCCAGATCGTATCCTCAACAGCCATCAACAGCGACTCGGAGGCCGACGTCGTCCGGACGAAATAGAAGCCTTCAGCCATGACGGCGATTGTATATGAACGCGATCGACGAGCGAGAGCTACTGAAGGGTCCCGAGCAGGTTCGCGTAGTCGTCAGTCCAAAGAAATCGTTCGAGGTCCTCGCTCTCGTCCGCGACACGCGGAACCCACAAAGACTGCAGCTCAGGATCGGCGAGAAACTCGCCGTTCGTGGTGAGCAACATCCAATCGGACACATACCGTACCAGCCGCTCGTCCGCGTCGCTTTCAACGAGCACCGCGACCGAGCCCATCGCTTCGGCCCGCGCTCGAATCACGGGCTTCAGGTCGAAATGGAGATTGGACACGTGCACCGCGATAATCCCGTCAGGAGCGAGGTGTCGTTCATAGATCGCAAACGCCTCTTCGGTCAGCAAGTGCACCGGTATCGCATCGCCGGTGAACGCGTCGAGGACGAGAACGTCCAACTCGAGGTGCGGGCTTTGCTCGAGTAGGAGGCGCCCGTCGCCTATCACAATCTCCACCTCCGCTTCGCTTTCCGCAAGATAGTAGAAGTCGTCGTGCGCCACGTCGACGACGTCGGGATTGATCTCGTAGAAGCGGTAGTGGTCGCCCTCGCGGCCATAGACGGCGAGGCTGCCGGTTCCGAGACCGATAACGCCCACGCGTTTTGGGCGGCCGAAGTCGTAGTAGAGAGCAACGCTGACGCCGGTCCCGGGTCCATAGTAGAGAATCGGTGTTCGATGTCGCCCGGGCGCCATGAGTTGGCCGCCATGGGTGATCGTCCCGCTCCAAAGGTAGCGTTCCCAATCTTCGGTGCCGGCAAGGCGATCGGAAACGCGCACGACACCGAAGAAGCTTCTCCTCATATCGCTGGCCCTGGATCGCTCCGAGCTCACATGGCCCACTAGAGCGACCGCGAGAGCTATCCCGCCAAGAGCCCAGAAGATTCGATCTCGACCGACGATCGGCATCGCGAGCCCCCCGAGTAGGTAGACCGCCAATAAACCGCACGGATACTCCCAGTAGCCGCTGAAGACATGCGGGGCCAAGAGCGTCACCGCAGCTCCACCGAGGGCTCCTCCCAAAGCGACGATCAGATAGAAGGACGTCAGACGCTCAGCTGCTGGTCTCGACCGGGCGAGCTCGCCGTGGCAAATCATGGCGCCCGAGAGCAGATTCAAAGAGTAGACGAACAGCTGTACGACGAAGTCCGGTTCGTCTGTCTCACCTAGCCAATGAATGACGGCGAGTAGCGTCGCCAAATAAATGACGGCCCACAGCGGCCTCAAGTACCACCGGTCGCGCTCGAACGCGATGATGAACGACAGTAGGTACAGGCTCAGCGGCAGGACCCAGAGAAACGGGATGGCCGCGACGTTGCGGGTTAGCTGATTCGACGTCGCCATGAGCAAGACGGCGCCCGTCGCCGATAGTCCCAGCCAGAGTACCTGCACGCCCAGGTTGCGTGCGCCCCCCTCTCGCGCGAACGATGCAGCGTTCGTCGGCTGCGCCCTCTCGCGATACGCGTACCACGCGCACACCGCGGTCGAGAGCGCGAACATCCCGTAGCCGTAGCTCCACCAGCGCACCTGCTGTTCAATAGACGTCCACGGCTCCAAGATGAAGGGATAGCACCAGAGTCCGAGCAGCGAGCCGAAATTCGACAAGGCGAAAAAGCGGTAGATCCCCGCACGATTCTCGGACGCGAGTGTGGGCGCCAACCAGCGCTGCATCAGAGGATTCGTGGCCGATAGGGTCAGGAGTGGGAGACCGAGGCTTCCGGCAAGCAGCCCCAAAATCACCCACGTGGGATCCTCGGAGCCCGCGCCCGGGGGCGGGGGCCGATCCGGGCCCAGCGGAAGAAACCACAAAGCCGCCAGGACCAAGGCCGTGTGGACCATCGCTTGACGTCGTCCGTCCAGATACCGGACCGCGCCGTACGCATACGTATAGCCGAGTAGCAGGGTGGTTTGAAAGAAAAGAAGCGAGACCACCCACACCGCGGGACTCCCGCCAAACCACGGGAGCAAGCGCCGCGCCGTGAGCGGTTGCACGACGAAGAGCAGGAGGGCGCCCCAGAAAATCGTCGTGGCAGTCGCGGTCAGGATCATGGTCTTCTATAATGGGGTAGCTATGAGCAAGAAACGCAACAAAAAGAACTCGAATTCTCCGCCGATGCAACCGCGAACGGACGCGACTTCCACCGGCGGTGGCGGCAATGGGCGCTGGATCGCCGTGGGACTCCTCGTGTTGGGAGCCGGCGTGTTCCTGTATGCGCTGAACTCCGAGACGCCACCAGCTCCGAGCACGCAACCCGTGAGCCAGGGCCAGGCCGCAGCACAGGCACCCCCGCAGCGCAGCGGGGACCAGACCCACCAATATCGATACTTCGACAGTGCGGAAGCCGCACATCCGCTGCCCGTGACCCTGCCCCCGAGCGAGTTCCAAAACGCAGGCATCGCCAACACGTACGCGATCGCCAAGGAGATTCCCGAAGTTCTAGCGCAGCAGCCGTGCCTTTGCGGTTGCGACAATCCGTCCGATGATCATCGCAGCCTGCTGGATTGCTACATCGACGGCCACGCTTCAACGTGTATGGTGTGCATGAAAGAGGCGATATTCGCGAAGCAGAAGACGGAAGCGGGAGAATCTGCCGCTTGGATCCGAGACGCGATCCTCCGCCACGAATTCTCCACGGTGAACATCGGCGCCGGCAGCTAGCTAGTGGACTAGCCGCACATCTCGCAATTAGCGGCGCGACGAGAACAAAACGCAAAGAGAACCCAAACCCCGACGCAAGCGTCTGAATGCTGAAGTTTCTTGGCGACTTTGCGCCTTGGCGCCTTTGCGTTGATCTCTTCTTCCTAGAGATTTCCGGAACAGCGGTTCTCGTCGAGAACCCGTGACAGCCAGTCGAGCTCCATCCCCATGTGGGTTAGAAGCGCGTGGGCTTTTTCGAAGTCCTCGGAGCGAGCGGTGTCGCTCATCTGCTTGGCAAGACCCACCATTCCCTCGGCTCCGATCGCACTCGCGGAGTCATGGAGCTCGGCGGCAAGCTCCTCGAGCCTGGACGCGCGTTTCCTGGTGACGGCATTCTCCATCGCCTTCATCATCGCGGGGATCTTCATTTGAAAGTCCTCGAGCAAATCGCCGAGCCGCTCGGTATCTCCACCGAGGCGGTCGAGAGCGCCTGCGCGATTGAAGACTTCCACGTCACCAGAGAGGATTTGGCCGATAGAGCGGACTCGCCCACGGACTCGAGGCTCCGTCCACATCTTCGTCGAGTCCTTGGGTTTGCTCGAGGTAGTCGAGGATGAGGCTGCGCACATCCGGCTCGAGCTCGACGAGACCCTGCGTCTCTTGCATCCACGTCAGCGTCGTGTCCCACGTTTTGCGACTCATGTGCGACGCGACGATGATCTCTGCGGTATGACACTGCGTGCACGCCGCCCACACGATCTCTCGACCTTCTCCCGGAGCGAGGCCGGAGCTCTCCACTTGAGCTGCGAGAGTGAACAAGACCAGTCCGATCTGAAGCATCAGGACACCCGCACCGAAATGCGCTGCATTGCGTTGTTCAGGTAACCCCGGGGATTCCAGCCCGGAATGATCATCGGTTGCTGCCGGCCGGCGTGATCCGTCGCGCGAGCCCAGACTTCGTAATGACCCGGCGTCGGAAAGCGAATCGAGGCGTTCCACCGCTGCCATGCGAACGGATTGGCCGGTGCGTCGAGCGCCGCTTCGATCCACGTCGCACCGAAGTCGCAGCTCACGTGCATAGCGGAGACCGGCCCGTCGCCACACCACGCATGCCCTCGTAGGGAGAGCGGCTGCGCCTGGGCATGTGCGAGACCGGTAGCCGGTCGGGTGATGATCGACTTGACCGGCATCGCCTCGATGATTTCCATGTCGGCTTCGGGCACGTCCGTGCCAGGCTCGACCGGATTTCGCGGAACGCGATAAGAGAAGCCGCCCATCTTGGGTCCATCGTGGACTTGATCGCGAACCCACAACCGCGTGAGCCACTTGCCGCACGCCGAAGCCGGGAACCCGGGCGCGACCAATCGCAACGGAAACCCGTGCTGCGCCGGGAGCGGCTCTCCGTTCATCTCCCACGCGAGCAGCGTCCAGTCGTTGAGCGCCTTTTCGATCGGAACCCCGCGCGAGATGGGAACGTCGTTCGCGTCAGCGCTCAGATGTGGGTCTTCGCCGAAGTAGGCGACGTACACAGCACTCGGTTGAACGCCGGCATCCTCGAGAACATCTTTGAGACGCACCCCGGTGTACTCCGCGCAGCCAACGGCGCCGAGCGTCCATTGGTTGCCTCGGGCTGGTGGCCGGAAGCCGGCACGCCCATTGCCGCCGCACTCGATGACGAGCTGCGCGGTTTTGTTCGGGTATCGCTTGAGCGTGTCGAGATTGAGCTTGAGCGGTTTGCGCACGCTTCCGTCGACGGCGAGCCTCCAACCAGCGAGGTCTCGGGTTTTCGCCCTCTCCGGGACGAGACCGTTGTTACGGATGAAATGAGTTGCGTTCGAGGTGACGCTATCATCGAGAAGTGCGATGGGTGTCTCAGCGTTGACAGGCCGATCGTTGAGCACGATCAGCCCCTCCTTGCCTTCGATGGCAGCCCGCTCTTGAGCGAAAGGCACCTTGTCAGCGAGGAGCAATCCAGCCGAAGCCGAGCCCACCGCACGGAGAAAGCGACGTCGGTGATGAGTCATAAGATCCTTCAATTATATCAGCTCGCTATGTCAGGTCGTACGTCAGCGCGGGCCACTCCGAGACCGCTACAGCGAGCTCATCCGTCTTGTCCGTAAAGAAATGATCGCTTTCGGGGATGACGACCAGCGTTCGGGGCTCAGGAAGCGTCGCCACGAACTGCTCCATCGCGCCACCATCTCCGAATTCGTCGAGCTCGCCTTGTACGAAGAGACGAGGCTTCGTCGACGATGCCGCGAATGCGGTGCTCTTCAACCTGCCGATCGGAAAGCCAAGAGCAATAAGCGCGGTGACGCGTGGGTCTTCGATACCGACGCGGAGCACCATAACCGCGCCGAAAGAGAACCCACCGGCGACGATCGGAAGTCCGGGAAATTCACGCTCGAGCATCTCGAGCGCGGCACGGACGTCGTCCTGCTCTCCCCGCCCCTCATCATGTGTACCCTGGCTGCGGCCCACGCCACGAAAGTTGAACCGGAGCACAGCGCAGCCTCGCTGTTGAAGCACTTTCGCAACGCGGAACAAGACCTTGAAATGCATCATCCCGCCGTGGAGCGGATGGGCGTGACAGAGCACCGCCGCAGCCCTCGGCGGCGTCGCTGGTGTCATGAGCACTGCCTCGAGACGGCCGACCGGTCCATCGATGTCGAGCGCCTTGGTGAACATGCGAGCTACTTTACAAGATAGGCGGGACAAATAGATGCACCGCGCCCGTGCCGCCCCGTGCCGGCGGGCGGCGATGCCGATAGCCTATCCTGAGATGATTGCGTCACGCGGTAGGATAGGCTGGTGAATCACTTCATCGCCGTCGTCGGTATCGTGTTTATCGGCCTGTCACCAATTTGGGTGGCGCTCGCCGGTGTCTCCCCCGCCACGGCGACGTTGTTTCGTTCACTCTATGCTCTACCCGCGCTGGCGCTCATCTGGTACATCGGCCGCAAGAGCGACGGGCGATCCCTGCGAGCTCGTTCGCTGGCGGTTGCCACCGGCTTCTTGCTGGCGCTCGATCTGACCGTTTGGCACCAAAGCATCGCCTACATCGGCGCCGGGCTTTCGACGATTCTCGGAAACACTCAAGTGGTCTTCGTAGGTGTCCTCGCGTGGCTACTACATCGAGAGAGACCGACAAAAACCGCATTCCAAATGATCCCGATCGTTCTGATCGGCGTGGCCTGCATCTCCGGACTCGGACAGGAAGACGCTTACGGCGAACGGCCGTTTGCGGGCACGGTGTTGGGGTTGGCGAGCGGCCTTTTGTACTCGTTTTTTCTCCTCGCGTTTCGCGCATCGAATCGCACACTCGTACGCCCCGCCGGCCCTCTGCTCGACGCCACGGCGGGAGCCGCAATCTCCACGCTGGCCGTCGGCGGCGTCGACCCCGGCTTCAGCCTCGCTCCGACCTGGCCCGGACACGGCTATCTCGTAGCACTCGCGCTCGGCTCCCAGGTGGCCGGCTGGCTGATGATCACCTACGCTCTTCCACGCCTCGCAGCCCTAGAGACTTCGCTATTAATGTTGCTGCAACCGATGATCTCTTTGGTGCTGGGCGCGCTGGCTCTCGGCGAGCGTATTTCCTGGCTCCAAGGCCTGGGCATTCTTCTCGTCATCTCGGGAGTTGCCTACGTGTCGATGAAAGGGGCAACGAGGCCCGCGAAAGAGGATTCGCTATGGATTTCAAACAGCACTATCTCGAAAACACGCGTTTCGAATTCGAGCGCATGAAACGACTCGCCGAGCGGGCGATCGAGCAAATCCCGAACGCGGAAGGGCTCCATGTCGAGCTCGACGCATCATCGAACTCGATTGCCGTACTCATTCAGCACCTGAGCGGCAATATGGTCTCTCGTTGGACCGACTTCCTGACGTCGGACGGCGAGAAGACAACCCGCCGTCGCGACGCGGAGTTCGACCCGAACCCACAACGAACGCGCGACGAGCTGATGCAGATTTGGGAGCGAGGTTGGTCGACGCTGTTCGAATCACTCGGCGCGCTGTCCACGGCGCAGCTCGACAAGACCGTCGTCATCCGCCACGAAGAGCACACGGTAGTCGAGGCGATTCAAAGGCAAATCGTGCACGCCTCGTACCACATCGGCCAGATCGTCTACCTCGCCCGGCACGTTAGCTCGGCCACAGGATGGCAAAGCCTCAGCATTCCGAAAGACGGATCGGAAGGCGCACCGGGACGTTACAAACAGCTATAGCCGTTCAGGAGACGTCGACGAGCTCGACGTCGAACACCAGGGTAGCGTTGGGCGGAATCACACCGCCGGCGCCAGCCGAACCATACGCCAACTCGGGTGGGAGCACGAGTCGTCGAAGCCCGCCTTCGCGCATGCCAGCGAAACCTTGGTCCCAGCCTGCGATAACTTGTCCCGCACCGAGGGTGAACTGGAAGTTCTGACCCGTGTCGAATTGTTGCCCCTTGTTGTCGGGCCCGTTAGCATCGTAGAGCCAGCCCGTGTAATTCACGGTGAGGCGGCCACCGGCAACAGCCTCGTCTCCAGTCCCGACACGAAGATCGGTGGCCGAGGCAGCAACGCCGGCGGGAGGCGGCGCGGTTGGGGCTGTGGTGTTATTGCTGTCCCCGCAACCAGCCATCAAGACGACGGTCAACAGAAAAAACGCACGAGTACTCATGAGGAAACTCCTTTTTTTGTGTCTATTCCAAGGTGATGTGAGCTAGGTTGCTAGCGGGCCGCGGTAACCCTGATTTCGACGAGCAACTGCGTCGTGGCGAGCTTGGCTTCGACGCACGCGCGCGCGGGCGTATTGCCAGGACTCACCCACGCGTCCCAAACCTCGTTCATCGCCGAGAAGAACCGCATGTCGGACAGCCAGATGGTAGCCGTGAGCAGCTTCGACTTGTCCGTACCTGCCATCTCGAGGAGTTGATCGATGCGCGCGAGAATGCGCTTCGTCTGCTCGCCGGCGCTCGGCGAGCCCTCCCCGTCGACTTGACCGGCGAGGTAAACGGTGTCGTTGTGAACGACACACTGGCTCATCCGTGGTCCTACTTCATGACGCTCTATTGTCAAAGGCCTCTACTCCTTCTCGGCGGCAAGCTGAGAGGCGCATTGTACAAATCCTGAAGCGCTACGCCAAACTCCGCCGCCGATTTCGCGCCCGTGCCCGCGTGCGGTAGCCTTCGAGTTGGAACGCGACGCAGTCATGTTGACGAAACTCTCAGTCTTTCGGCTTCGTCTGCTTTTTGTACTCCTCCAGCAGCTCGGGAGCCAACACCGGATACACCTCCCGAAACGAGTGCTCCCTCTTTCTCAAGAGCTCGCGCTGGTAGTTTTCCATCGAGACCTTCGCGCGTGCCTTTTCCAACACTTGCTCGACGAGCTGCGGCGGGAAGAAAAGCGCTCCGGAAGCGTCGGCGACGACGATATCTCCCGGCAACACGGTGACCCGATCGATCCGCACGGGCACGTTCCACTCGGCGCCCAGCCATTTCGAGGTATCGATGTCGAAATACCTCGCGAACACCGGGAAATCGGCAAAACTCGAATCCGCCAACTCGGCGAGGTCGCGACTGCCGCCGTCGATGATGGCACCCCGGAGACCGGAGAGTCTCATTCCCAGCCCTCCCACATCACCGAACATCTGATCTCCGGAGGCTCCACCCAGATCGACGACAATGACATCTCCGGGCTCCCCTTCATCGGCCGCGCGACCGTAATAGCGTCGATCCCAATTCCCCTCTTCCGCGAGCTCATCGAGCCCTTCTCGAACGTCAGGCCGCGTCGGCAAAAAACGCATCGTTAGCGCGCGTCCCACGACGCGCTCGCCGGGCTGCGTGGTCTGAAGCCCGAGAACGTAATTCGCTTGATAGTCCCCGAGCCCATCCCAAATCGCCTCGATCTGAAGTGTTCTCAGCTCTTCGAGCTGCTCGGCCGTGACCTCTACATCTCTCGAGGCCGCCAACTTATCCATGAGCGGCGAATAGGTCATGCGATTCGCCCGAAAGCCTTCCGGTGGCTCGACATCTTGCGCGAAAATCGCCATTGAGCCGATTGTCAACAAAGTTGAGACCGCGAGTATCCGAATCTTCATTGGAACCTCCTTTGAGCACGTCAATCGCGTTGTAGAATACCGAAGCGGTAGGCAAAAAAGGAGGCTCTCACGTTCGAGCGCAATATCTTCTCGGTAGCGACTCTCGTCTTTTGGAGCTCCTTCATCTCCGCGCAAACGAGTCCGAGAGCTTTGACCTCGGACCCGGGCGTCGAGGACTACGCGAGCTTCTCCCCAGACGGCATATTTCTCGTGTACGCGGCAAGCTCCGTGGGCGACGTATTCGGCGGCAACTGGGATGTCTGGTTGATGGAGATCGAGACGGGCGAGCGGCGCAACTTGACCTCTGCTCACGATGGCGATGATCGTTTCCCGAGCTTTGCTCCAAGCGGTGATGAGCTGGCTTTTTGGTCGGACCGCGACGGTGGGGGCTACTATCGCATCGCGACCGATGGCGGCGCCCCCAAGAGAATCGAAACGTCAACGTCGTTCGCTTCAGGCGCCGGTGCCTGGTCCGCCGACGGCACCGAGCTCGCGGTCATCGCGCGAGACGAGGCCGGCGTTTTTCTCGAGGTCGTTTCGACGTCATCATCGAAGGATCGACGACGACTTCCTCTCTCCGGAAAGAGCACGCGACGATTCGACCTGAGCGGCTCCCCAGATGGCCGCTTCTACGCATACGTCGACGGTTCCTCCCTTACCGCCAACGTCACACAAGTTTTCGTGCTCGATGTGGCTTCCGGCGAGAGCGTCGCGATCACGGACGGCTGGACGAACGACTGGAGCCCATCATGGTCACCCGACTCCACGAGCCTGTACTTCGTTTCCAATCGCCGCGGCAAGAGGGACGTTTGGAGACAACCTCTCGCCCAAGGCCGTCCACACGGTGAGCCGGTCGCCGTCACCCGTGACATCGGGATCCGCCATGCGAGCATTTCTGCGGACGGAAAGCGTCTCGTTGTCTCGCGCGGGCAAACCGTCGCGAACGTTTGGCGCGTGCCACGACGCGAGAAAGCTCCGGCACGCTGGGCTGACGCCGAAGCGATCACTGAAGGCGAGGCCTACGTCGAGTTCATCTCGCTGACTTCGAACGGCAAGAAGCTCGTGATGACCTCCGACGCGAGCGGCAACCCGGATCTCTGGATCGTCGACATCGAAAGTCGCGAGCACCGGCAACTCACCGATGAGCCGACCCCGGACTGGGGACCCGCGTGGTCCCCTGACGCAAACAGCGTTGCGTTTTACGCGTACCGATCCGGCAATCGCGACCTCTGGGTCCTCCCCGCATCCGGCGGACCCGCACGGCAACTCACGGTTCATCCCTCGGCGGACATGTACCCGACGTGGTCTCCCGACGGCAACTCGATTGCGTTTTACTCCGTGCGCACCGGTAACCGGGACCTGTGGGTGCTTTCGGCGGCGGGCGGCGAGCCTCGCCAGCTCACGCGGTTCGCAGGCGACGACTTGTTCCCTCACTGGTCACCCAAAGGTGATTGGATCGCCTTCTATTCGGAGCGCGATGGAGCCGGCCGTATCTGGGGCGTGAGCCCTGACGGAACACGGACGAAACCGCTTTCGTCCGGACCAGGGCGATTTCCGCGGTTCTCCCGAGACGGAACGAGATTGGTTTTCACGGGCTGGGCCGAGCGCATGGGCAATATCTACGAGGTGGACCTCTCCACTGGGAGCGAGCGAGCAATCACCGATCTCGCCGGCCGCCCCGGAAACCTCGGTAGCTACGTGCTCGCGACGGACGACTCGTTCGTGTATTTCACCTGGGAGCAGAACCTCGGCGACCTATTCATTCGCGAGCTTCCCTAAACGTTCTCATGAGACCCGACGGCCGGCTATAATCCCGCTAAATGAAAATCGGTTTTCTCCTGGGAGCTCTGGCGCTGTTGCTGGCAAGTGGGTGCTCGGCCCGGCAACCCCCACGCACGCCGGGTACACCACCATCGAACATCGACGTGGGCCTCGCCTCCTGGTACGGACTCGAAGAAGCCGGACGCGCCACCGCCAGCGGCGAGCCGATGGCTCCTGAGAAAATGACCGCCGCGCACAAAACCCTTCCCTTCGGCTCTTTGGTTCGCGTTACCGACCTCGACACCAGCATGCAAGTCGAGGTGATCATCAACGACCGTGGACCGTTCGTTGATAACCGCATCATCGATCTCTCGTTCGGTGCGGCCAGGAACTTGGGCATCGTCGAAAAGGGAGTCGCGAAGGTCCGCATCGAGGTCATCGGCCTGAAAGGCCCGCTCGCCGCACGGCGATGGCGCGTTCAAGTCGGCTCGTTCACCGAACAGCGCACGGCAAGGAACCTCGCAACGCTCATCCAATCCGAAGGCTACTCCCCCGTTTCCGTGTCACCGTTTGAAGATCGCGGCACCCGCTACTACCGCGTCTGGGTGGGTGAGTACCGCGAGCGTGACGGCGCCGAAACCCTGCAGCGACAACTCCAGCGCGCCGGCCACCAAGGCTTCGCACTGCTCGCCGCCGCAACCACCCCGTAACGTCACGATCTTCTCGAGCCTCGGCGAGGCTCTCTCCCCAAAATGTGATTCGACGCATTCCTTCTGCACAAGAAAATCCCCCTCACTCGTCTCGCTTCGCGAGCCGACCTCTCCCCCAAATGGAGCAGAGGATAGGCCCGACGCATTATGGGCGGCGGCGGAGGCCGCGTTGGGGGCATAACGGAGCGACGGAGCACTCGTCGCATCTCGGGCCGATGGGGCGGCAGACCAATTGCCCATGCGCCACCAGAAGGATGTTCACTCGAGCGCGCCAGCGCACCGGTACCAGCGGTGTCAGCGTTTGCTCGGTCTTCTCCGGCGTTTTCGACCGCACCCAGTCCAACCGGTTCGAGATCCGATGGACATGAGTATCCACCGCAATCGTGGGCTGGCCGAAACAATGGGCGAGGATGAGGTTCGCGCACTTGGGTCCGATGCCAGGAAGCGCCTCGAGCCCTTCCCGAGTTTGGGGCACGACGTTTCCCTGCTCGATGACGGCCTCCGATAGCGCGTGAAGCGTTCGTGCCTTTTGTCGATAAAAGCCGGCGCCGTACAACATTCGCTCGAGCCGCGGGAGTGGAAGCGCGCGAAGCTCCTCGGGCGTCGTCGCCTCGGCGAAGATCTTTGCGCACACTCGGGTAGTCTGCTCGTCTCGCACGCGCTGGCTCACGAGACAGCTCACCAGCTCCATGAACGGCGACGCCCGGTGCGAGAACGGCCCTTCGTAGACCGGCGCTCGCTGGTATCGTCCTTTGCGAGTCTCGCGAGCAAGCGTGCGAAGCACTTCGACGATGCGTTGTTCGCGAGGCAGTCGTTTCGTCACACTCACGGCGTCCAGAGTCTAGTACGGAAACGTCGTGGGCCGGTCGTCCTTCACCCTTGACGGTCACGCTCGCGGCCCGGTAAATTAGCACGATTCCTAGGAGCTCAAGAAATTTGGAAATCAAGCAGGAAACTCGTCTGGGTCCTTACGAAATCCTCGCCGCCATCGGAGCCGGCCGGGCGAAGTCTACAAGGCTAAAGACACACGCCTCGACCGTATCGTCGCTATCAAAGTGCTTCCGGAGCATCTTTCCAACGATGCTGATTTGCGCGAGCGGTTCGAGCGCGAGGCGCGCACGGTCTCGAGTCTGAACCATCCTCACATTTGCACGCTTCATGACGTTGGCCGGGAGGGCAGGCGAGCCGACCCCGCTGGCGGAAAACTCGGCATCGATAACGTCGGACTCGCTCACTTCTCGACCTCGAGGACTGGTGTTCTGGCCTTCCGCGGCGGTGAAGCCGGCGGCGGTAGTTTGGACGGACGTCCAAGGCGAGCTTGAGCAACAAGAGGCCGAGCCCGGGGATATCCTCGCCACCGATCTCTCGCCGGACGGCAGGTGGCTCGCGATCGAGATGGGCCCGAACGGCTCCGACTCCGGAGACATCTGGATACGCGACTTGGTCCGAGGCGTTTCGTCCCGGTTCACGTTCGGCCAAACAACAGAGCGAACGCCCATCTGGTCCCCCGAAGGCGATCGCATCGCTTTTTCGACGGAGCACGAAGGCCAACGTCTCGTCGCCGTCCAAGCCGTGGGTGGCCCCGGCGCGGCCGAAATTCTCGGGGAAGGCGAGTTCCAGCAGCATCCGTCGTCGTGGTCGCCCGACGGACGCTTCCTCCTCTACTACGAACACCATCCGGAGAACGGGTGGGACGTGTGGGTCCATTCTATGGATAGCGACGAGAAGCCACGGCCGTTCGCAAACACCCCGTGTACTGAAGTGCGCGCACGTTTTTCGCCCGAGGCCGTTGGGTCGTGTACGACTCCACCGAATCCGGCCAATCGGAAATCTATGTGCAGACTTTCCCCGGCCCCGGGCGCAAGTGGCAGGTCTCCACCGCCGGCGGCAGTGATGCGCGGTGGAGCCCCGATGGTAGCGTTCTCTACTACCTCGACGCCGCGGCAAACATGATGCGCGTGACCGTTCAGCCCGGTGAGACTTTCGAGGCGGGTATTCCGGAGCCTTTGTTCGCAGCCTACTTACGCACCATTACCATCCACAACCGATACCTCGTATCGCCGGATGGAGACCGTTTTCTCCTCCTGAGCTCGCTCGGAGACAACACGACGCCTCCGACAACCGTCGTCCTCAACTGGGATAGCGAGCTCGCCAGGTAAGAGTCTCAGCCCTCCTCGCGCAGCACGGTCATAGGATCCACGTGTGCGGCTCGGCTCGCGGGAACGAATCCGGCGAGCAAGCCAACGAGCAGCATCGACGCGCATGCGAGCACGATCACGAAGGGATCCAACGCGGATACTTGGAAGAGCAAGCTCTCGAGTACCGTCGTCGCCTGCAAGGTTCCGATCAGACCGAGCACGAGCCCTATGAAAATCATGGATACCCCGGAGCGCAATACGTGTGTGAGGATTTGGGTCCGGCCGGCACCGAAAGCGACGCGGATTCCGATCTCACGGCGTTGTTGCGCCACGGCGTAAGAGAGAACGCCGTACATTCCCAGCGCGGCCAAAAAAGCGGCGATGGCAGCGAAAGCGCCGACGATCCACGTTGGGTGCCGGGCTCCGGCGAGGCTTCGTTGCTTGACCTGGTGCATCGTTTGCACGTCGCCGAGCGGGAGGTTCGCGTCGATCTCTTTGAGGGCGTCTCGGACGCTTGGCACGAGTGCAGACGGGTCTGCCTGGCTTTCGACGAGCAGCCGGATATCTCGTGTCGGCGCTTGAGCGAGCGGAACGTAGAGCACAGGTCGATCGTCCGCCGCGAGGTCGCCCACGCGTTCGTTGCGGATGACGCCGACGATGGTTCCCTCGACGAGCTCGCCGCCTTTTTGCACATAGTAGGGCGTGGTCACGCGCGCTAGCTGGCCTACGGGCTCGGTAGCGCCGAGGTCGAGGGACAACCGTCGAGCGAGCTCTTCGTTGACGACCCAAACGCGCGGTGCGTCTTCACGGTCGCTCGGTTCGATTCCTCGGCCGGACACGACAGGAATCCCGAGCACGGCGAAATAGCTCGAGTCGACTCTCTTGTAGCGAACGTTGATGCCCTCGTCTGTTCCCGGGATGAACATGCCTTGCCCGGCGCCGACCTCCGCAAAAGGCAAGTGTGTGGACAGTGCGGCCCGCGCGACTGCCGGCGCAGCTTCGACGCGCTCGACGACGTTCCGAAAAAAGCCAGTCGCGGTCGACGGCGTTGGATACGCGGCGAGCGGAAGGTCGATCGACAGGGTGATTACGTTGTCGACGCGGACGCCGGTCTCGACGTGCTGCAGATTGGAGAGACTCTTCAACATGAGAAGTGCCCCGCAGACGAGAACGAGCGAGACGGCAAACTCCCCGACGACGATCGCCCGCCGCAAACCGTCGCCAGAACGGGAGGACCCGCGTGAAGCGTCGTTCAAAGCTCGTGACAGCTTGCCGAACGAAGTCGAAAGCGACGGAAGCAACCCGATGAGCAGGCAAACCGCCACCGCGACCGCGGCGCCGTATCCGAGCACGCGCAAATCCAGCGTGACATCGGCAGTAACGGGGAGCGATGGTGAGAGAAGTGGCCGCGCGGTGCGAATCATAACGAACGCAAGGGCGACGCCGGCCAAGCTGCCGAGCAAACACAGGACAACGCTTTCGGTGACGAGCTGCCCGAGCAAACGTCCGCGAGTTGCACCAAGTGCAGCACGAACCGCCATCTCTTTCTTGCGGTTCGCGCCTTTGGCCAACAGCAAGTTCGCGACGTTGGCACAAGCGAGGAGAAGGACCAGGGCTACCGCGCCAAAAGCAACGACGATCGATTGCCGCAAACTGTCTCCAACGAGCCGCTCGTCGAACGGCTCGACCAACACCCCCCAATTCTGTTTCCAGGTTGGCGACAGCTCGGTGAGGCTCTCATCGATGGAACGCATTTCCTCCCGTGCTTCCGCGAGGCTCACGCCTTCATTGAGACGGCCGACCACACGCAGCCAGTGGGACCCACGGGTTCGCTCTTCGGGCGTGAAGATCATCGGCATCCAGAAGCTGGCAGAGTCTCGGTCGAAGACACCGGCCGGCAGAACACCGACCACCCGATGGGCGGTGCCATCGAGCACGATCTCGCGATCGAGAATGCGGGCGTCACCACCGAAGTGGGTGTACCACGCTGCATGGCTCAACACGACGACCGGCTCCGCGCCCGGCTGGTCTTCGTCGACTGCGAACGTTCGTCCGATGTGCGCTTGCACGGCGAAAGCTTGGAAGTAATCTGCCGACACACGTTTCCCCGAAATCCGCTTGGGCTCTCCGTCGCCAGTTAGGGCGGCTCGCGCATTCCGCTCCGCAGCCAATGCAGTGAACGAGTGACTCAACCGTTTCCAGTCGATGAAGTCCATCGTCGTGACGGGGTTCCGCGTTGCGTTGGGCGGCGTCTCCCACACCCTCACGATCCGGTCCGGCTCTGGAAACGGAAGCGGCTTCATCAAGACTGCGTCGACCAGGCTGAACATGGCCGTGTTCGCGCCAATCCCAATCGCGAGAATTCCAATCGTCACGAGCGCGAACCCGGGCTCACGAATCAGCGCCGCGAGTCCGTATCGAAAGTCCTTCGCGATGATCTCGACGACACGGATGCTGCGCTGGTCGCGATGGTGCTCTTTCATTTGCTCGATGCCGCCGAACCTGCGCCGCGCCAGCAGGCGCGCCTGTTCAGACGAGAGCCCTTCCGCCATCGCGTCCCGTTCGGCGAGCTCGAGGTGCGCGAGGATCTCGTCATTCAGCTCCTGCTCATGCCGGCGCTTGCCCAACAACGCTCCCACCCGACGCACGAGCTGGCGTCGGGTCACGACGGCGTCTCCAGAAAACGCGCCACCACCGCGGTCGCCGTCTCCCATCTCGCGATCTCGACACCGAGTTGCTTTTTCCCCGCCCGGGTCAAAGAGTAGAACTTCACTTTGCGTTTCGTTTCCGAAACTCCCGGCGTGGTGCGAATCCACCCTTTCTGGGTAAGACGGATCAAGGCTGGATAGATCGAGCCTTGATTCAAGGTCAGTAGATTCTCCGAGACCTGCTCGATGCGGCGAGCAACGCCGTAGCCGTGCATCGGCCCCATCGTTTCGAGCGTCTTGAGGATCAGCAGATCCAGGGTTCCGTAGGGGATTTCAGTTTTGTCGTCAGCCACGCAGGAAACTGTAGACTATCCACATGTCGACTGTCAACACGTCAACAAAGTCGATTCGTCACACTACCAAGCGTTTAATATGGACGCGCCTTGCACCCAATCGTCCTTGCCATTTTCATCACCGCCGTCTCCGTCGGGCGTGTCGCCGCGACCCAACGTGTCGTCGAGGAGCATCCGAAGTGGATCGAGGAGGACGTCGCTTACATCATCACCGAGCCCGAGCGCAAGCTCTTCGTGTCACTAGATACCTCGGACGAGCGCTCTCGGTTCATTACCGCATTCTGGGCGAAGCGCGACCCGAATCCCGTCACGCCGGAAAACGAGTACCGGGATGAGCACTATCGGCGCATCGCCTACGCGAACGAGTTCCTCGGCAGAGAGAGCTTCTTGCCGGGGTGGCGTACAGACCGTGGCCGGTACTACATCATCCTCGGAGAGCCGCGAACCATACAGAGATTCTACGGCCAGAATACGCTCAAAGAATCTGAGCTGTGGTTTTTCCAGAATCAAGAGGGTCGGGGCCTTCCCGCTTATTTCTACCTCCTGTTTTTCAAGCGCGACGAGGTGGGAGACTACCGGCTCTACCATCCCCTAATCGACGGGCCCGCTTCACTTCTTCGTGGCACCGATATCAGCGCGGCCACGGATGAGCTTACGGCAATCGCCAAGCTTGAAGAAATAGATACCGAGCTCGCCAGCGCGTCGCTCTCGCTCGACGCCGGGAAGCCGCCGGACCTTCTCACCGCTCGTCCCGCTACCGGTGTCGACGCTTTGCTCGCGCGCATCGAGGACTCTCCGAAGCGGGCCATCAACACCGACTACATCGAAGCTTGGGAACGCTACCACGAACGCGTTGGGGTCGAGTACTCGTTCAACTTCGTCCCGAACCGGAACGTCTTCTCGGTAATGGCGGGCCCCGAAGCCACTCCGATCGTCCACTACAGCATCGAGCTCGATCCAACGAGCTTCGGGCTCGAGACCGACGAAAACCAAACCCGGTTCTACACGACGCTCGACGTCGACGTCGAGGTCCAAAACGAGAACGAGGTGCTCGTTCACTCCACGACGCGCTCTACGTTCATCGAGCTCACGCCGCAACAGGTGGAGTCCATCCAAACCTCGCCCATTGCCTATCAGGACGACTTTCCCCTCATTCCCGGCACCTACGCAATCGCCGTCGTCGTGAGAAACCGCGCGCTCAAAAACTACACCGTTGCCGAAGCCGAGCTCGAGATACTCGCTTCGACCAACGCGCCCACGATCGTCGATGTGATCGTTTGCCGTGACGTCACGGTCTCGTCCGAGTCGGTCCGGCCCGACGAGGTACGCACCTTTCAGTACGGAAAAGTCCGCCTCGAACCCGCCGCCGCGAACCTCTTTGCCACCGGCGACGCCGTCAGGGTTTTTGCACAAGTTCTCTCGGCGCCCGACGGCGCGACAACGATATTCGAGCTCCTCTCTGGCGACGATGTGCTCGACAGCGACACGGGGTCCCTCACGGGTAAGCTCTCGACATTCGGGCTCGCGGGCGGCGACTACCAGATTCGCGCGAAGCTCGTGGGCGCCGACCGCGCCACCCTCGCCGAAAAACGCACCGAGCTAAGGATCTCACCACGAACCCACGTGCCTCGACCGGCGTTCGTCTACCGCCGCGGGTTCAATACGACCACGCCGGGACTTCTCGCGCTCGTGCGCGGCGATCAGCTGTGGCGACTCGCTCGCTACGAGGAAGCGCAACGAGACTATGAGGCTGCCATGGCCGCAGGCAACCCGAACTTGCCCGCGATACGATGGAAACTGGCGAGCGCGTACCTCCGCACCGCTGACGCCGATCGCGCATTGACACTTCTCTACCCGCTCGAGGAGCGGTTTCACGCTCAGTTCGAAGTCGTTGCCGGTCTCGGCCTGGCGTACTACCTCAAAGAGGACTACGAGAAGGCAGTTCGATACCTGGAGCGAGCCGTCGCGATCCGTCCGCCCGACCCGAGCACGCTCAACGCGCTCGGGGATTCACATCAACGGGTTGGCAACCAAGACAAAGCCAGACACTACTTCGAGCGCTCGCTCGAGCTCGACCCGGAGCAGGACGCAGTGAACGAGCGCTTGAAGAAACTCGCCCGCTAGAACTCGAAGCGCACGCCCACGCGGAACACCCGAGGGTCGAGCAGCGCAATCACTTCTTTGTACCGACTACCGCTGAACGAACGAAAGTTCACGACTGGATTCGAGTTCAAAACGTTGTACACATCGCCCATGAGCGTCACCCGGCCGCGCGTTTCCAGCAACAACGTGTAGTCGACGCGAAAATCCCAGATACCCACGTTGTCTGCTTGGTTGTCCGCGATCGGTGTCGCGTGGATACGCTCCGTGCCTGCGTTCGGCAAGCGAACGCTGATATTGCGAGCGTAGCTGTACCCGCTTTGCAGCTTGTAGGACGTGCTGACGCCGAGCTCGAACGGAAACACGTAGCGGCCCACGGCCTTGAAGTTCCAGAATCGGGAATCCTGTCGTCCGTAGTATTCCTGAAGATTGGGCTCCCAGTTGTAGAGGATGGCGGTGCGCATCGCCTCGATTCGGCTCGTCGACGCCTGCGTCGTATCTCGGAAATCATCGGACTTCGTATACAGATACGACGTCAAGAACATCCATCGGTCGGAGAAGCGCTTGTTGAGCGCGACCTCGAACGTATTCACCTTGCCCTCGAATGGCTCGAGGCCGTCGTATTTGACGGGGTTCGTCCACAGGCGCTCGGAGCCGATGCGCGCGGGTCGGTCGTGGAGCAGGATCTCTTGATCGTCCGGCGTGCCGGCGATGTTGTCGTCGCCGACGTCTTGATACAAAAACGGGATGCTGTATTCATCGAAACGCCCGACGTCAACCTCCCCCCAACCATTGCCGACGCTCTTGTATACATAGTTCGCGCGTACCGAAAGGTTCGGCCGGAGCTCGTGCTCGATCGCGAGCGAAGCTTCTTGCCCGTACTCGAACAAAAGATCCGGGTCGACCTGGCGGCTTCCGCCACCGCCTATCGTTGTCTGTAGCGGACCGAGCTCCTCTGAACACCACAATTCCCCGCACCGTCCCGGCGTCAGAACGCGATCGCCATCGAGGTCGTTGAACGTGTAGCGCAGTTGGACGGTGCTGACGGGATTCGCGGCGTCGACGAAAGCAGTACTCGGGTTCGAGTAGAAGCGTCCAAAAAAGGCTTTCGCCACCGTACGGCCCTCACCCGTCACGTCCCACGCGACTCCGACCCGCGGGCCGAGCCCGTTGAGGATGTTCGTTGTCGTCGCTGGGGTCTGAACGGATTCGAACGGAAAGCCGGGAAGCTGCGGCTCGATCCTCTGTTCGGGCCATCCGAGCGCGTAGCGGTCATAACGCAGGCCCAGATTGAACGTCAGCCGATTGCCTACCGTCCACGAGTCGGTGAACCACAGCGAAAACAGGCTCGCATCGTTCGTGTTGTTGTTAGGCGTGTTGTAAAGATCGACGTCTTGCGGCACGCCGGCACTGTCGTAGTAGAACTGGTTGTGCGGCTGGAAGCGCAAGTACTCCCGGCGCTCCCGGTACCATTCGCTTCCGAACTTCAGGCTGTGCGAGCCGCGGGCGTCGTCGATGTAGTACGACAGCGACCCCGTCAGCTGAGGTTTTTGCGTATCACGGAAGTGGTAGTAGCTAAAGGCCGCGTCGGCGAACTGTCCCGTAGCCCGGTCGAGGCGGCCCGGGTCGACGCCTTCGCCCAAGGGTGCTTCCGTCTGCGTCGGGTAGAGCGGGAACTCGTTTTGCCACCACGATCCCTGCACGTCCAAAAAAGCGTTTTCGTTGAGCACACTCGTCCACTCGAGCTTTGCCGGCTTGTTGACCGACGACTGCCAGTGGGCCGCGTTGATGGGACGGGTCGGGCCGAGCCCGCGCTCTGGCTGAAACTTCGTACGCCGATTCCAAAACGCGATGATCTCGTTCTTGTAGTTGACCTGCCAATTGCCCTTCAGGGTGTAGTTCACGAGCTCGGTATGCGCTGTCTGCGGTAGGCCGAAGACGAACTGGTCCTGGTTGTACTTTCGGTAACTGAAGAACCACCAGGCTTTGCTGCGAACGACCGGCCCGCCAAACCCAGCGTTGAAATCCCACTGTTGGTCGATGGGGTTTCCTCTGACGACTCCGCCGGCGGGTGCGACAAAGCCATCTCTCTCGCCACTTGCGCTCGGCTCGAACTCAGCGGGGACGTTGTTGGAAACCATGCCTCCCCCGACGTAGTCGTAGTAGACATCCGCTTTGAACTCGTCGCCGCCCGAGCGGATCGCAATGTTGTGGAAGGCGCCAATACCATGGGTTTCGACTTGGTTGCCAGCACCCCCGAGCTGATACTCCTCGAAGCTGCCATAGTCGAAGTAGCCTGCGTTCAAATCCGCACCCTCGGTAACGTTGATGCCTTCGAGAAGCGTGCGGTTTTGTGATTCGGCTCCATAGGTGATGTAGCCCGTTTGTGTCCCCGCGTGTGAGCCGCCCACGTCGTAGCCATTCATTTGAAATCCCGGCGCTTGAGCCATCGCAGCCCAAATGTCCCGGGCGTTGGGAATATCTTCGAGGAGCTCTTCGGTAAAGTTCACCGCCGTGGTCGTGGTCTTGAAGTCCACGACAGGCGTCTCCTCCGTGATGGTCAAGGATTCCTGGACGCCCGCAAGAGGTAGCTCAGCGCTAATCGTCAGCGTTACGTTGAGGTTGACGCGGACAGCCGCCCTTCGAACCGTCTGAAAGCCGGTCAGCTCGAACACGATGTCGTAGTGCCCGGGAGATACCGAAGGAAAGGCGTAGCTGCCGTTCGAGCCGGTGAGCGTGACTCGGGGTGCGATCATCGCCTCGCCCGTGAGCGCGACGCTCACGCCGGAGAGTAAACCGCCCGAGTTATCGCGAACCGTGCCCACGATGCGCCCGCGAAGCTCTTGAGCTTCGATACGTGTGCCGGACGCAATCGTCAGCGTGATAACGAACAGACCAACCCGTTTCAGACTCCCCTCCTCGCAAGAATCTCCGTTGGGCAATATCGCATGAAAGGTTATACAGCTTGGTACGTAGTGTTTGCCAGCTTTCTGCGCGCTTGCCACCGACTTCGTCTGCCCGTACAATCTTCTCGAAAGGCGGCAAAGCGAAAGGCGGCAAAGCGATGCCCCTCACTTCGGGCAGCAGGCTCGGCCTATACGAAATCCTCGCGCCGTTGGGTGCAGGAGGGATGTGAAGTCTACCGCGCACGCGACACGAAGCTCGGGCGCGAAGTTGCCATCAAGGTCCTTCAGGAAGCCTTTTCCCACGATGCCGAAAAGCTCGCGCGGTTCGAGCGAGAAGCGCATTTGCTCGCGTCGTTGAACCATCCGAACATCGCTACCCTTCACGGGCTCGAGGAATCGGGCGGCAAGCAGTTCCTCGTCATGGAGCTGGTCGAGGGTGAGACCCTCGCCGAGCGCCTCGCCCGCGGTCCCATGCTCGTCGCCGAGGCTCTTGCTCTCTTCCAACACATTGCTGCGAGGCTCGAAGCAGCGCACGCAAAAGGGATCGTCCACCGTGATCTGAAACCGGAGAACATCAAGATCACACCGGACGGCACGCCAAAGGTGCTCGATTTCGGTCTCGCGAAGGCGGTCACGGGTGAGCGGGCCGCACAAGACCTTTCTCAGTCTCCAACGCTGACGCGAGACGGCACCGAGTCAGGTGTGCTTCTCGGGACGGCGCCGTACATGAGCCCCGAGCAAGCGCGCGGAAAACCGGTCGACAAGCGAACTGACATCTGGGCGTTTGGATGCTGTCTCTTTGAAAGCTTGACCGGGAAAACGGCCTTCCTCGGAGAGACCGTGTCGGACACGATCGCAAGAATCATCGAGCGAGAGCCGGACTGGGAAGCGCTTCCGGTAACGACACCTCCACTATTGCGAAGTCTCCTGCGCCGAAAGCCCCGGAGAGCTCTCGGGAGCCGGACCTTCTATACACTTCGGAAGCAGATCTCGGTTGGTATCGAGGCTTGCACCCCAATGGAACGACGTTGGCGTTTGACCATTCGGGAGACATCTGGACCTTGGCGCTCGAAGGGCCTCGCGAACCTAGTTCTCTTGTGCAAACCCCCTTCCGAGAGTTCCACGCAACATTCTCTCCACAAGGTCGATGGATCGCATACGTGTCCGACGAGGCGGGACAAACAGATGTGTACGTCTCCCCGTTTCCCGATGGCGACCGGCGGTGGCAAGTCTCTCGCAATGGCGGCAGCGATCCCGTATGGAGCCCTCGGGGTGATGAAATCTTTTTTCGGCTCGGGCGTCGCTTCATGACGGCCTCCTTTCAGGAGAATCCGCTTCGTGTTGCCAGAGCCGAGTTTCTCTTCGAAGGTAACTACGGGGATCATTTTGACGTTGCGCCAGATGGTCAGCGGTTGCTCATGGTAGAGCTCGAGAACGTCACCGTGCAGAAACGCATCCGCATCATTCAGAACTGGGTCGAAGAGCTGGAGCGGCTCGTCCCTCCGGACGACTAGACGGCCGGCGTAACTTTGCCTCGCAGAACCATTCCTGGAAGCTCCTGGCTACGCGCCCCTTTCTCGAGGACCGGCTTGCCGTTCACGAATACTGCTTCGAATCCGCTCGCGTATTGGTGCGGCTTGGCGAACGTCGCGTCGTCGTTAACCGTCGCCGGATCGAACACCGCGATGTCCGCGTAATAGCCTTCCGCTAGTCGGCCGCGCTCCTCGATACCGAACCGCTCGGCGGGAAGGCTCGTCATCTTGCGGATTGCTTCCTCGAGCGACATGATTTTCATGTCACGTACGTACTTCGAGAGAACGCGTGCAAACGTTCCGTAGGAGCGGGGGTGCGGGTTGCCGCTGCTCAAATCGCCGTAGGTCGCGAGCGCGGAGCCGTCGGAGGCGGGCATGCACTTCGGGTGCGCGAGGATAGTCGCGGTCGTCTCTTCTCCCATGCCGAAGCCGACCATTTGGACTCGGTTGTTCTCTTCGATGATCAAATCGCGCACGTAGAGAAACGGGTCGTCGCCCGTCTCTTTTACGATCTCGGCAATCGTCTTTCCTTGAAGCGGTTTGTTCTTCTCGAGCGTGACCGACGTGATCATCACCGTGTCCCACGAGCCGAGAAGAGCAACCTTGTCCGCGGTCGCTTGGCGGATGCGCTGCCATGTTTCGGGATTCTGGAGACGCTCGATGAACATGCCGGTTCCACCCTCGCGGCTCCAAAGCGGCATCATGTTGGCGAGAGTGGTCGCGTAGGCGACGTAGGGGTAGCGATCGAACGACACCGACACCCCACGCGCTTCCGCATCCTCCATCAAAGAGACGATAGCGTCGAATTTTCCGTAGTTGCGCTGGCCTTGGCACTTGAGGTGCGAGATGTGAAGGCCGACACCGCCGCGCCCGGCGATGGTGATCGCCTCCTCGACCGCCCCGACCACACCGTCGTCTTCATTGCGCATGTGGGTCGCGTACAGCCCGCTGCTGCCCGCCATGACCCGGCACAGCTCGCCGATCTCTTCGGCCGACGCGAACCCGCCCGGGGTGTACTCGAGACCGCTCGAGATGCCCATCGCTCCCTGACGCAACGCCGTTGCCGCATGCTGTTGCATCTGCCCGATCTCGGCTGGAGTCGCGGCGCGATCGGACATCGCCAGCACCAGCCCGCGGAGTGTCCCCTGGCCGACGAAAGAGCCCGCGTTGACGGCAATCCCACGCTCGAGCTCCATGAGCTTGTCTGCGAACTCGGCCGGCTTGTACGAGCCGCCGTCCATCCCCAGGATTTCAGTGGTAACCCCTTGGCGAATCTTGCTTTCAGCCTTGGGATTGGTGATGAGCTCGTCCTCGCTGTGCGTGTGCACATCGATGAACCCTGGCGCGACGGTGAGGCCCGAGACATCGAGCGATCGCGTCGCAGTGGCTCCGGACAGATCCCCCACCCCAGAGATCCGTACTCCGGTGATACCGACATCAGCGATGCGAGCCGGCGCGCCACTGCCATCGATCACCGAGCCGCCTCGTAACACCAGGTCGAAGCTTTGCGGTTGCAACAGTTTCGGTAAATAGGCACCGCCCAGAGTCGCCTTCAGAAAAAGCCGTCGGTTCATACTCATGGCCTCGAGCTTACCTCAACCTGTGTCAATTTCCGTATTTTGAAATTGACATTGGTTTTCACTTTTAGCTATATTGGTCTCATGATCGTTTGCTCGTGCAAAGGCATCACCGACCGCACCATCAAGAGCCTGGTGCGTGACGGCGCGTGCTCGATGCGCGAGATTGGCCGCGCGTGCGACGCGGGTCGCCGGTGCGGCGGCTGCCGCCCCACGATCGACCAGCTCGTGGTGACAGAAAAGCGTCAACGCGAGACGCCTCGCGGTATGATGAAGGGCTATGAAAGGTAATGCGAAGATCATTGAAGCCCTCAACGACGTTCTAACCGCCGAGCTCACCGCCATCAACCAGTATTTCGTGCACGCCAAAATGTGCGCGAACTGGGGCTACCATCGACTCGCCGCCAAGAAGCGCGAAGAGTCGATGGAGGAGATGAAGCACGCGGACGACGTCATCGAACGAATCCTGTTCCTCGACGGCATCCCCAACATGCAGCGCCTCAGCCCGGTGCGCGTGGGCGAGGAGCCCATCGAGCAGCACAAGCTCGACTTGGAGCTCGAGCTGGATGCTGTCAAGCGTCTGAACACCGGAATTGCGCTTTGCCGGGACAAGGCCGACAACGGCACCCGGGAGCTGTTCGATAAGATCCTCGTGGACGAAGAAGACAGCGTCGACTGGCTCGAAGCCCAGCTCCACCTCGTGGATGAAGTGGGTCGAGAGCGCTACCTCGCCGAGCAGATCAACAGCTAGCGGCTTCTATCGGAGAATACGCGCAGCGATCTCGTCGGCGTGCTCCCAGACCATCCAGTGCCCTCCGCCGGCGACCCCGTCGAGCTCGGAGCCAGGCACGAGAGCGTGAAGACGCTCGGCATGGGCGAGCGGGAAATGCCGCTCGGCGCTCCCCCATAGGATCCGCGTGGGGCAGCGGATCCTCTCGTAGTACGACGGCAGGCGCGGCAATAGACCTTCATAGCCGGCGCACATTCTCGAAACGAAGCGGCGTACTTCGGGGCGGCGGAAATGGCTCCAGAGCTCGACGCGAAGCTCACGCGGTAAGCGCGTCCCTTCGAGGAACGTCTTCTCTGCCCGGTAGAACACGAGCCGGGGAAACTGTTCGATGATGAAGCGGTTGAACCCGTGGCGTCGAAGAAATCGAATCTCCCACGACGTCTTCTCATCCCAGAGGACGAGCGAGTTCATCACGACGAGCCGGGACACGCGCTCGGGATGCTCGGCGGCGGCGACGAGCGCCGGCTGCGCGCCCATGTCCATCGCGACGACCTCGGCACGCTCCAGCGACCAGTGGTCCATGAGGTGGATCAAGCGCTCAGCCACTTGAACCGGTGACGCGCCGCCGCTCCATTCCTCGCTGGCGCCCATGCCGGGCCAGTCGAAGGCGATGACGTCGCGCGACGGGGCGAGCAAGGGCGCCAAGCGCGAAAAGATCTGCAAGCTCTCGGGATAGCCATGGAGCAGCAGCAGCGGCGGACCCGACCCGACACGGGCGCGCCGCACACGCATGCCACGGATCGATTCGAGCTCGGTCGGGAGCACTCAGAAACGATCCTCGTGTAACTGATCGGCAGCGAGAATACCCGAGATGGCGCAAAAGCTGACCCATTGCCCGGGATGGGTCGAGCTTCCCGCCAGGTACAGGCCCGGGACGAAAGGGCTCTTGTGTGCCAAGCGTCCTTGTCGCATGAAACGCGCGGTCATGACGGGGTTCATGCTGTCGCGATAGAGATGAAACTCGCGCCCCCAATCCGGCGGCGTACGACGCTCGAGCACTTCAACCGCGTCGAGCGATTCTTTCCACCAATCGTCACCGTGCGCGCGCTCGCTGTTTCCGACGAGTCGGGCCGGATACCAGGCATCGGCGCGTGGGTTGGATTCGAGGTGGCGCGGATCGACGAACAATCGGCAGTCGTTGCCGCCGGTGAGACGAAAGCGCAGGTAGGTCGAAGACGGCTCGCCCTTCACTCTCAGATACTCGCAGTAGCCCGGAGGCTGAAGTGGTAGCCGTTGCAGCTGAGATGCTACCTGCGGCGCAATCCGTGAAACGAGGGACAGATACGTGCCCACGCCGTGGGCGTTCGACACGACGGCATCGAACTCGCTTTGCCCCTCCGCCAGCTCAACCTTCATACGGCCGTTGTCGTGGCGAAGATGTTGCACTCGGGTGTCGTACCTGAACCGAACACCGCGTTGTCTCGCCGCCGCCTTGAGGCTCGCCGCGAGCGAACCCATCCCGTTTCTTGGATAGTACGCCCCCGCGCCGTGGATCAACGCCGCCACGAGAGCGAGCGGGCTCGGTGCTTTCGTCGTCGGCTGGCCAGCGATGTGCGTCCAGATCATGATCGCGTCCCGGATTTTTCGCGGAAGTCCCGAGCGCGCCAGGACGGACTCGAGGCCTCGTAGAAAAAAGCCAACGTGTCGCGCGGCGCCAACGCGGATCAGCCGCGCCAAACCGGGTCTCGAGACGAACTGGAGCGGTTGGGTGTCACGGTAGATGCGTTCGAGTCGACTGACGAGCTTCAGATACTGCTCACCACTCCCAGGCCACGTCCGGTCCATCTCCGAAGCGGTGCGCTCCCGATCTTTGTAGAAGCGGATCGCGCGGCCATCGTCGAAGAGCACTTCATAGACGGCCTCGATGGGAACGAGGTCGAGCTCGACGTCGAGCTGGTGAAAGGCCCAGGTGAGGCCAGGCTCGTCGAGCAGGATGTAGGGACCGTAGTCGAAGCGCAATCCTTGCAGATGGAAACTAGAGGCGAGGCCTCCCGCGTCGGGCCTCGCCTCGAAGACGGTCACGTCGTGTCCTTGCTGGTTCAGACGAACAGCAGCAGCGAGCCCGCCCATGCCCGCACCGACGACAGCGACTTTACGCGTCAGCGTCTCATCCTCAGAAGACGCTGGAGGCACCAGCGCTCGAATCGCACGATGGCCGAGCCGGGTGCAGTCATCGGGAAAGCCTCTTCGTCCATGGGCGGAACGAACGCGGCACCGCGAAAACTCCCCAGCTCGTAAACCGGGTTCGCTACCAAGCTCAAAAGAGTGGTCAGCTCGTTTTGGTACGGGCTCCGCCATGACGCCACTGGCTCGTCGCACCCGACGACGCGGGTCGTTGGCGTCGGGTCCCCGAACCAATGGCACGCCGCGTCCAGGACGCGCGACTCGCGAGGGTCGTCGAGGCCGAGATGGCGGGTAGCTACCATGTCGACGGCGAGTGTGTCCCTTCCGGCGTAAAGACGATAGGGACGCGGGGGGTTGGGGCAAGCGATGATGCCGACCAACCCGTCCCCCGCCGAGTCGTACCCATCGATCAGGGCAAACTCTGGCGGGTAGTCGATGACCGGCATGAGAAGCGCGGTTTCGCGATGCGCCTGGCGTTCCAAGAATAAGAAATCTTCCAGCCGCGCTCCGATACCCTGCATCCCGCCAATACCCAGGTGGGTGAAGTCGACGGGATGGCTTCGGAGCTTCGAGAAAACGATGCGAAAGTCCGCGTCGCGCCAGGCTTGACTCAACGATTCTTGTGCCATCCCTCGTGAGTACGCGTGGGGAACCTGGTCGGCGCTCAGATCCACGATGCGGTAGTGCGGCGACTCGAAGCCGAGATAGGAGGCGACCGAAGCAACGTCTCGGTTCTCGCAGAAGCGATCGTAGATGTTCCGCCCATCGCCAACGAGCACGTCACCCACGCCGCGCTCGACGAGCCAGCGAGCAAGCGCGTCGACGAGCTCTGGGTCGGTCACGATCTCCAGATGTTCGCGGTCGTAGCCAAGCATGAAAGTCGCCTTGACCAAAACGCGCATCTCGGAAAGCGGCTTGCTCTTGACCCGAGTGGCTTGCTCGAGTGTCGCCTCCAACTCACTTTCGTCGAGAACGCGACGAAACGTCTCGAGCTTCGAGGTCGATCCATCGCCCAAAAAAACATCGACCCGCCCCCCGGAGCCGAAGGGATGCGACGCAAGGGGCTCAGGACGGTGCGCGCGCGGCACGAAAAACGCATCGATGGCGCGCAGCCGCGAAATCACCTCGTCCGTGCTCGAAACCCCGTCCAAACCGTCGCCAATAATCCGGAAA
Organism: uncultured Acidobacteriota bacterium; assembly: GCA_947259165.1. Lineage (GTDB taxonomy): Bacteria > Acidobacteriota > Vicinamibacteria > Marinacidobacterales > SMYC01 > CAMYKY01. The sequence continues at coordinate 716 of CAMYKY010000022.1, read as the reverse complement.
ATCTCACAGTGGCGCTGTTCATCCGACAACATGCGACCGATCTCGGCGCAAGCGCTCTCGTCCAATCGGGAAATTTCCGGACCGAGCTCGCTGAGCCGGTTCCAACACGCAGCCGCCGTGCGCTCCGCATCGACCTGGAGACGACAAAACTCACGGAAGCTCAAGAATCGGAGATCGTTACGGACACCCCGCGGCACCTTGCCAAGGATTCGGCCGACGGTCGCAATGGTTCCCGCGAGCGCGCGCGACAGCGGTGCACGCGACCAGCGGACGTGTTGTTGCACCGAGCTCGACCAACCCGCGATGGCACCCGCCATTTGCTGGACGAACGCGCGCACGCGCAACGTGAACGAGCCCCACTTCAACAGAAGACCCCGCGTATAGATCGCGTGCATCTCCTCGTCTTTCCACGCCCACGCAAGCGCCTGGGTGAACGCGGCCTCGAGCTCGGGGTCGATTCCGAGCTCGCGGAGACGATCCCGCATCAGCTCGCTCCGGTACGCGACGGTGACCAGCTGCTCCCGCTCGAGAGCGAGCAACAGGAGCTTCTCCACCTCGCGCTCGGGAAAGCCCTGGTAGCGCGCCTGCCACGAGGCCAGTTCCTGCTCGAACTCGTCGTAGAGCTCACCCATAGGAATCCTCTGCTAACGGGGTTCGATATCAGAGTAGCACCCTGCGCTGCGGTGCGGACAAGAGCGACTGGTTCAACCTCTCCC